>CAMCEM010000140.1 GCA_945873755.1 Chitinophaga pinensis | reverse complement strand
ATGATTTTTGAGCATTTAAAACTTTATAAATATGCCTATTTGTGGGCAATAATAGTAACTTTTTTATGCGGAATGAACGGTAAAAACTTGCCACATATTGAATTTGATAGCTTAATTAGAATTGATAAATTAGCTCATTTAATACTTTTTGGAACTGAAACTTATTTAATAGCAATAGCCTATAAAAAAAAATACGCCCAAGTGAAAATTAATAAATTGTTATTACCCGCAGTATTAATAGGAGTTGTTTTTGGGGTTATAATTGAAATATTACAAGCCACAGTTTTCCCAAACCGCTCGTTCGATTATATGGACATGGTAGCAAACACCATAGGTTGTTTAATAGCTTGGTTAATTTTATATAAAAAATTTACTGTTGTTACTTCAACTTAGTTTAGGTTTTTCAACTCTAAAATAGCTTTTTGAACTGTTCTATCTTTTATACTCGTAACTTTAAAATAGCCACCATCGCGCCATAATTGGCGAGCAATAATTGCTTTTAGTTGTAGTTTTATAAAATTTTCGGACCGGGCTAATTCTTGTAAACTAGGTTTATTTATTTTTTCGGTTTCAGCCAAAGCTACCAACTCATTAAACAATGAATTATCTACATTAAAATTGGCAATAAAATCATCAATACTTTTAAAATCTTTTAACTTTTTTCTATTTAAATCAACATACTGATAAGCCATTTTATTTATTAAACCTACCGCAGCAATTTGAGTTAAAAATTTAGAGTTAAATGTTGTATCAATGGCTACTTTAAAATCAGGCGAAATACCGCCACCACTGTAAACAACTCGGTTTTTAATTTTTGTAAAATACTTTGTTGTATCGTTTATTGCACTAAAAAAATCGCTTTCTAGTTCCCCATTTTCTAATCGGTTATAAATATCTTCTTCGTAGTGTGCATAACCTTCATTGTATTTTTTTTGTATACACCTGCCACTTGGTGTAAAGTATCGAGCTATTGTTAACCTAATTGCACTGCCATCGCTTAACTCAAAAGGTTCTTGCACCAATCCTTTTCCAAAACTTCTTCTGCCTATTACCAATCCTCTGTCCCAATCTTGTATAGCACCACTTACTATTTCACTTGCACTAGCAGAACCTTCGTCAATTAATACAGCCAATTTACCTTCTTCGAACAAACCATTCTTTTCGGTTTTATAACTTTGTCTTGGTTTTGCTCTTCCTTCTGTGTATACAATCATTTTACCATCATCCAAAAGTTCATCTACAATATCAGTTGCCGCTTTTAAATATCCACCAGGATTCCCTCTCAAATCAAGTATCAGGTTTTGCATACTTTGTTTTTTAAGATTTGTTATTGCTTCTACAAATTCTTGGTGAGTAGTAGCACCAAAACGACTAATTTTTAAATAACCAGTATTGCTATTTAACATAAAACTAGCATCAACACTATAAATAGGAATGGTATTTCTTGTTATATTATACTCAATAGTTTGTTTTGAAGAAGGTCGGTAAATAGAAACCATAACCTGGGTTCCTTTTTTACCTTTTAAAGCTTTTATTACATCATCGTTTGTAATTTTAACACCAGCCAAATTGGTTGTATCCGCTTTTATTATTCTATCACCACTTTGAATTCCTAAATCGGCTGAAGGACCACCACTAATTGCACTTACAACCATTATGGTATCATTAACAATATTAAACTCCACTCCTATTCCTTCAAAATTTCCATCTAATGGTTCGTTAACAGTTTTTAAATCTTTAGCTGGAATATAAACCGAATGTGGATCAAGTTTATTTAACAAATCGTTAAAAGTAGTAGATTCTATTTCTTCTAAATTTACTGTATCCACATATTCACTTTGAATAATACCTAAAAGTTCATTGAATTTATTTTGAGAACCAACTAAATTGTAACTGTTTTTTGGTTTTAAAACCATACCTAATACTATTCCAATTCCTAATAATAATCCGTATATAAAAGGTTGCCATTTTTGCCAACTGTTATTCATGTAATATTTATTTAATTTGCTGCGCAAATATAGAAAGCAAAATTGCCTTAAAAAGTTTTAATTTTAATAATGACAAATAAAGCAAATAGAACTACCGAACAAAGCTCGTTATACCATCATTTAGAAAAAATGAGTACTGACGAATTGTTAAAAAGTATAAACGAACAAGACCAAACAGTACCTTTGGCTATAAAAAAAGTATTGCCTAAAATAAAAAAAGTGGTAAACGAGGCTTTTAAACAAATGAAAAATGGGGGACGTTTATTTTACTTAGGAGCTGGAACCAGCGGCCGATTGGGAATAGTTGATGCCAGCGAATGCCCACCCACTTTTGGAGTACCACATGGCCTAGTTGTAGGTATTATTGCCGGAGGCGACAATGCCATAAGAAAAGCGGTAGAATTTGCAGAAGACGATTTGGAACAAGGTTGGAATGACTTGTTAAATTATAAAATAACTCCAAATGATTTTGTAATTGGTATAGCAGCAAGTGGCTCCACTCCTTATGTGTTGGGTGCATTGCAAAAAGCCAATAAAAATGGAAACAAAACCGCTTGTATAGTATGTAATAAAAACAGTGCAATTGCTGCCGAGGCTCAATTTCCTATAGAAGTAGTGGTAGGCCCAGAGTTTGTAACAGGTAGCACCCGCATGAAAGCAGGAACTGCACAAAAATTGGTTCTAAATATGATTAGCACCAGCCTTATGATAAAACTTGGAAAAGTAAAAGGCAATAAAATGGTTGACATGCAACTGAGTAATAACAAACTTATTGACCGTGGCATTAAAATGATAATGGACGAACTAAAAATTAACGAAACCAAAGCCAAACAATTACTAAAACAACATGGTAATGTAAGAAATGCAATTGATAATGGTTGATTAGTTGATTGGTTGGAAAGTTGATTGGTTATTTTTGCCTATGGTTGGTGTTTTCACCAACCAATTAAAGTTGTGCCGTTGTTGGTGTTCTTCACCAACAACATATTATTGTGCCGTTGTTGGTGTTCTTCACCAACAACATATTATTGCTGATTATAATATGTAATAAAATTCCATTTGTTTTTTTCTATGCAATGATAATATGCAGCAGATGAAAATACATATTCTTCAGGCATTAAACATAAATTTGCCTTTACAGGATTATTTTTTTGTGCTTTTTTGCTTTAATACAATGTTTCCATTCAAGAATTGTAGCAGTAAAAAAATCAGGATAATGCGCTATTATTTCCATTGGTAAAATTAGCATTTACTTAAAACTTGTTGGTGAAGAACACCAACAAGGGCGAAAGCTAATCGAGTTACATTCCGATAGGAATCGGAATCTTCTTTCATTATTAATTCGTAGTCTGCAACGCTTTTGCCCAGCGCACAAGACTACGAACAGTTGTGCAATAGATAGTTTTATTTAAGCAACAAATACTCAAATTTAGGGGTACCTTTTATGCCATTGTTATTAAAATCTAAAAACCTGAGTTTATAAATTTCATTGGTGTGCCAATCTTTAATCATATAATTTACATTGGTTCTGGCCATATACTGTCCGGTTGTAAAATTATATACTTTCCAATCATATCCCATTGCATCGCGCAAATTAGAATATTTGCAATTGTTAGTTGCATAAGTTGGCGTTATCGCTTCAAATGAGCTACTACTATCAACAGCCACTACCGATTTTGTATTATTTACAAAAATACCTCTAACTACGTATTTAGTAATTGGATTGGTTTCGAAAAAAACATGTCTGTATTTTATAAAGCAAAAATCCCATGCGTTTTTATTGGGTTCAAAATCTAAAGCCTGTTTAGTTGTAAAACTAAAATAAACATGGGTTTTTAATTCTTTTTTTGGTAATTCAATGAAAAATCTTTCATCTGGATTGTCGTTACTTGCGTATTCAAATTGGTAACTATTCTTATTAAAACTAATAAATTTTATTTGAATATACCTGTCTTTGGTATAATAACCTCCTCTGTCTAAAATATATACTTTGCCAAAACTTTGTACCCAGCTATTAATTGCCAATGAGTCAATACATCCGCAAGGTGCATCCCATTTATAGTTAAAAGTATCAGGATTATTGGTTTTAAAAAATTTATAGCTATTTGTTTTTGCTGCATACATATCCATTCCACCATTTATAGTAATGCTGCTTCCATATTCCGAAGCATCGAAACATAAATCCCAACTATTGATATCTACTAAAGTTAATGTGCTGTCTTTTAAGTTAAAAAACCCTTGTTTTTCAAAATCTTTGCCCAAGTTTTCAATAACCATAAATGTGGTATTGCCTCTTGCTGGTAAAGTTATTTTTACTTCTTCTTTTTCGCAAGCACATATTAATACTATTAAAACAATTAATAACTTGTATATTTTATTTCCTATTCTCACTTGTATTATTTTAATAATTTATTTTTTTGATAGTATGTTTAAATTAACTTTCATAGTTAAAAAAAATGTTCTCCCCATGCCTATTAAAGCTGAATTATTAGCATTTCCATGTGGGCCCGAAATTAAATTTGCTTGAACATTAATGGTATTCAACACATTTTTTGAACCCAAAGTTACATTTAATTTACGTTTTAAAAAGTATTTGTTTACCGAACAATCGAGCAAACTGTAAGCATCAATTGAACCTAAAATAATTTTATTGTCAACTAAACTGTATTGGTAGTTTTGCATTTGTCCATTGTATTTAAAAAACAAACTGATGCTTGTTTCGCTTTTGGTAAATGTGTAGCTAGTATTAAACCTGTATTCGTGGGTGTAAAAGTAATTTTCAATGCCTTTATTTTCATTCACCGAATTTTGTCTTGAACTAAAAGAGTAACCTAGTTGCATATTAACGGTGTTGCTTGTTATTCCTGTATTTAAATTCAATCCAAAATTTTCAAAATCGTTAATATTATTGTATTGTGCTTCAATAGAGTTGGCGTTTAATCTAATCAAATCTATCATGTTATAAATTTTATTATAAAAAAACATGGGTTCAATAACCATGGTGTAATTTTTATATAATTTATGCGTGTTTGTAAATGAAAGTTGAAAGTTATTTCCTGTTTCTGCTTTTAATTTATCGTTGCCTCTTATATTATGCTGTGGGTCTAAAAATGCTAAATGAAGTTCTTTAAGCGAAGGTGCTCTAAACCCGCGAGCGTATGAAACTCTTAACGACCATTTGGTATTAAAATCGTACTTTAAGTTAAATGATGGAATAATAGGAGCGGCAAATTGCGTATTGTAAATAAACCTTGCGGCTGGTCTTATTAATAAGTTCTTGTTTAGTTTTATTTCGGCAGTTCCAAATAAACCAAAATCGCCAATTGCTGCATATCCATTTTTTATTTTAGTTCCAAATACTTCGTCAATATTTACTTCGTAACCAATTTGGTAATTATACTTTTTCGAAATACTAGAATTTGAAATAACCCCTCTGCTCATATACAAATTAAAAGTATTGGTATCTTGTAAATCTGCATCGTTTATTATGGTTTCGTTCGATGAAATTAAATCTTTAAAAAAAGAATTTTTTACCCTTCTATAATTTTGAAAAGCAACAATTGTATTAAACGACCACTTACTATTTAACTTTAAGTCAACTAACAAACTCGAGCCAATTCTATTGGTATAATAATATTTATCGGTAGCTGTTGCCTCAAACGAATTTATTGTTGGTACTCCTTTATCAATTATTTTTTCATCAAAATAATTGTTGTTAAGCCTAATAGTTCCTTTTTTAATAAAATACGATAAATTTAAATCGTAATTGTAATGAGTACGTGGTTTCCATAGCGAAGTGCGCGAATTTGGATCAGTATTATTAGAATATCCTTGAAAGAAATTTCTTAAAAAATTGGTTTGAATTCCTAATTTTTTTATGCTTGTGTTTAAGCTTGCATCTACATTAAACTGCCCAATAGATTCAGTGTAATTTCCAAAACTAATTTTGGTGCTTTTCTTAACAGTTTTTTTTGTAATAATATTGATAACACCACCCATTGCATCCGAACCAAAATTAACAGCCATTGGGCCTTCAATCATTTCTATTCTTTCTACATTGGCTAGGTTTATTTGAGCTAAATCAATGCTCCCTCCTTCTCTACCAATTACTGGCACACCATCAATCATTACTTTTATATTTTGACCCGAAATACCTTGTAGGTTGATACTATTCCCAAGCATTGGGTCGTAGTTCATTCTTATATTTAACTCATTTTGTAATAAGGAAGGCAAGTTATAAGCACCTTGTAAATTAATGCGTTTTAAATCGATTACCTTTACTTTAAAAACCGAGTTTTTTAATGTGCTTTCACCTATTTGACCAGTAATTACAATTTCACTTAATCCTTTGGTTTTACTTGTATCGCCATTGGTTTGTGCTAAAATTGTAATTTCGTTACAAAACAAGAGCATTGTAAGTAATACAATGCTCTTATTTGAATTTACTATTTTTATAATTTTATTCAACCTTAAAAACTTATTGCTTAATAAATTTTACTGTTTTAGTTCCGTTATCGGTACCAATGTTTAATAAATACATTCCAATGTTCAATCCGCTAATATCTATAGAACTGCTGTTGATTAAACTAGAACTAATAATTGTTTTGCCACTTAAATCAGCAATTGAAAAACTTACATTTTTAGTTGCTTCTTCAAATTCAATATTTAATTTATCGCTGGCTGGATTAGGATAAACAGTAACATTGTTATTGTTTGCTAATACATTATTTGTATTTAAAGCATCGTAACTGGTTTTGTTAAATACAACTATTTGTCTATCAGTTGCAGCATAGTATTCGGTAAATTTAATTTTGTTAATTCTATTGGCTACTTTAGTAAAAAACACCATGGTATCTTTAACAGGCCAAGCACCTGGGGCAGTTGTTATTACTTTCCAATCCCAATCAATTGTTCTAATTTTTGAAATAAAGTTTAAAGTATCGTAGTTAGCAGCATTGGCATTTGCTCCTGTTACTCTGTAACCCATTGTATTGTTATTTTGCAAAACTCCCATAACAGGATACATGATTGTATTTGGCCCTAGTGTAACCAACGATTTAAAGCGGGTAAATAATAAATTCCATTGGTTTGCAGGAATTGGTTCTCTATCTATTACTTGATTTGTAATTAAATTGTAATAAGCAAATAATTTACCTTGAAAATTCTTTTTCAATATAGTAACTGTGTTGCTATCAGTTCCATCTAATTTACTTATTGTAAATAACCACATTGAATCATAAACAACTTTTTGAATACTTAATTTTCTAAAATTACTTGGTGCTCCAAAAGGATTTTGCGCATTGTCAATTGCAATTAAAAATATTTTATTGCCCGATACATCGCGTGTTGTCATGTTGTATTTACCCCAACCATAATCGAAAGGATCGGTTAAACTTCTGTTTTTGTTCAAAGCACCTATATCCCAAGTTGAATCGCTGTTAAATGATGGAGCCCAAGTTTTCCAACCTGTTGTATCAAAACTTGTCCAATTATTAAAAGTTTGGTTCGATTCGTAAATAGAAACTCCTCTTCCTTCATTAATTAAAACTGTTGCTGCTTGCATAGTTTTTGTAGGTGGTTGTGCGTTTCT
>CAMCEM010000139.1 GCA_945873755.1 Chitinophaga pinensis | reverse complement strand
AACCGTTTTTATCTTTATAAAGTTATTGGTAAATTTCAAAATAAAACCTGGCCTAGTGTTCAAGAAGGTTACCGTAAACTAATTACTTGGTGTTTAAAAGGAAGCCGTCCTATTTGGATATTGGTTGGAACTATTGGTTTATTATTTTTTAGTTTCTTTTTAGTATCAGTTCGTTCGCCTAAAGTTGTTTTCTTTCCGCAGGCCGAGCCTAATTTTGTTTATACTTATATTCAAATGCCTATTGGAACGGATCAAGTTAAAACCGATTCGATAACCAAAATAGTAGAAGAAAGAATTTACAAAGAGATTGGCGATAGCAATAAAATTGTAGAATCGGTAATTTCAAATGTAGCAATTGGTGCAGGCGATCCAACTCAATTTGAAGCAGGCGCACAATCGCACTTAGGAAAAGTAACTGTTGCATTTGTTGAGTTCGGAAAACGCAATGGCGAAGGAACTACACAATATTTAGATAGAATAAGAAAAGTGGTAGATGACATTCCGGGAGTGCAAATTACTGTGGAACAAGAAAGCAATGGTCCACCAACAGGAAAGCCAGTTAATATTGAAATTATTGGAGACGATTTTGATGAATTAACTGCTACTTCTAAAGACTTAAAGCGTTACTTAGATTCGTTACAAATACCAGGAATTGAAGAATTAAAATCGGATTTAATTACCAATAAACCCGAAATATTAATAGAAGTAGATAAAGAACGTGCAAATAGAGAAGGAATTACTTCGGCTCAAATAGGGCAAGCTTTGCGCGGAGCTATTTTTGGTATTGAAGTATCTAAATTTAAAGATGCAAACGATGATTATCCTATTCAAGTGCGATACAATGAAAGCCAAAGAAATAACATAGATGCATTAATGAATTTAAAAATTACTTACCGCGATATGAACATGGGTGGTATGTTACGTTCTGTTCCTTTATCTTCAGTAGCTAAATTAAAATACAGCCAAACTTATGGTGGTATTAAACGCAAAAACCAAAAGCGAATGGTTACTTTAGGTTCAAATGTATTAACAGGCTTTAATGCCAATGAAGTGGTGGATCAAGTTAAAAAAGCTGTGGCTAAATTTAATTTACCAGCATCGGTTACAACCGACATGACAGGAGAGCAAGAGCAACAAGAAGAAACAGGTGCATTTTTAGGTAATGCTATGTTAATTTCATTGGGTCTAATATTTTTAATTTTAGTAACACAGTTTAATTCTATTTCAAAACCAGTAATTATTTTAAGCGAAATTATTTTTAGTATTATTGGTGTGCTTTTGGGTTTCTCTATTTTTAAAATGGATATTTCTATATTAATGACAGGTATTGGTATAGTAGCCTTGGCTGGTATTGTGGTAAGAAATGGAATATTATTGGTTGAATTTACCGATATACTTTTAGAAAGTGGAATGGAATTAAAAGAAGCAATTATTGAAGCTGGTAAAACACGTATGACTCCGGTAATTTTAACTGCATCTGCAACCATGTTAGGGTTAATACCTTTAGCAGTAGGCTTAAATATAGATTTTGTTACTTTATTTGAAACAGGTAATCCACATATTTTCTTTGGTGGAGATAGTGTTGCTTTTTGGGGTCCATTATCTTGGACGATGATTTTTGGTTTATTATTTGCAACTTTATTAACTTTAATTTTGGTTCCAGTAATGTTATTACTTTCAGAATCAATTAAAAAGAAATTTTTTCCTAAAAGAGCAAACAAAACACAAGAGGTTTCGTTATAAATATTATATTACACTTTGGGGTAGAAGTGTAGTTTTGTTTCATAGGTTAAACGAGGTTTCCGCAAGGAGGTCTCGTTTTTTTTTTATCAAGTTACTTTTAATTTTCAATTGCAAAGCAATACATTAATGATAACAAACGAAATTTAAAAAATATCCATTGCAATTTCCTGAAACTAGCCAAGCTCCTCATTTTGAAAAAACAAGTTTTAAGGTAAAAAATAAAATATTTGTTACCCATAATATAAAATAAAGTAGGTGCTGTGTAAAGCTTAGTGAGGTAGAACAACCTTTGTTTTGTATAATAGATAAAAACATAATTTTTCCTGTTCCCAATAAGTGGGGTAAACATGGTTGGACTTTGGTAAACCTTCATTTAGTAACCGAAGAATTATTAGTAGAAATATTAACAGCAGCTTATTGTTGCGTAGCACCACCCAAACTATCAGCCCCTTTTTTAAAACAAATTGATTCGTTTTAAATTTTTACATTTATTTTATTTTTTAATGTCAAATAAAATAAAAAGCCAATATTTATTAAATTGGTTATGCCAATAGGGCCCATTTTACTTATTTTATCAAACAATTCGTTTCCTAAAATATCTGAACTATTAAGTATATTTAGTAAAAACAACAGAGCAAAAAACACTGCTTGGTAATAATTTTTACTATAAAATAAGTAAGAAATTATAACCATAATAACGGGTAAAGCAAATAAAAAATGTTCAGTATCTGTAATTAATAAATTAGGTATAACAGCTATAATACTTATAAAAATTACTATGAAATTTAAATTATTATTGACTTCAATAGTTGCAACTTCGGTATTATTTTTATTTGTATAAAAATAATACAATACAATTAAACCCAACACCAATAAAATTATTAAATATTGAAAATAACTTGGCGCATTGCTATAAAAATAATATTGAATTAGTGAATAAATGGTTTCGGCACTTTTTAAATACGAACTATGTTTGGCCATGGCTTCCACCCAATTTTGGTGTAAGCTAAACCCTTTGGTAAAACCTAAAATTAAAAAAGGAATGATTAAAAATACTACCACAGAAAAAAAAGAACTTAAAACTACTTTGTACTTTTTATATAAAATTAAAGGCAACATTAATAACAAAAAATAGGGCTTTACCATTATGGCTAATGCTATAAAAATTCCACCTACAATTAGTTTTGAATTTAATATAAAATACAAGCCCAACATAAGTATTAAAACCAGCAACATATTTACATTTCCTAACTGTACTTCCCTAAAAACATGCATTGATATAGCTGCCAACAACAATATTAAAACATAAACAACTTGTTTGTTTTTTAGGCTAAAAAAATATTGGTTTATTATTTTTTTAATAATAATAATGCTGCCAATAGTTGCCAAGGCTATAATAAAATACTGTATGGTACATGCAACATAGTATTTAAAAACACAAAAAGGAGTAAATAATAAAAGTATAAAAGGCGAATATTTATAAAAACCGGTACCTAATCCAAATGCATTTTTATAAACTTCTTCTCCATTTAATAATGCCTTGGCAGCCAAATAATATACTTTAAAATCGTTGAGCCAAAAACGGTTGTTTAAGTTTTCGAGGGTAAAAATTACTATGAAAATAAAAAATGCAAAAATAACAAAGAATTTATTATTTTTTAATTCAGCAATGGTGTTTTTTAACATTTTTAAATAAAATTTATTTTCAAGTATAAATAAATATAAGCACAAATAGGGGAGTGTATTAATTAAATTTATTGTTTGGTGTACCTTAAAAATAGAAAAGGTTTGGGAAAACTTGGTAAAATTTTACCATATCCAAAAAACTTTTTAACTTATCAATTCAATCAGTGATAGCTCATTTTTATCAAATTTACAACATGGCATTTTTTTTAAAGTATTCCATTACTTTCGCCTCCATAAAAACTAAATAAAAATAAATATGAAACACGTTGCCTTAAACGATTTGCATGCTGGCTTAGGTGCAAAAATGATTGAGTTTGCAGGATATAACATGCCTGTTTTATACACTAATTTAATTCAAGAACATTTGGCTGTTCGTAATTCAGTAGGTGTATTTGATGTAAGCCACATGGGCGAGTTTTTGCTAAAAGGTGAAAAAGCGTTGGATTTAATTCAACTAGTTACCAGCAACGATGCCTCAAAACTAACTGATGGCAAAGTACAATACAGTTGTTTGCCAAACGACAAAGGTGGTATTGTAGATGATTTGTTGGTGTACCGCTGGAGTGCCGATGAATATTATTTAGTAGTAAATGCATCAAACATTGAAAAAGATTGGAATTGGATAAGCCAACACAATACTTTTGGTGTGGAAATGAAAAACATGAGCGATGACATGAGTTTATTTGCTGTGCAAGGGCCAAATGCCATTAAGGTTTTACAAAAACTAACTGAAGTAGATTTAAGCGAAATGGAATATTACACTTTTTGTGGTGGTACTATGGCTGGATGTGAAGATGTAATTATTTCAAACACTGGTTACACGGGTGCGGGCGGATTTGAAATTTATGTTTGGAATAATGATGCTAAAAAAATGTGGGATGCCATATTTGAAGCAGGAAAAGAGTTTGATATAATGCCAGTTGGCCTTGGTGCGCGTGATACCTTGCGTTTAGAAAAAGGTTTCTGTTTATATGGACATGATATTAACGATGAAACTAGTCCTATTGAAGCAGGTTTAGGTTGGATTACCAAATTTACCAAACCATTTATAATGAGCGAACACCACAAAGCCATTAAAGAAAATGGTGCTACTAAAAAATTAGTAGGTTTCGAATTAATTGACCGTGGTATTCCTCGCCAACATTACATCATAAAAGATGCTGAAGGAAATACCATAGGCGAAGTAACTTCAGGCACCCAATCGCCAAGCTTAAATAAAGCCATTGGTATGGGTTATGTAGCTACATCTCATAGCAAAGTTGATTCAGAAATTTATATTGAAATTCGCGAAAAACTAATTAAAGCCAAAGTGGTTAAAATGCCATTTTTGTAAAAAAAATAATAATTAAAAAAGCCCGAAATCAGTTATGATTTCGGGCTTTTTTTTAATTTACAATGTCATGGTGAGTTTGTCGAACCACAACCATTTAAAAAAACTACTTCACTCTTCGTCCTTTTATATTTTTCACATTTATATTTTCTCTGCTAGCTATTTTACGTTTTATTAAAACTTTGGCTTCTGCTTCCATTTCGTTTATTAAATAACTTGTTCCACCATAATTTACATAAGTATTTCCATCTTCATTTTTCGAAGTATTTAACATGTAAATTTTAATATCCGAATCTTCTGTTTTTAATTTTTTAAATTGTAAAAACAAATCGTTGTTTGTTTCAAAAGCAATATCTAAAGTTGAATCAGTGCTTCGTAAACAAACTCCTGGAGTTAAAGCATCCATACTTATTATTTGAATATTTTTTCCTTTGTATAATTCTATTTTTCCTGAGTTTACTTTAGTGCTGTTAGATGCATTTTCACGCCTTAATTCTATTTTTCTATCTAAATAAAATTGTAATTTTTCGGGTTTAATGTTTTTTAAATCAAGGTTATTTCTTAGGGCTTCGTTAAAAATAACTTTAGGAGTACAAGCTGAAACTGTAATAAATAATGCGGCAATAATGATGATGTTTTTAACTTTCATAATAATATTTGTTAGTATAAAACCTAGCTTTACAATTATGTTGCCAAAAAGAGGATTGTAAAATAAAAATTACAATTGATGAAAAATAAAAGCCTTCATTCTTAAAATAGAATGAAGGCTTTTTATTATAATATTTCTTTAGCTTGTAATAAAAATATTTACCAACCCAAAACCCAAGCAAAAATTAATGGAGCAACAATGGTAGCATCACTTTCTACTATAAATTTAGGAGTATGAATATCTAATTTTCCCCAAGTAATTTTTTCGTTTGGCACTGCTCCCGAGTATGAACCAAAACTAGTTGTTGAATCGCTTATTTGGCAAAAATAACTCCAAAACGGAATGTTTTCCATTTCCATATCTTGGTACAACATTGGCACTACGCAAATAGGGAAATCGCCTGCAATACCGCCACCAATTTGAAAGAAACCAATTCCTTTTCCTGCGCTGTTTTTTACATACCAATCGGCCAACCAAGCCATATATTCAATACCACTTTTCATGGTGCTTGCTTTTATTTCGTTTTTAATTACATAACTAGCAAAAATATTTCCCATGGTGCTGTCTTCCCATCCTGGAACCACTATTGGTAAATTGCGCTCAGCAGCAGCAAGCATCCACGAGTTTTTTGGGTCAATTTCGTAGTATTGTTCCAACTCGCCACTTAATATTATTTTATACATGTATTCATGCGGAAAAAAACGTTCACCTGCAGTATCTGCATCTTTCCAAATTTTATAAATATGTTTTTGTAACCTTCTAAAAGCTTCCTCTTCAGGTATACAAGTGTCTGTTACACGGTTGTAATGGTTTTCCAATAAATCCCACTCATCCTGCGGACTTAAATCGCGGTAGTTAGGTACACGTTTGTAGTGGCTATGTGCTACCAAATTCATTAAATCTTCTTCTAAATTGGCTCCAGTACAGCTAATAATATCCACTTTACCTTGACGAATCATTTCGGCCAACGATTTACCTAACTCGGCAGTACTCATAGCTCCAGCCAATGTTATCATCATTTTACCACCTTCGGTTAAATGGGTTTCGTATCCTTTAGCAGCATCAACCAAAGCAGCTGCGTTAAAATGTTTATAGTGTGTTTCAATAAAATTTGAAATAGGTCCTTTAGTCATGTTGTTGTATTTTATTTATTTTAAAAGTAGGCAAATATAAGCTAGAGTTTTACATTTAAAATTAAGTTTTTTTAAGTTTAAAAAAGCAAATTATATTTGTTATATCATTAATATAACACTATGCCACAATCTGCCCAAAACGAAATAGATGAGTATATAAATCAATTTCCTAAAAATGTACAAAAGCAATTACAAAAGTTGCGCAAAATTATAAAGCAAACTGTTCCTAATGCCGTAGAAACGATAAGCTATAAAATGCCAACTTACAAAGTGCATGAGTGTTTGGTATATTTTGCCGGGTATAAAAATCATATAGGATTTTATCCTACAGGCTTAGGTATTGCGGCTTTTGAACATGAGTTTAGTAGCTT
The DNA here is from genome assembly GCA_945873755.1 of Chitinophaga pinensis. Taxonomy (GTDB): domain Bacteria; phylum Bacteroidota; class Bacteroidia; order UKL13-3; family UKL13-3; genus JAAFJM01. Next base: position 800 of record CAMCEM010000139.1, on the reverse strand, counting down.
TAAATATTCTAAAGGTGCGGTGCAATTTCCGATTGATGAAGAATTGCCAGTTGAATTAATAATTAAGATAGTTAAATATAGAGAAGCAACTGCCATAACAAAACATGAAAACAAAAAAGTTTTGAAAACTTGTAAAAAGGGACATCAGTTTTATAAAAGTAGCGACTGTAAAAGTTGCCACGTTTGCGAAGCTGAAAATAAACCCAAAGATGGATTTATGGCAGGTATTTCGGCACCAGCAAGAAGGGCTTTGGTTAATAATAAAATAAATTCCTTAACTGAATTAGCTCAATTTTCGGAAAAAGAAGTTTTGGCATTACACGGAATTGGTGCAACTGTTATTCCAAAATTAAAGGCCGCACTTAAGGATTCAGGATTGAGTTTTAGGAAAAAGTAAAACTTAATAAGACTGTATTAAAACATCGGTTGGTATATTTAAACTGCTGTGCAATAATCGAATCATTTCTAAAGATAATTTTCTTTTTTTGTTCAGAATTTCACTAGCACGACTTTTTAAACCAATAATTTTAGCTAAGTCATTTTGATTATATCCCATTTGTTCCAATCTAAATTTTATAGCTTCAATTGGATCTGGCAGATTAATGGGGAAATGTTCTGTTTCATATTGCTCAATTAAAATACCCAAAACCTCTAGTTCATCTCCATCAGGAGTATTTAGTTTAGCATCAAAAATTACTTCAAGTCTTTTAAGAGCAGTAAAGTAATCTTTTTCGGTTTTTATTGGTTTAATGTTCATTTTTAAATTTTTTTTGCGTTTATTTTATCATATTCAGAGTGAG
>CAMCEM010000138.1 GCA_945873755.1 Chitinophaga pinensis | reverse complement strand
ATTTTTTCATCTGCCTCTGTTCCGTTACTTGAATTATTCAACCATCCAGCTACAGTTTTTAAACCTACAACCGAATATATCTTTTCGCTTGTTATATTATTTAACATGAAACCAAAGCCATTATTAAAACTTGCTCCAATTGCTTTAGGTGTTACCTCATAATTGATTTCTACAATGTTGTTATCACTATTGGTTACTGTATTAAATCTGTAACCAACTACTAAATCATTAAAGTCATAATCTCCTAATGTTGGCCATAAATCTTCAAACATCAATGTGCCATTTCCTTTTTCAGGATAATAGTTATTATATGCCCTTAATTTATCGTTTGGATATGCATCGTCACTATCTTGCACACCATCCGAATCTGTATCAACTATTACCGACATAGGCAAGCATGAGTTTGAAGGGTTGCTCCAATAAGTTCCGGGTATTACTATTTCATCAATATTGGCTCTGTTATTTCCGCCTGCACCTATAAAGCTCATCATAAATTTGTAAGGATCGTTCGAATTAGCAATTGCACTTGGAATTTGAAATGATACTGTTTGAGCATTAGTATATGGCGAAGCAATTAAATAGGTTAATGAGTCAGCTAACATGGTTCCTTCTCCTGAAGAAGCTGAGGAATTGTAAGGAATTATTCTAATTCTTACTGCTTTGTAATTCGAACTATATAAGGTTGTTCCAGTTCCACCAGTATTTTCCATTTTTACTTTTAAGGTAACGTTTCCACTTCCTGGTTTTAACCAAGGAGTTTTTATCCAAGCTGCTCCGTTGGCACTTGAGTTACTCATTGAGTTAGTTCTTGCACTAAAATCACCTGATATTATTTGACCTGATGTGTTCGTAAATACAATTGCTCCAAATCCCCAGCAGTTTGCTCTGTCGAATGCAATGTTATTTGATGTACTTGGTGTTACTCCTGTTGCAGCACTTTCGCAATCAGTTGAAACCGTTTGTGCATTTATATTGTAATTTATAATTCCTAATATTAATGCTACAAATATTTTTATTGTTGTTTTCATTATTGTTTTTTGTTTTTTATAAATTAAAAATTATTCGTTAATGTCAATTACTTCTGTTAAATAGTCAAAGTTAGCAGTATTTCCTTGAATTGATACCACTTTTGAAATAGAACCATAACTCACTTTAATGTTTTTTACATTTTTTGGTAAAGTTAACTCAGTTGTAAATGAGTTACTCATTTCGGTGTTAGCAGTATAATACACAGTTTTTTGATCTTCCGATGAAACAACCATTGTGTTTTTAATTTTTGCCAATGTATTTAAACCAGCTACATTTAATTTAACAACATCACTAGTATTCCAATTAAAATTGTCAGCGACTTTAATTGTTTTAAAGTTAGTTGCTTTGTTTTGGTTTGTAGTAGGAGAGTTGTCAACTTCTTTTAATTTTGTGCAAGAAGCTGCTAATGTTAGTGCAATTGCCGTAGCAAGTGTTAAATTTTTATTTTTCATTTTATTATATTTATTTCATAATAATTATTACAATGCAAGTGCCAAAGTAATATAAAACTCATAAAGTACTGAAAAATAATTATATATATTAAATGAACTTATTTTACGACTCTATTATTTATCCCAAAAAGAAAATAAATAACCAAAAATGGATTTTTGATTACATTTGGGACACATTTAAAAATATTATGTATTAATTTTAGTAATATGATAAAAAATTAATTTCTAGTTTGTAATATAAATTTAAATTCGCCATTCAAAATTTTAAATAAAATATAAAAAATGCAAGAAGTTTATATCGTATCAGCAGTAAGAACGCCAATTGGTTCGTTTAATGGGAGTCTTTCTAGTTTATCTGCAACACAATTAGGAGCAAAAGCTATAAAAGGGGCTTTAGAAAAAGCAGGAATAGCACCTGAAATTGTACAAGAAGTTTATATGGGTAACGTAATGAGTGCTGGTTTAGGTCAGGCGCCAGCCACCCAAGCAAGTATTTTTGCTGGTATTCCAAATACAGTTCCTGCAACACTAATAAATAAAGTATGTGCTTCTGGTTCAAAAGCAATTATGTTAGCAGCACAATCAATTATGTTAGGGCATAACCATGTGGTGGTTGCAGGTGGAATGGAAAGCATGAGCAATGTACCTTACTTATTAGATAAGGCGCGCAATGGTTATAAATTAGGCCACGGAACTTTAACCGATGGATTGGTAAAAGATGGTTTGTGGGATGTATACAACGATTTCCATATGGGAAGTGCTGCCGAATTATGTGCCCGCGATATGAAGATAACCCGCGAACAACAAGATGATTTTGCCATTGAATCATACACACGCGTTTCGGCTGCGCATACAGCCAAGAAATTTGATGCCGAAATAATTTCAATAGAAATTCCTCAACGTGGTAAAGACTCTATTTTTGTTACTAACGATGAAGAATATACAAAAGTTAACTTTGATAAAATTAGGGGTTTAAAACCTGTTTTTGAAAAAGACGGAACAGTAACTGCAGCTAATGCTTCTACTTTAAACGATGGTGCAAGTGCATTGGTATTAATGAGTGGTGATAAAGTAAAAGAATTAGGTTTAAAACCATTGGCTAAAATTTTAGCATTTGCCGATGCTGCCCAAGCACCTGAATGGTTTACAACTGCGCCAGCTTTAGCAGTTAACAAAGCTTTAGCAATTGCAGGTATTGATATCAATGAGGTAGATTTATTTGAACTAAACGAAGCATTTTCGGTAGTTGGAATTGCAAATACTCAATTGTTAAAAATTGATCCAGCAAAGGTTAATGTTTATGGAGGTGCAGTAGCAATTGGTCATCCACTTGGAAGCAGCGGTTCGCGTATTGTAGCTACTTTAGCCCATGCTTTACAACAAGAAAAAGGAAAAATTGGTGTTACAGGAATATGCAATGGTGGCGGAGGAGCTTCGGCAATAGTTATTGAAGCATGCTAGTTCATTTAACAATTTAGAGATTTAAAGATTTGGAGATTTAAGATTTAAGATTTAATGATTTAAGATTTAAGGATTTTGAATTAATAATATTAAAAGGTTGGAAAGAGTTAGTTCTTTTCAACCTTTTTTTTGTGTCATAAATTAACATTATGCACCCCACGCAAGGTCATAATGTAAGCATCTTCTATTCTTTAACTGATTTTGCCGTATTTGTAGTTTAAGCGAAGGGCAACCACAATATATTTTTGCCGTATTTGGAGTTTAGCGCAGCGTCACCAACCATATGTTTTATACTAGTTTAAACTTTGACAAATTTTTTAGCACAAAAGTATTCGAATTTCGGATTTATTTTTTCGAATTTTAAAACTTACTTAATAGCAAACACCACACTAATTTGGCAAGTAATTTTTATTGTTTTCATTTCTATTGCAGGTTCTTCTGAACTGCCATTTGAATCATAACTACCCATTACTTTCATATTAACATTAGCTCTCATGTTATTATACATAGGAAAATACTCATTATTTACTTGCTCGTTTACTTCTAATGTTTCGCCCAATTGTTCGTTAATCGCAGTTAATAAATAACCTGCTTTTTCTTTGGCTACTTTTATGGCATTTATTTTCAATTGCTTTTTTAATTCTTCCATTTTGCTATGGTGCGTTCGGCTAATGTAAACATTGCTTATGCCTTCATCCTCTAGTCTGTCTATAAGTTCATTGTATTTGATCAACTCACTCATTTTTAATTGGTAAGTTTTGCTTAAAAAAAACTCTTTTTGTTTGTGTTTTTTTGGAATGTAATTGCGGTATCCATAACTGCCTTCAATGGTTAGGTTTTTGGCATCTATTTTCATTGTGTTTACTACTTCGCGAAATAATTTTTCAAGGGTTTCCATTACTACTTTGTTTCCATTTTCTTTATACTCTTGTAGGGTTATAGATACATAAATTTCATCGGGTACAATTTCCATTTCGGCTGTGCCAGTAACAGCAATGGTTTTGCGTGGTGGGGTAGGAGTGGTTTGTGCAAATGTATTTATACCTAAAATACTCAATGCTAAAATAATGAATGTGGTTTTTAAAAATTTCATAATAATAATTGTTTTAATTTTGATTTAACTGATACAGATTTATAATTAAATCCATAAAAGAATTTAGTTTTTTTAAAATGCTTGTGTTTATTTGCAGCAAACATAAACCTTGGTGTTTGTTTTAAAAAGAGTTTTAAAAAGGAGTTTGTTAATAAAAAAGTTATGAATAAAAAAGTAGTTACAAAGCATTTATTTACCCAAATAAGCTTATTGGTTTTAATAAATTTATTGGTTTTGCCTAATGCCATTGGGCAAAATAAAAAGCCAATTACCTTAGATGATATTTATGCTAAAGGCACTTTTCAAATGGCTGGCGTTAGTGGTTTTACTTCGCTTAACGATAGCCGATACTATTGCAATACCGATAACGATGATAATATTTTACGATACGAATTTGCTACAGGCAATTTAGTTGATACACTTTTAAAACATTCCGATTTGGTTTTTGAAAATACTATTTTGGCTTTCGATAATTTTGAGTTTAGTGCCGATGAAAGCAAGATTTTATTTACTAGCAACACCCAAAGTTTGTATCGCCATTCAACCCAAGCCAATATTTTTGTATACGATAGAACAAAGAAAAAGCTTATACAACCATTTACCTATAAGGTAATGAATACCTCATTTTCGCCCGATGGAAGCAAGTTGGCTTATGTAAAAGACAATAATTTATTTTACTTCGATTTGTTTTTAAATAAAGAAGAAACAATAACTACCGATGGTAAAATAAACAATATAATAAATGGTTCAACTGATTGGGTGTACGAAGAAGAATTTGCCATTTGGAAGGGTTTTACATGGAGCCCCAATAGCGATAAAATAGCTTTTTATCGTTTTGATGAAAGCAAAGTACAAGAGTTTGAAATGACCATGTATGGCAAATTATATCCAACTACAACAAAGTTTAAATATCCAAAAGCAGGGGAGGCCAATTCTACCATTAGTATTTTGGTATACGATTTACGTTCTGAGTTAAATGCCGAAATGGAAATAGGAAAAGAAGCCGATATTTATATTCCAAGAATGCAATTTACAAAAGATAATAATACATTGGCTATTCAACGCTTAAACCGTTTGCAAAATAAATTAGAGATTTTATTGGCTAATACTAACACTGGAAAATCGAGTGTGATTTATACTGAAGAAAATAAATATTATGTTGATATAACTGATAACTTAACTTTTTTAAACGATAATAAAACCTTTATTATCACCAGCGAGCGAAATGGTTATAACCATTTGTATCAATTTGATTTAAAAGGAAAATTAGTAAAACAAATTACCAATGGAAACTTTGATGTAGATGCGTTTTATGGTTTTGATGAAAAAACAAAAACTATTTTTTATTCAAGCCCTGAGTTTATGGAAGGTAAAATAAGTAAAAATTTATCGGCCGAACGTTTTGTTTACAGCATTGGTTTAAATGGAAAAAATAAAAAGAATTTAACGCCAAAACATGGTTGGAATAGTCCCACTTTTAATAGTAGTTTATCCTATTTTTTAAATACTTGGAGCAATATAAATACACCACCGGTTTATACCATTAATAGTGCCGCTGGCAATCAATTACGCACTTTAGAAAACAATGAAAAGTTAAACAATAAGTTGACAAATTTCGAAATAGCAAAAGCTCAATTTATGCCTATAAAAAATGAAAATGGTGATGATTTAAATGCATTTATTATTAAACCCGAAAACTTTGATTCAACTAAAAAGTATCCTGTAATAATGTATGCTTACAATGGGCCTGGCCATCAACTAGCTGTTGATAGATGGATGGGTTCAAATTATTATTTTTACCAAGTATTGGCCAATAAAGGATATATAATATTTTGTGCCGATGCACGCGGAACTGGATTTAAAGGCGAAGCATTTAAAAAATGTACTTATTTAAATTTAGGTAAATACGAAATTGAAGATCAAATTTATTTGGCAAGTTCATTGGGTAAATTAAGTTATGTGGATGCAAACCGCATAGGTTTTTGGGGTTGGAGTTATGGTGGATACATGGCTAGTTTGGCTATTAGCAAAGGTGCTAATGTGTTTAAATCGGCTATAGCAGTGGCACCTGTAACCAATTGGCGTTATTACGATAATATTTACACCGAGCGTTACATGCGAACTCCACAAGAAAATGGCAAAAATTATGATGATAATTCTCCATTAAGCCATGTAGAAAAAATTAAAGGAAACTATTTAATCATTCATGGCACTGCCGATGACAATGTACATTTTCAAAATGCGGTAGAAATGGTGGATGCCATGGTTAAGAAAAACATTGCCTTCGATTCGGAATATTATCCTAATAAAAACCACGGTATAAGTGGAGGAAAAACTCGTTTACATTTATATACCAAAATGTTGAATTTTTGGTTAGAAAAGTTGTAACTAAATTAACTATAATTGACAATTAATAAATAAACAAAAAACCTAAAAAATATGTTACAAATTGGAGATAAGCTACCCGCATTTAATTTAATGGGTTACGATAATAAATTGCATTCTCATTTTGAATATGCCGATAAATATGCATTGGTTGTAATTTTTACTTGCGATAGTTCAGAAATTTCGCAATCGTATAGTAAAAGAATTATTAATCTTTTTGAAAGATACGAAGAAGATAACTTAGGAATAGTTGGAATTAATAGCAACAACAGTGTTAAATCGCCCGAAGATAGTTTGGAACACATGACCAAAGCGGCTTATAAATTTGGTTTGGATAAGTTACATTTTTTATATTTAAAAGATGAAACACAAGAAATGGCCAAACAATTTGGTGCACAAGTAAATCCAGAAGTTTTTTTATTTAATTCAAAACGCGAGTTAGTTTATAAAGGTGCAATTGATGATGCATGGGAAAACGAAAACATGGTAACACAAGCTTATTTAGAAGATGCAATTGAAGAAGCATTAGATGGCATTGAACCAGATTTTCCCGAAATTCAAGCAATAGGAACACCCATTATTTGGAAATAGATACGGAATTATGAATTGTGAATTGTGAATTATGAATTATGAATTATTAATTATTAATGTTGAATTATTAATTATTAATGTTGAATTTCATACTTCATACTTAAAACTTAAAACTTCATACTTAAAACTTAAAACTTCATACTTAAAACTTCATACTTAAAACTTCATACTTAAAACTTAAAACTAAAAACGAGGTACTTCGAACTAAAAAAAATTGAAAAATAGAGTAGTCATTATTACAGGAGCTTCATCGGGAATAGGTGAGGCGTGTGCTTATGCTTTTGCTAAACAAGGAGCAAAGATTGTTTTGGCGGCACGTAATATTGATAAATTGAACCATGTAAAGCAGCAATGTGAGAATTTAGGTGCGGAAGCGCTTTTGGTTAAATGTGATGTAAGTTTGGAAGCCGATTGTAAACAATTAATTGAACAAACGATTAATCATTTTAAAAATATTGATGTATTGATTAATAATGCAGGAATAAGTATGCGTGCATTGTTTGCCGATTTAGATTTATTGGTTTTAAAACAAGTGATGGACATTAATTTTTGGGGAACAGTTTATTGTACCAAATATGCCATGGCTTATTTGTTAGCTCAAAAAGGAAGTGTGATTGGTATTAGTTCTGTGGCAGGTTTTAAAGGCTTACCGGGTAGAACAGGATATAGTGCAAGCAAATTTGCAATGGAAGGTTTTTTAGAATCGTT
>CAMCEM010000137.1 GCA_945873755.1 Chitinophaga pinensis | reverse complement strand
CCAACTTTTATTAGTAATTTTGGATTAAAAATAGGGAATAGTATTGCAGATTTATTTGGAAGTCCTATTTATGCTAATCAGTTTTACTTTGCTTCTTTTTTTGCTATTATTTTAGGAATTTATTCTTTCACTTTACCCAAATGTCCTCCACAAAAACTTATTGCTAAAGACGCTTCATTTATAGAACAATTAGGTTTAAATGCATTTAAGTTACTTACAAATGCTAAGATGGCATATTTTTTATTATTCTCACTTTTTTTAGGTGCTGCATTACAATTAACCAATATGTACGGAGATGCATTTATAGATGATTTTGGAAAAATAGAAGCATATAAAAACTCTTTTGTAGTTTCAAGCAGAACAATAATAATGTCTATTTCTCAAATTTCGGAAACATTATTTATTTTAGCAATTCCATTTTTTTTAAAACGATTCGGTATTAAAAAAGTGATGTTAATTTCAATGATTGCTTGGGTATTACGTTTTGGTTTATTTGCGTTTGGCGATCCTGCTGGTGGTTTATGGATGATAATATTATCTTGTATAGTTTATGGAATGGCTTTTGATTTTTTTAATATTTCCGGTTCTTTATTTATAGAAACAACTACTGATTCAGTAATAAGGTCTTCCGCACAAGGATTATTCATGATGATGACAAATGGGGTTGGAGCTTTTTTGGGAAGTTTCATTAGTGGCTATTTAATTGATAAATATTTTACAACTAATGGCATAAAAGATTGGTATTCTATTTGGATTTCTTTTTCTATTTATGCATTAATAATTACAATTGCTTTTGCATTTTTATTTAAACATAAACACAATCCAAAAGAATTGGAAAATGCTATATAAAAATTATTTAAAACTTTTTACCACATCCCAAACCAAATCTGTTTCAAAACCTCGGCTTACTAAATATTGTGCTGTTTTGTTAGCTTTTACTAGCACATTTTTATCTTTTAGTTTTTGATACTTTTCAATCGCTTCTTTTTTTAAAGTTTCATAGTATTGTTCGGAATCAATTTCTTTCATACCTTGTTGAATACAATAATCTGAAATATGCTTTAATTTAAGTGATTGTTTAATTTTATTTCGGCCCCATTTTTTTATTCTAAATTTTCCACCTGCATAAGCCTTAGCAAACCGCTCTTCGTTTAAATAATTCTGATTAATTAGTTCAACTATAATTTGGTCTGCTTTTTCATAATAAATTCCAAGTTCCGCTAATTTGTTTTTAGTTTCTGAGTGACAACGCTCCTGATAAGCGCAATAATGAGCCATTTTTAACAAAGCTTGTTCAGGGGTAAGTACTATTTTTTTATCTGCCATTCATTTTAATAATATTACAAAAATAGAATACAAATTTCAATTTATATTCAAAATCAAGTATTAGTTTTGACCGCAATGAATGAAAACCGAAAGTCTTTATTATTATTATTTTTTGCCAATGGAATTAGTGGTTTTGCTCAAGGGGTAAGTATGCTTTCTATTCCTTGGTATTTTGCCAAAAATAACAATAGTTCTGTCTTTAATTATGCGTATGCTTTTCTTACTTTTTTAATTATGTTTTTTGGTTTGTATGCTGGTACTTTAGTCGACAAATTTAGCAGGAAAAATAATTTTTTAATCACATCACTTGTTTGTGGTTTTTTAATATTAGTTATTTCATTAATTGGTTACTTTAATAATGGTTTAACTTCTCCTTTAATAATAATGGTTTTTGGAATTACAATGTTAAATTACAATATTCATTATCCTACTTTATATGCCTTTGGACAAGAAATTTCGTTACCCGAACAATACAAATCGGTAAACTCAAACATAGAGATTGTTGGTCAGTCAACTTCTATTTTATCAGGTGGCTTTGCAGCAATGTTGTTAGATGGATTTCAATTTTCAGTTTTCAATTTTTCATTCAGTATTGAGCCTTGGTTTATTCACGATGTGTTTTTAATGGATGCAATTACCTATTTTATAGCGGCTGTTCTAATTTATTTAATTCCTTATGTTCCCATAAATAAAGTAGTTGATTTAAATGAAACAATTATTGAAAGACTCAAAAAAGGTTTTAATTATTTAAATGAAAATAGAATAATATTTATTTTTGGAATATGTAGTTACTTAGTTTTTGCTATGCTGTTGGTCGAAATCCATGCGGTTTTACCAACTTATATTAAAAATCATTTACAAGAAAAAGGAAATGTTTTTGCGCTATCAGATACAATTTATGCAATTGGTGCATTGGGAGCGGGTTTTTTTGTAACCAAAGTTTTTAATAAACTTTCTATTATTAATTCAATTATAGTTTTAACTTTTGTTACTGTTTTAATATTTTTTGCTGCCGCAATATCCAAAAGTGTATTAATTATTTATATTATTAGTTTAATTTTAGGATTTTGTAATGCTGGAATAAGGGTTTTAAGATTGACTTATATTTTTAAACTAGTTCCTAATAATTTAATGGGTAGGGTAGGAAGCATTTTTAATTTACTAAACGTATTAATAAGGAGCTTATTTATATTATTATTTTCGCAATCATTTTTTTCAACTAGTAATAATATGGTGTTTGCTTATGCAATCATGTCATTTTTTCTATTATTAGCAGTATTTTTTCTATTATCAATAAGGAAAAAGATTGCTGTTGATTAAATATTGAATAAATAAAATAATTTAAAAACAATATTTTAAGAATTTTTTTACAAAATAATATTTTTTAAAAATGTATTTTTGTAGAGTCAAAATGTTTGGTATAACATTTGCTTCAATAAAAATATTAAAAATTAAAAAAAAACAAATACACAATGAGAAAATTAATTATTACCACTTTCGTAACAGTTGCAAGTTTTATAAGCATCAATGCAATTGCGCAAACAACTCCAGCTGAAACTCCAGCAGCAGTTGAAACTCCTAACCAAGCAGATATTACTTTTGAAAAAGAAACACACGATTTTGGAACAATTCCACAAGGTGTTCCTGCTTCTTACACTTTTGTATTTAAAAATACAGGTAAAGAGCCATTAATTATTACTAACGCAGCTGCTGGTTGCGGTTGTACTACTCCAGAATGGACTAAAGAACCAATTAAACCAGGAGGAAAAGGTTTTGTAAAAGCTACTTTTAATGCAGCTTCACCTGGCCCATTTAACAAGGCTGTTACAGTTCAAAGTAACGGTAAAAAATCTTCTGTTGTATTAACAATAAAAGGAGATGTAAAAACTGTTGAAGCGCCAAAACAACCTTAGTTTTAAGATAAATTACAACAAAAAAAATCCCGATTTGAATTTCAAATCGGGATTTTTTTTTTAATTAGCAGTTCCTACTTTTTCTTCTGTTTTAGTTTCTTCACTTTTTTTACTGCAGCACGATTTTTTGGATTCGCATTTTTTCTCTTCCTTTTTGTCAGTGCTTTGTGCAGCCGATTTGTTTTCGGTACTACAACACGATTTTTTGTCCTTCTTGCTTTTTTTTGCAGGTTTAGTTTCTTCAGTTTTTTTAACCTTTTCAGTAGGTGTTACTTCACTTGCTGTTGCTTGAGGTGCTGCTGTTTGCGCTTTACTAGCTAAAGTAAATGCTGCAAATGCTGCAATAATTATTATTTTTTTCATGGTATTGATATTTAATTCAAAAATAGTAATGTATTTATTAATAACATAACTTTTTTTTATTTAAATTGTTAAATATTAGTCAACTAATTTATTGATGATGATATGGTTCTCCTTTTATAATAGTAAAACACCTATACAATTGTTCAATGAACAACAACCTAATTAATTGATGAGAAAATGTAAATAATGAAAACGAAAGTTTTAAATTAGCTCTTTCGTAAACTGATTCGTCAAAACCATAAGCACCTCCAATTATAAATACCAAACTACTTTGCTGGGTGCTTATTTTATCAATATAATTTGCAAATTGGATTGAATTATAGTTTTTACCATTTTCGTCTAAAAGTATTACAAAATCAGTTGACTTTATATTTTTTAAAAATATTTCAGCTTCAATTTTCTTAGTTTGGTTTATATCTCTACTTTTATATTTTGTTGGCAATTCATATGTTTTGGAATCAAATTTACAATAATGAGTTAATCTTTTCGAAAATTCTGAGAATCCTTCATCTATAAACTTAAAATGTGTTTTCCCCATTTGTAAAAGCGTTATTTTAATCATTATTTTTAGGAATCAAGCTTTTAATCGTTTTGTAATTTGTTTCAAATTTCTCTCCTTTTTTTCCTCCTAATTCTTTCCAATACAAAAGCATTTTTTCTTTTCGGTTTTCTGATGAAGGGTGGGTACTTAAAAATTCTGAAACTTCTTCTTTCTCATTATCCTTAAGTAATTTATTAAAAAATCCATTTGCTTCACTGGCATCGTATTCTGTTTCATACAAATAATTGATGGCACTTTTATCAGCATCGGCTTCATTATTTCGGCTAAATTTTAAACCTATTATATTTTGAGCAAAATTTATTAATCCATTTCCATCTCCAAATATTAAACTAATTAAAGCTGATAATCCAACTTGTTTTGCCATATTATCAATTGAATGCCTGTTATCTGCATGTGCTATTTCGTGTCCCATTACTCCAGCCAATTGGGCTTCGTTATCCAAATAATTTATCAATCCTGTAAAAATATATATTTTACCCCCTGGCAAACAAAATGCATTTAACACTGAGTCGTTTATTATTTTTAGCTCCCAATTAAATTCATCAGCATGTTTTACTTTACCCGATTTTAGTATTCTTTCTTTTATTAAATTTATTTTATCATAAAGTAATTTATTTTTATTTTCATCCAATATTTCATTTTTATACATCAAATCATATTGGTTTTGAGCTTGTTCACCTAATTCTTTGTCAATTGATGTACTTATATAGTTTTTCCATCCATTTCCGCATGAACTAAATACAACCGTTAGTGTTAAATAAATGACTAAGTGTTTTATTGAAGATTTCATTAAATTTATTTTTTTTGCAAATTTAGTAACATTTAAATCATTATTTACAAAAACACTTTTTGCATAATCTTATAGTTATATATTCGCCACACTTTTTTAAAAATGAAAAAACAAGTATTTTACACTCTTATAATTATATTTTTAGGCTTAAATAGCTTTGCTCAAATAAATCAATATGGACGAATTAAAGGTTTGGTTGTTGATAAAGACAATGGTGAACCAATTATTTCTGCAAATATTAAAATAGTTGAATTACCCAATATAATTGTTCAATCAGATAATAATGGTATTTATGTTATCACTAAAATTCCCTATGGAAAATACGCAATAAGATTTGCATATATTGGCTACGAAACTAAAATTCTTGAAGTTGAAATAAACAACGAAGAGCCTATTCAGCTTAATTTCAATGTTGTAAAGAAAAAAAATCAATTAAACGAAATTACAGTGAGTGGCGAAAGAGAAAAAGCCAAAGAAAATGTAAATATTTCAACAAATACCATTACTCAAAAAGAACTATCAAGATTACCAACTTTTGGCGGAGAACCCGATTTAGTTCAATATTTACAAGTTTTACCTGGAGTGAATTTTAGTGGTGACCAAGGGGGGCAATTATATATGAGAGGTGGGCCGCCAATTATGAATAAAGTAATGCTTGATGGAATGATAATTTATAATCCATTCCATTCAATAGGCTTGTTTAGTGTTTTTGATGCAGATTTAATTAAAACAGCCGATGTAAGTGCTGGTGGTTTTAATGTTCAATATGGTGGTAGAATTTCAGGAGTTATTGATGTAAGCTCAAGAGATGGTCATAGAAATGGGTTATCTGGAAAGTTAAGTATAAATCCTATTTCAGCTAAAGTACACATTGAAGGTCCACTATCTAAATATGTGGAAGGCGATGGTTCTTCTTCTTTTATTTTATCTTACAAAACCTCTTATTTAGATAAAACTGCTCCTGTTTTTTATAAAAATGCCGATCCTGAAAATGGATTGCCTTATGGCTTTAATGATTTGTATGGAAAATACACGTTTACAGGATCTAACGGAACCAAAGCAAGTTTTTTTGGTTTTCGTTTCGATGATAGATCACAATTTAATAAGTTGAATTACGATTGGGCTAACTCTGGCATTGGAACTAATTTATTAATAATACCTGATGGTAGCAGTACTTTAATAAATATTGCTGCTGGCTATTCAAATTATCAAATTAATTTACTCGAGTCAACTGGCCGTCCACGTTCAAGTGGAATAAATAATTTTAATACTCTTTTTGGATTTACCAATTATTTTGGAAAAGATGATTTGAAGTATGGTTTTGAGGTTGTGGGTTTTAATACAGTTTATAAATACAATAACTCAACCGGAGGAAATGTAAAACAAGAAAATACAAATACTGAAGCAAGTGCATTTGTTAAATATAAAAAGGTTATAGGTAGCAGATTAGTTTTAGAACCTGGTATAAGAGCAGTTTATTATGCATCTCTTTCAGAAAGTAGTTTTGAACCGAGATTTGGTGCTAAATATAATGCAACTTCTTTTTTAAGGTTTAAAGGTGCTGCGGGTATGTATTCACAAAATTTAATAAGTGCAGTAAGCGACCAAGATGTGGTAAATTTGTTTTATGGGTTTTTATCAAGCCCTCAAGATATTTCTAAAAATGGAGACTTGGCAAATAACAAAAGTAAAATACAAACTGCTTGGCATACCGCTTTTGGCTTTGAATACGATATTATATACAATAACAAACGAAAACTAAATTTAAATGCGGAAGCTTTTTATAAAAACTTTAATCAAATTATTAGCATAAATAGATACAAAATTTATGAAAACGATGCTTCAAATAATTCAAAAAGCGATTTGTTTAAATTAGATTATATTGCAGAAAGAGGCTTAAGTTATGGAGCTGACGCAACCTTGAAATACGAAACCAAACTGTTAAATATTTGGGCTGTTTATTCTTTAACATTTGTAACAAGAAACGATGGAGTTGTTGGAGATTACACACCTCATTTTGATAGAAGACATAACTTTAATATTGTGATAAACCAAAGTTGGGGTAATAAAAAGAATCCAACTGCTTGGACAGCCAATTTGCGTTGGAATTTTGGATCGGGTTTTCCTTTTACACAAACACAAGGATTGTATGAAAAACTAAATTTTGCTGGCAATATTAGTACAAATCCTTTAGATCAAAATGGCAGTTTAGGAGTTTATTACGAGCAGTTAAATACTGGTCGCTTACCCTATTTTCATAGGTTAGATGCATCTATTTCTCGTAAAATAAACATCAGTAAAAAGTCAGTTTTAAATATTACTTTAGCAGCCACCAATGTTTATAACCGCGAGAACATTTTTTACTTTGATGTGCTAAATTATAAACGCATTAACCAATTGCCTTTTTTACCTACATTAGGTTTTAGCTTAAATTTTTAAGAAAAGAAAATATGTTTTTTTAAAGTCATTACAACCAAGTTGTAGTGGCTTATTTGTTTTATTTAAATACAACTAAATTTGGAAGCTGCCAACATTTTCTGCACTTATCTTCTTAATTTTCAAGCTTACTTGATATTTGGTTTACATAACGTTATTTTCGCGCCACTTTTAAAAATCCGAATTGGATTTTTATACAATTTTTATATAAAAAATGACCAAATACAAAGAATATAAAAAACTTGATTTTCCTGCTTTTGAGCAAGAAATATTGAAGTTTTGGGCTGATGAAAAAATATTTGAAAAAAGCGTTGCCAATCGTAAAAACGCAAAACCTTT
>CAMCEM010000136.1 GCA_945873755.1 Chitinophaga pinensis | reverse complement strand
GTAAACTACAAACCTTATCAATTGAATTTTAGCGATCATAAATTGATAAGCGCTACAATTAAAATAAATTAACAATTAATTATGGCATTTGAAGTAACAATTTTAGGAAATAGCAGTGCATCACCATCATTAAACAGGCATCCAAGTGGACAATATTTAAACATATTAGACCATCATATTTTAGTTGATTGTGGCGAAGGAACTCAAATGCAATTGCAACGCTACAAAATAAAAAAATCGCGAATCAATCAAATATTTATTAGCCACGTGCATGGCGACCATATTTTGGGTTTGCCTGGATTAATTTTGAGTATGAATTTAATGAGTAGAGAAACCCCTTTACACATTTATGGACCTAAAGAATTATTTGAAATATTAAATGTTTTTTTTAAATATAGCGAAACCAAATTTAGTTTTGAGCTAAACTATCATACCATTGATCCTAATGTTACCGAAGTTTTGTTCGAAAACATTTACTATAAAGTTATTTCATTTCCATTATTTCACCGTGTGCCTACTGCAGGTTTTTTATTTCAGGAAAGAAGTAAATTAAGAAAACTGAATGTAGAAGCTTGCGAAAAAAATAAAATACCGTTTACTCATTTCAACGATTTAAAACGCGGGAAAGATTACTTAAGTCCTGATGGGAAAACGCATATTAAAAATAGTTTTTTAACATTTGATTCCGGAAAACCAATTACTTACGCATATTGCAGCGACACTATTTACGATGAAAGGGTTATAAACTCAGTTCAAAATGCTGATATTTTATACCATGAATCTACTTTTTTACACGATAAATTACAACGAGCAATTGATACCATGCATACTACTGCAAAACAAGCAGGAATAGTTGCGAGTAAAGCAAATGTAGAAAAATTGATTATTGGCCACTTTAGTGCAAGATACGATGACTTACAACCTCTTTTGGTTGAAGCAAGAACAGAATTTAAAAATACCGAAATAGCTGATGAAGGTAGAACTTTTATAATGGAGTAATTTAATTTTTAAATATAACTAATTCCTTAAACTTACATTTGACGTTTTTAAAAATATATGCAAACATTTACTCCAACCAATTGGCAACAATACGAACTTTTAGATTGTGGCGATTTTGAAAAGCTAGAAAAATTTGGCTCATTGGTTTTACGCAGACCAGAACCACAAGCACTTTGGAGTAAAAAATGGAGTGAACAAGAATGGCAAAAATTAACTGATATTACATTTAAGCCACGCACTAGCCATAGTGGCGAATGGATAAAAAAAGATAAAAAAGCAGGCGAGCGTTGGAAAATGAATTATAAATTCAACGATTTGAACCTAAACTTTAACTTAGCACTTACTTCGTTTAAACACGTTGGTATTTTTCCGGAACAAGCAGCCAATTGGGATTATATTTTTCAAAACCTAAAAAAGGTAAAAGGCGAACAACCAAGATTTTTAAATTTGTTTGCCTATACCGGTGGTGCAAGTATTGCCGCAAAGTCTGCCGGTGCCGATGTAACGCATGTTGACAGTGTGAAGCAAGTAATTACGTGGAGTAAAGAAAATATGGAATCTTCGGGCTTAACCGATATCCGTTGGATTGTGGAAGATGCCATGAAGTTTGTAAAACGTGAAGTAAAACGCGGTAAAACATACCATGGAATTATTTTGGATCCTCCTGCTTATGGCATTGGCGCAAATGGTGAACGCTGGCAATTAGAGCAAAGCATCAATGAATTATTGCAAGATGTAGCTAAAATTTTAGAACCCAATAACCACTTTTTGATATTGAATGTTTACTCATTAGGCTTGAGTGCATTGGTTGTTCAAAATTTAATAGAAAGCAATTTTAAACAAACCAAAAATTTAGATTTTGGTGAATTGTATCTTCAAGGAAAATCGGGTATTCAGTTGCCTTTAGGAATAGTTGGCAGGTATAGTTTGTTGTAGAATTAATTAAAAAAATTCAACCATAAAAAAATCCGAAGCTTAATAAACTTCGGATTTTCTTTTTATTACATTTTATATTTTTTCTTGATTTGGAAAAAGTAACTTCTACTAATTTCAAATGGTTTATCTACATTTTTTAAATATAATCTTCCAGTATCGTTGGTCCATTTTTCAATTTTTAAAACGTTTATTAAGTTAACAACTGTTGAGCGATGAATTTGAATAAAAATATCTAACGGCAATTTATTTTCCCAGTTTTTAATTGAATTATAGGTAATACTTAATTTACCATCAAGCATATTTATTTTAGTATAATTTCCGTAAGCTTCAATATAGTTAATGTCTTTTATTTTAATAAAATTCATTTTATTATCAAAATTTAATAATATAATTTGGTCTGATTGAAATCTTTCTTCACCTTCATTAAGATTATTATCGTTGATTGCAACTGAAGGAAGGCTAACTCGCTCAATAGCATTTGCAATGCGTTTTGCGCTAATAGGTTTTATTATAAAATCAATTGCATTCATTTCAAATGCTTTTATAGCAAAATTTTCGTGCGAGGTAATAAAAATAATTTTTGGGGTACAATTAAGTTCTTCTAATAAGTCAATTGATATTAATCCATTTAAATCAATATCTAAAAACAATAAATCGGGTTTAAGTCTATTTACAACCTCTTTTGCTTCGTCAAAAGAAGAAGCTTCTCCAATTATATTTATGTGAGGAAATTGCTCTAAAACTTTTTTTAAAGTAATCCTCATTACTTCTACATCATCAATTAAAACGGCTCTTATACTTTTCATTGTTAAATTATTTATTGTGTTAATAATTACTAAACACAACTATTAATCTGCAAAATAAACGATTTATTTTATTTATAATGAAATTTTTTTTTATTTCTTACAGAATAATTAACTTCAAAAAACATTATATTTTGTTTTTTAATGAGAATAGTCAATAAGGCATGAAATTATAATTAATAAATAATTGAATATTAAATGGTTGTAATTTAAACCAGTTTGACAGGAAACTTTTTTTGTATAAAAAGTTTCCTAAGTTCCAAAAGTTTCTAATATTTGCACTTGAAAATTTAATGGAAGGAAAAGATAAAATATTAACTGGTGCTGAAGCTTTATTTATGAAATATGGCTTTAAAAGCATAACTATGGATGATATTGCTAGAGAGCTTGGTATTTCAAAGAAAACATTGTATCAGTTTTTTGAAGATAAAAACGATTTAGTAAATCAAACTATTGAATCACATATTAATTGCGATATTGAAAACTGCAGATTGGTTAAAAATGGAGAACACGATCCAATTGAATTTTTATTTGAAATAAGTAAATCAATTACCGAAAACCATAGAAAAGTAAATGTTTCAGTATTGTTCGATTTAAGAAAATATTTCAAAAATGCTTGGGATAAATTAGAAAAATTTAAGTCGGATTTTATTTTTAATCAAATGGTTGAAAATATAAATTCAGGTAAAGAGCTAGGATTATACCGGCAAAATTTAAATTCGGATTTAATAGCCAAATTATATGTTCATAACATAGAGTTTATGTTGAGGCCTGAGTTGTATCAAGAAATAACTAACGATTTTTATTTAATTCATCAAGAAATAATAAAATATCATTTACATGGAATTTGCACCGAAAAAGGATTAAAAAAACTAAATAAAATTATTGAAAACCAACATATAAACAATAAGAATATATAATTATGAACACAAAAATTTCCACATTAATTGTGGCAGCATTATTCGGACTAAACGTAGTTTTTGCTCAACAAAAAGTTGAAACTAGAAACATGTCATTGATTGATGCAATTGCATATGCAAAACAAAATAATGCTAACCTTAAAAATGCTAAATTGGATGAGTTGACAGCAAAAAAAACAGTTAATGAATTATTAGCAAATGGTTTGCCACAAGCCAATGCAGAGTTATCATACAACCATAGTATTGATATTCCTGTAACACCACTTCCAGATTTTATTACACCAGCAGTTATTGGTACCAATATAAAATATTTTGGATTAAACCCAAGTCAAACTTTTGTTCCGGGTGCTCCGCTTCCTGTTCAATTTGGGCAAAAAAATTCAGCCAATGCTAGCTTATCTATTGGTCAATTATTATTTGATGGAACATTTTTTTTAGGCGTAAAAGCAGCCAAAGAATATGTTAAACTATCAACTTTAACTACTCGTAAAACCGAAATAGATGTTGAAACAGATGTTACTAAAGCTTATTATTTTGTATTAATAAATGAAGAGCGTTTAACTCAAGTAAACAAAAGCATTAGCTTACTTGAAAAAAGTTTAAGCGATTTAAGAGAAGTTTACAAAGCAGGATTAGTTGAAAAAATAGAATTAGATAGATTAGAGTTAAGCTACTCTAACGCTAATTTACAACGCGAACAATTGAAAGATGGAATTTCAATTTCATATCAAATACTTAAATTAAACTTGGGTGCAAAACCTGCCGATAGCTTGGTACTAACCGAAAAATTGGCTGATTTACCAAACCAACTTGCTGCAAACTACGATTTAGCAAGTGGTGATTACAGTAAAAGAATAGAATATCAAATGACTGAACAAGGTTTAGTTTTAAATAAATTGGACAGAAAGCGTTATTTAACTGGCTATTTACCAACAATTACAGCTTTTGCTTCATTGGGCAGAAATACTTTTAGTACCGAATTTTCTGATTTAGGAAAACAATGGTTTCCTTCAACAATTATTGGTGGAAGTTTAAGTTTACCCATATTTGATGGTTTTAGAAAACATGCACAAACACAAAAAGCATCTATTGCAATTGAAAAAACTGAAAACTTAAAAAGCAATTTAGAAAATGCTATAGAACTTGAACGATTTACTGCCAAAACAAATTATTTAAGAACAAAAGATCAAATTTTGGTTCAAAAGAAAAACTTAGTATTAGCAGAACAAATTTATACCAGTGCACAGTTAAAACTAAAAGAAGGAGTAGGTTCAAGTACCGAATTACTTTTAGCCGAAACAGACTTAAAAAATGCACAAACAAGTTATTTAAGTTCAATGTACGACTTAATGATTGCTCAATTAAACGTAAAAAAATCAATAGGATATTAATAAATAAAAAATCATAAAAATAAAATGAAAAACGGAAAAATAATTATTGCTATTTTATCAATTATTACCATAGTAATTTCATCGTGTGGTGATAAAAATTCAGTAAAAGCAAAAAAAGAAAAGCTTGAAAAGTTAAAGACTGAACAAGCAGCTTTAATTACACAAATTAAAACTTTAGAAGACGAAATTAAAGCCAGTGGCGATAGTATTGAAACTAAAGTAAAAATGGTTAACGTAGCAATTACCGAAATACAAACATCAAACTTTAGACACTTTATTGATGTTCAAGGACAAGTTGACGGGGATGAAAATACTACCATTAGTGCTAAAGTTCCAGGGTTGGTTTTAAATGTTTTTGCAAAACCGGGTTCGGTAGTAAAAGCAGGTCAAATTTTAGCAGAACTTGATGGAAATGCTATTAAAAAACAAATTCAATCAATGGAAACAAATTTAAGTTTAGTAACCGATTTGTACAATAAACAAAAAGCTTTATGGGAAAAACAAGTAGGTTCTGAAATACAGTTTAAGCAAGCAAAAACTAACAAAGAATCGCTTGAACAACAAATTGGTGCTATGCGCGAACAGTTAAGTATGTATAAAATTACTGCACCTTCAAACGGAACTATTGATGAAGTTAATTTAAAAAATGGCCAAACAGCAGCACCAGGAATGCCTTATTTTACTATTGTTAATTTTAATAAGTTAAAAGTGAAGGCAAATGTAGCTGAAGCTTTCGCTAATAAAGTAAAGCAAGGTAATAATGTTCAAATTTTATTTCCAGATTTAAATAAAAATATTGAAGCCAAAATATCATACTCAGGAAAAGGAATTAGTGCTTTAAACCGAACTTTTGGTGTGGAAGTAAATTTGCCAAACGACAATAGTTATTTACCAAATATGATAGCCGTAGTTAAAATTATTGATTACGAAAAAACCAATGCCATTGTTGTTCCTGTTAATTGTATTCAAAATGGAGAAGAAGGCTCACATGTTTTTGTTGCTGTAAAAGAAAATGGGAAAAATATTGCCAAAAAACGCACTGTAATTGTTGGTGAAACCTATAACGAAAATGCTGAAATTTTAAGTGGATTAGAAAAAGGAGAGCAATTAATTACTGTTGGTTATTCTGATTTGAACGATGGTGAAGTAATTAAATTTTAAAAATTATTTTAAAAAAATAAACAAGGCCAAAAGCCTAAGCCAAAAGCTAAAAATATGTTAGATAAAATAAAAGAATTTAAGCCTTCGAGTTGGGCTATAAATAACAAAACAAGTATTTACATTATGACAATAATAATAACCCTTGCAGGTTTATTAAGTTATAATGGATTGCCTAAGGAACAATTTCCTGAAGTAGTTTTTCCTCAAATAATTATTAGTACTGTTCAAGCTGGTACTTCTCCAAAAGACATGGAGAATATTGTTACCAAGCACCTTGAAAAAAGTGTAAAATCAATTTCGGGTGTTAAAAAAGTAACGAGTAATACTATTCAAAATATAAGTTTAATAACCGTTGAATTTAATACCGATGTTCAAATTCCTGTTGCTAAACAAAGAGTAAAAGATCAAGTAGATAAAGTACGTAAAGATTTACCACAAGTATTAACAAGTGAACCAAGCGTTATTGAAATTGATGTTTCGCAACAACCAATTATGTATGTTCATTTATCGGGCGATTACCCTTTAGATAAATTAAAAACTTATGCCGAAGATTTACAAGATAAGATAGAAGGTTTAAAAGAAATAACACGAGCAGATATTGTTGGTGCATTAGATAGAGAAGTTCAAATAAACTTGGATATGTATAAAATGCAAGTAGCCGAAGTAGCAATGTATGACGTAATGCAAGCAATAGGGAATGAAAACGTAACTATAAGCGGTGGTTCAGTAAAAATGGATGGATTGTTGCGCGAAATAAATGTAATTGGTGAATATGCTGATCCTAAAAAAATTGGTGATTTAGCTATTCGTTCAGCAAGTGGAGCTATAGTTTATTTGCGTGATATTGCAGAAGTAAAAGATGGTTTTAAAGAACAAGAAAGTTTTGCGCGCTTAGAACATAAAAATGTAATTACTTTAAATGTTGTTAAAAAAAGTGGTCAAAATTTAATTGATGCAAGCGATAAAATAAGAGCTTTAACAAAGGAAATGAAAGCAATTAAATTACCAGAGGGATTAAAAATTACCATTACTGGAGACCAGTCGGATGCTACAAGGGTTACTTTACACGACTTGATTAATACAATTATAATTGGTTTTATTTTAGTAACAATTATTTTAATGTTTTTTATGGGTGCAACCAATGCATTGTTTGTTGCAATGTCGGTTCCTTTATCAATGGCAGTTGCTTTTTTAATTCTTCCAACTATTGGTTTCACTTTAAACATGATTGTACTTTTTGCTTTTCTACTTGCTTTAGGTATTGTGGTTGATGATGCAATTGTAGTTATAGAAAACACCCATCGAATTTTCGACAATGGAAAAGTTCCCATAAAAAAAGCAGCAAAGATTGCGGCAGGAGAGGTTTTTGCACCAGTACTTTCAGGTACATTAACAACTTTAGCTCCATTTATTCCATTGGCATTTTGGCAAGGTGTTATTGGTAAGTTTATGTTCTTTTTACCAGTAACTTTAATTATAACTTTATTGGCTTCGTTGGTAGTTGCATATATTATAAATCCTGTATTTGCAGTTGGTTTTATGAAAACCCACGAGGAAGAAGCTGCTGAACGTAAAAACACAAAAGGCTTTAAAATTACATCCATTGTTTTTGCCGTAATTGCTCTATTATCGTACGTTGGTGGTAATTTTGGTGTTGGTAATTTTGTTGTAGTTATGTA
>CAMCEM010000135.1 GCA_945873755.1 Chitinophaga pinensis | reverse complement strand
ACTTCGGCCTCAGCATTAGCGTTTGCAGCATTTATGGCTGCAAAAAAACCAGCTGCTCCTCCACCTATTACAACAATTTTCACTCTTATTTTTCGGGTTAAAATTTAATCAATCAGGCGGCAAAAGTAAGTGTTTTTATAGCTAATATCCAAATTTTGTAATATTTACGATTTATATCAAAAAAAAAGCCTGCAAAATAAATTGCAGGCTTTTAAATAAATTAATATTAATTCTTATTGAATTGATAAGCGTTTAGTAGTACTTACACCGTTGGCTAAAGTTACATTTACTAAATAAATACCATTTATTAAATTTTCAGTATTTACATTTACTTCATGTGCTGAAAAACTATTATTTGAATAAACCACTTTGCCAGTAATGTCAAAAATAACTACTTGGCTAATGTTAGCTTGGTTTTTATCCATGCTAATTGTTACGTTTTCTTTAGCTGGATTTGGATAAACACCTAATAAATAGCTGTAATTAATATTATTTACGCTTGTTCCTACTTCTAAATCAAATTGCGCAGCAATACGTGGAGAAATAAATTGAGCAATAGTATCAATATAAGCTTTAGCACGAGCAGCACTCATAAATGGATTTGTTAAGAATGACAATGAATCAGCGTTTCTACCTGCACCTGGACTTGGGAAATTAATTCCTTGAACAATTTGTCTATCCCACCATTCCCAAGGTGAACTTTCTGCAGGGAAATTTGTTTTAAAAGCAAATAAGTTTTTTACATCACCACTTGAAGCCATTGCTCTTACTGAAATAGGGTCAGTATAGTTTTTTGAGTTAATTTTATTATTAATACCTAAGCTGTTAGCATAAGGAATAACTGAACCAGCACCTGAAGCACTTTCAATTACTGTTGCTTTGGTTGTAGGTACAACTACGTTACCTGTTTTGTAAGGAGCAAATATATCTGCTGGGCAATGCATACCTACAATAGGTAAAGTTGCAGCATCCATCCAAGATGTATCGCCCATAGCACCACCGTAATTAAATACCATGTGAGCATTTCCAGAAATTGCAGCATCACCACCATAATTAAAGAAAGGTACACCACCAATTCCATTCCAATCACCTAAAGTATCTACGCTTACCATTGGAGAAAAATCTCCTCTTTGGAATTTAATTTTACCTTCTATGTCAGCTCTGTTATTAACTGAAGCAAAACCTAATGCAACATATCCACCAGTTCCTTGGCCACCAACTATAATTTTTGATGTATCAATTTTGTAAGTTTCTGCATTTACACGCATAAAACGTATTGCATTTCTTACATCTTGTATGGCACGGTAAGTAGCATTGATTAATTGTTCTGTTGCTGCTGCAGAAGCTGCATTTGGATTCCATCCTAAGCGGTAATTAACAGCCATAACAACATAACCACGTTTTGTTAAAAGGTTGGCTAATTCAACTATTGAACTGTCGTTTTTGTTACCTGTAGTTTGTTGGTTAATAATAGCTGGTAAATAACTTCCAGTATGAGCCAAAATAATTAAAGGACGTTTAGCTGCAGTATCACCTTCTGGTTGGTAAATATCGCAAAGCAATTTAGACGTAATAATTGGAGGATTGTTAGGTGGTATAATATTAATCGATCTGTTTGAATCGTATTCAATATTAGCAGATTTTGTCACATTCATAAACACTTCGTTTATGTAGCG
Source organism: Chitinophaga pinensis (assembly GCA_945873755.1). Lineage (GTDB taxonomy): Bacteria > Bacteroidota > Bacteroidia > UKL13-3 > UKL13-3 > JAAFJM01. The sequence continues at coordinate 6,361 of CAMCEM010000135.1, read as the reverse complement.
CTTTTGTGCGGTTGCATTAAAGCAAATTGCTGTAAATGCAAAAACTGTAATTAAATTTAGTAAATTCTTTTTCATATTTTTTTATTTGTGTTTGGCAAATAAAAGATTTTTTTTTAAAACAAAAAATGAATATAAAAAAAAACCTACACAAATTCCCCAATAAAGGTTTCTAAAGTTAAGCCAGGGCCAAAACCACAAGCAAAAACTTTACCTTTTCGTTTGTTTAATTGCATTTGCTGCAACACAAATAAAATAGTGGCTGAGCTCATGTTACCATAGTTTTTTAAAATTTCGAACGAAAGTTCAACATCGGTATTGGTAAGCGAAAGTTCTTTTTGAATGGTTTCAATTATTTTTCTTCCACCGGGGTGTATGGCCCAATTATTTATTTCATTTATAGTTAAATGTGCATTTTTTAATGCTTCGTTTAACAAATTGCCAATTCCAGATTCAATTAAATTTGGAATAAATGCACTTAAGGTCATTAAAAAACCTGTTTTTGAAATATGCCAAGCCATGTCGGTTTTGCCACTAAACAATACTTGACTATAAAACGAATGGAGTTGAATGGCATTTTCAAAATTTGAATTTGAAGTTAATACACAAGCGGCAGCTCCATCGGCAAAAAGTAAATTAGCAGCCACATTATCCATACTAAAATTACTTTGAAAATGAAGCGTACAAAGCTCAACCGAAACTATTAAGACTTTATTGTTTTTATTGGCAGAACAAAATGCATCGGCCATTTTTAAAGCATGAAAAACAGCATAACACCCCATAAAATTTACCGAAGTGCGGTGTACATTGTTAGGTATATTTAATTGCTCCATCAACATTAAATCTAACCCGGGAGCGGCCATTCCTGTGCAACTTACTGTTATTAAATGGGTAATAGTTTGTAATTCCTCTTCATTTTCCAAACAATTTAAAATTGCTTCTTTACTCATTTGCGGAGCTATTTTAAAAAACAAATCCATTCGCTTATTCACGGTTGGAAAAGCATCTTTTAAGTTTTGAGGCAATAACTTGTTGGTATGGGTATTTAAATTATAGTCAGGAACAGCACTATAACGGGTTTTTATTCCCGAGCGATCGTACATTAAACCAATTTTCCGCTTGGTATTTTCATCCTCGTCATAAAAGTTTTGCATAAAAAGTGCAACATCGGCTTGGTTCATTTTATAGGGAGCAGTAGCCGTTCCAATTTTGTTTATATAACTCATTTTATAGTTGCTTAACTATTATTTCGCTAATAAAATAGCAAGATAGTAATATGGAAGATAACGTATTCATTCGCATTGTGTTTTTAAAGTTTGCATTTTCGTAATTGTTAAAAACACTGAAAGCCCACCACAAAAAATATATGATAACGGGAAATAAAAAAAGTTGAAACCAATAAAAATGTAGCATTTTAGGAGTTATAATTTGTGTTTGTATAAAAAATAAAATGGTTGCTATTACAAATAAAATGGCACTAAAAATAAAAGTGCCTTTGTAGCCCAATAGTAAACTCAAAGTAATGTCGCCCGCAGCTTTGTCTTGTTGGTGTTGGTATATTTGCGATAATGGATAGGTAGCCCCAATTAATAAGGATGGAACAAAAAACAAAAAAGTTGGAAAAGTCTCCATTTTTAAATCGTCAGTTAAAAATAAAAGCAAAACAGCAAACAAATAACTTCCTTGAAAAAAACTTACAGTAATCCAACTGGCAAATGGATATTTTTTTAACCGAATGCCTTTAAAACTATACGCCCGCGAAGCCAATACATACAACATGATTAGCAAAGCAAAATTTAACCCAATAATACAACACAATAAAAGCCCAATTAAATCGAAAGCAAAGCTTACATAAAACAAGTTTTTGGTTGGTGGTGGTGGTTTTTCTAATCCCCCAATACTTTCGGTATCGTTATCCATATAGCTATTGTAACCATTACTGGCAGGATAAATAAAAACATGCAATGCTATAAAAGCTATAACTGTGTTAAATAAATTAATGTTGTTTAATACCGCCAACGCAAATAAAAATACAGGAAGTAAAAAAAAACTAAAAGGAATTCGCAATAATTGTAAGCTGTTTTTTTCAATAATGTTTATCACATTGCATAAATACAAATTATCTTTTAAAAGAATATTACATATTTATTTAAAAATGGTGTTTAAAATATTTTATCATAAAAATAACTTAATTCGTGCATTCATACATTAAATTTATTTTAAGTAATATATACATTCGTAAAAAATAATTTTTACATTATGTCGAAACAAATACAAATACACATTTTATTGGTGGAAGATGAAAGTAGCTTGGGTTACTTAATTAAAGAAACTTTGCGGTTAGAAGATTTTAGCGTTAGGCTGTGTAAAGATGGAGAAGAAGGATTAAATGCATTTAATAACGAACGATTTGACTTATGTATTTTGGATGTAAATATGCCAAAAATGAGTGGATTTGAACTTGCAAAAAACATACGCAATAAAGACCAGCATATTCCTATTGTTTTTTTAACAGCCAACTCAACCGAGGCCGATAAATTAGATGGTTTTAACATTGGAGCAGATGAATACATAACAAAACCTTTTAGCACTCCTGAATTTTTAGCCCGCGTTAAAGCCATTTTAAAACGTAGCCACAACAAACCCGAAACCGATTTTGCTGCAAAAGAAGAAAAAATTGCTATTGGCAATACCACGGTAGATTTGGTAAACAATACAATTTTGGTGAATGGAAATGAAAAAAGAATTAGTAATACCGAAGGGATATTAATAAAACTATTGGCCATTAATAAAAATGCATTAATACCAAGGTCAAATATGCTTTTGCATGTGTGGGGCCGCAACGATTTTTACACCGCCCGCAACCTAGATGTTTATATAAACAAAGTGCGTAAACTAATAAAAGAAGACGAAACCATAAGCATAGAAAATGTACATGGCAGCGGTTTTAAATTGGTGTTAAACTAAATCCAAAGCTTCAGCAAGTTTTCTGTCTTTTTCAGTAATTTTATTCCCTGCATCGTGGGTAGTTAAAGAAACCATAACTTTATTGTAAATGTTTGTCCACTCAGGGTGATGGTCCATTTTTTCAATCATGTACGATGCTTTTACCATCCAAGCAATGGCATCGCCAAATGTTTTAAATTTAAAAGTTTTGGTCAGTTTGTTTTCTTCTTCAATCCAGTTATTCATCATGTCGTTTTTAATTTATATTATATAAAACGGGTTTACTTGGGCTTGCATCACTTTCAAAAGAAGCAATTTGCAAGTTTAACAAATAGAGTCCATCAGTTATTGTATCATCCACAAAAATTAATTCGGTAATGGTAGCGTTAAGCCTAGTATTATTAGGGTATTGCCAAAAAGCATGGTGCGTAGCCAATGCTCCTCCATCTTCTTCTCTATCCACCGAAGGTAAATCGACCAATAAATGTTTTATGTTGTTATTTGCTAAAAATGTACCTAAAGCTGGCTCTAAATAGGTAGGATTATTGCCCGAATATTGAGCAGTTTTTTTGCTTAAATTATTAGGTAAAGTTCTAATAATCATTGCTTCCACTTTTGAATCAAATTGGGTTTCAATACTTTTTAAAGTAACCATTAAATCACCATTTTCAATTGTTGTTGGACTAACCGATATAACTTGTGCAATTGCATAAAATTGCTTTAAAGTTTGATTAATGGTAATTCTTTCTTTGCTAATATGCCCCACACATTCGGTATGTGTGCCATTACCATGCGCATTGAAAAAAATATTTTCGCAATTACATGCACCACCTTCTTGCACCGAGCCAACAAACGTTCCTACTTTTATAGGTTCAAACTTGGGGTTATCAATATGAAATGCATTTGGATTATGTTCACCACTAAATAAAGGCAACGAAATATCCAAAGACTCAGCTAAATTAGCGGTATATTTTTTATTGTTATGTGTAAATTCAATAATCATTTGGTTTGCAATATAAAGTAAAAAAGTGGCTGTCTAAAGTGCTTTAAAAATCTCGTCAGTTCGAGCGAAATCGAGAACTTAATAATCAGTTTTCAAAACATTTCGACTTCGCTAAATGTGACAAAATACAAAGAGGTTATCCTTTTGAGACAGCCTCTTTAATTTCAAAAAAATTAAAATATAATATGTTTATACCGCTATTATAGTCAATGCTGACCAATATATTTAGTGGCAGCATAACACCATCTAATTCCGCAAATTGGCGGGGGCTTTGGTCTAATTTGTAAATCAAGATGGTATTACCTATTTACTACTACCTGTTTTACTAAGTTTCCTTTTTCAGTTTGAATATTTAATAGATAAACACCGTTGGCAATATTTGTTAAATCTATCTCGGTTTGATTCATGAATTGTGCTATTAACTTGCCTGTTATGTCGAGAAAAGATAATTGTTGTATGGCTAAATTGTTAATGGTTTTAATGGTTAACATATTGCTAGCAGGGTTAGGATAAACAGTAATTTGATTAGTTAAGTTTACTTCATTTATGCCTACTGTTTGGTTACTAATAGTAATGGTTTTGGTAGCTGTTGCGCCACCTCCATCTGCTGCGGTGGCTGTTACTATAACAGTTCCATTAGCCTTGGCAGTCACTAAACCTGCTTGGGTTATGGTAGCTAAGTTAGTATCGCTAATGCTCCAAAGTATGTTTTTGTTATTGGCACTTATAGGTAGGATATTAGCGGATAATAAAACAGTGCCATTTTTTATATTAATAGTTGGAGGCCCCGAAATTGTTATGTTATTGATATATTTAACTAAATTGATTTTTTTTATTGCAGCCATATAATAAATGTATCCAACTCCACCAGAAGCAATTGCTGAACCTGTTCCATAAATACTATTATTCAATTTAAAGAAATCAATAAAACCTCCATTTAGTTCAAAATAAGAACTGTCCATAGAAATAAAATTGTAATTTGAATCAAATTTTATCCAATAAGGGCGTGCATGTAAAAAATTTAAGTTTGGCTCAAAATTAATATGAACTCCCCATGTTACATCATTAACTTTTATTTGCTTTAACAAAGCAACAGAAAGTATAGTGTCTTTCAGTAAAATACCTATTAACGAATATTGAGCAATGTATGGAAGGCCAGTTAAAATAATCTTTGAGTTATCATGGTTAAAAGCAACGTTTCTTACCAAACGCGATTTTAGTGTTGGTATATTAATAGAGTTAGTTAAATTACCTGTTGTATCAATTGTTTTTATAAAAGCAATGGTATCTTCTAAACCTAATAACATAATATTATTATCAGGCATAATTTGTACTTTATGTATTAAACTAGTTTTAAGGGTATTAATTGAAAATGTACTTTCATTTTTTATTTGTGCAAGAGTATCGCAAATTAAAAAGTATGCTTTTCCATTTTTTTGCCCTGCCATTAAATACCTATTGGAGTTTATTTCTATAACCGAATTTAAACTATAATTGCTCAAAGTATCGCCAAAGGTTTTTTTCCATATTACATTTCCTGCCAAATCAATATTAAATAATTTTATACCTGCACCTATGCTTGTTTTAACTTTGCTGTAGTTGCAAGCAACAATCAGTGTGTTATTTTGGCGTTTTATTAAATCAATAAATTTTAAGTTATCCCCATTAGATTTTTCAATAAAGCCTAATGAACTGTCAATTTGTTTTTTCCAAATTCTTTCACCACAAGTGTTTAAACAAGTTAGCTTTAAAAACAAATTATTAAAGGTGTATCCATTTGAATAGCCTTTAATAGAAGCCAAATATAAATTACCGTTAACAAATATTGTTTTATACCCCCTTTCATCCCTAATAGGCTCTTGGTAAATACTATCAAACTCACAAGCATTTTGGGCATTTACACAATTCGTAAATACCAATAATAAAAGTATAAGCGTTGTTTTGATTAAATTTTTCATGATTTTTTTTGATTAAAAGTTGTTTCTTATGGTGTTTGAATCGAGCCAACCTGTATTAAATTGCGCATAAATAGATGGACTCAAATTACTTCCTATCTGCACATTATCTACTAATAAATTTATTGCTCCTCCGTTACTTGGTGAAAGACTTGCTATGCCACTTCCTAGAATATTGGTGTTAACAAATTTAGTTTCAACCATAACATTATTAAAATCATTACTTTTTATTAAACTGTAATAACTAGTTAGATCGATTATTAGATTTTCGAAGGTGATTTTTGCTGAGGTTTGTTTTAAACTAAATATGGTAAACTGATTTAAAAGTGTTTCGTATTTATAGCTAGCATTACAAATTAAATTTACATTTCTAAAAACCAAATTTACATTCCCCTTTAATAAAATTTCTCCAACTATGTGAAAGTCCTCACCATCAAAATAAATTGAAGGATTTGGCAGC
>CAMCEM010000134.1 GCA_945873755.1 Chitinophaga pinensis | reverse complement strand
GATATATACTACAGAACAGTAAATGTAATTGCAAATACGACATCTGTAATTGAAAATTCAATCAATGCAAATAACATTTTATCAATTTACCCTAACCCTAATAACGGAATTGTAAAAGTAAAATTATTTGGAAATAACAAACAAGAAGTAACAGTTAAAGTGTTTAATTCGGTAGGTAGTTTAACTAAAACTTTAACCATTGAAAACAATGACTTAACAGAAAAACAAATAGACTTAAGTGCATTTGCTAACGGAGTATATTTGGTTCAAGTTGAAACAGCTGGAAAAGTATATACACATAAAATTAGTGTTATAAAATAATTTATTAAATTAAAGTTTTTAAAAAAGGTGTTTTCTAGTTGAAAACACCTTTTTTTATTTCTTATTTTTAGTAATTTTAATAGGAAGGTAATATTTAACTCAATGGCTATAAACTGAACCACATAGACAGATAGGGTTCATAGTTTAGTACTTTGTTTTCTATGTTACAATGTGGTTTTTGAATAGATAGTCGTCCCTCAAAAACTATTTAAGCACCAACAAAATCAACAAACTTGGTAAAAAATGGTGAATAAAATTCTGCAAGAAAAGAGTTAAAAACAAAAGAATACTTGTAGAATTTTTATGTTTGCAACAATTTTATTTAAATTTTTAATAAACTAAAATAGAAATTGTAAGGACCACTATTCCATTAACAACGTGCGTGGGGTCGGCAAAAAGGCGGGCCAGCCTTAGCCTTGTGCGTGGAAGCTTTTTTTTGCCTTGATTTTTTGTTTCTTTTTCATCTAAGGAAAAAGAAAGAAGAAAAATTGAAGATGACTTTTTGAGGGTCGACTAGATAAAATGGTTAGTTTATAATAAAAGTAAAATTAAATTTTGAGACAGGTTTATTATTTTCCGATATGAAAGCAGTTATTGATTTAGGATCGAATACTTTTAATTTACTTATAGCCCAACTAGAAAACAAGCAATTGGTTGTATATGAAAATATAGAAATTGCTGTAAAAATTGGGAAAGGAGGTTTAATAAATAATATTATTACTGCCGATGCAATTGAACGTTCAATAAAAACCTTGGCTGATTTTAAATTAATAATACAAAAATATAAAATTGATAAAATTACTGCGTTGGCTACTTCAGCAATTAGAAATGCAAGTAATGGAGTTGAAATTAAAAATAAAATTAAAGATTTATTCGATATTGATATTGAAATAATTGATGGCAATAAAGAAGCAGAATTAATATATTTTGGGGCTTTACAATCGTTTAATTTTCCTAACGAAAATGTGCTAGTAATGGATATTGGTGGAGGAAGTGTGGAGTTTATTATTGGAAATAAAAACACTATTTATTGGAAAAAAAGTTTCGATTTAGGTGCAGTTAGGTTATTTGAATTATTTAAACCCAATAATCCATTTAGCGAAAATGATATTGATAAAATGAAAGACCATTTTGTAAGTAAAACAAGCACATTAATAGAAAATATTGAAAAGTATAATCCAACATATTTAATAGGAACTGCGGGCAGTTTTGATACCATAATAGACATTGCTCAAAAAGAACTTAAACTTAAATTGAACCCCATAAACAAAAATGTAACTGAAATTACAATGATTGATTTTGAAAAATTAAAAGAATTGTTTTTAAAATTAACCATTGAAGAAAGACTTTCACTAAAAGGAATGGTAAATTATCGGGCAGAATATATTCCTATTGCAGCCATAATGATTGATATAGTTTTAAAAAAATCAGAAATTAATCACTTGTATTGTTCTTCCTTTTCTATGAAAGAAGGAGTTTTTTATTACCAGAATTAATTTCTAAAACTCCTTTAAAGCGCTATACACTTTATTTATTGGTAAACCCATTACATTATAAAAACAACCATTAATTTTTTCAACAGCAGTGTATCCAAACCAATCTTGTATGCCATAACTACCTGCTTTATCAAATGGTTTATAGTTTTTTATATAATGCCAAATTTCATCATTGCTCAATTGTTTTATAGTTACTTCGCTTCTATCAAAAAAATGTACTGTTTTAATATTCGATTTTAAACAAACTCCTGTAAATACTTCGTGGGTAGTGCCACCAATTTCGGTTAACATTTCAAACGCTTCTTGCTCTGTTTCCGGCTTATTCAAAACATGGTTGTTAATCCAAACAATGGTATCGGCAGTTAATAATACTTCGTTTTCTAATAATATATTAGGAAAAGCTTCTCCTTTTTTTTGAGCCAAGTAAAGTGGAATTTCGTGTTTTGTTAAGTTATCAGAAAACGATTCATCAACTTCATAGCTTACTATTTCAAAAGGAATTTCTAATCCTTTTATTAGCTCTTGTCGCCTTGGCGATTTTGATGCTAATATTATTTTTTTATTTACAATCATTAAAATTCTAAATTATATTTTGTAGCCAACGCTTTTAAATCTTCAATTACTTTTTCGTTTAATGGTATGCCATTTATTTTTCTTTCTTTTTCTAAAATAAACTCAGGTTCACCAGGAATAATTACAGGTTGCTTCTCATCAATTCTTTCTGCGTTTTTAAAAGCATCTATCCAATTGTCAATGTTGTTTATAAAATCTTGAGTTGGTCTAAAAGCATCAATGCGCATAGCACCTAAAAAATGTCCTATTCCATTTCCAGGAAGGTTTTCTATGGGTTTTAAAAACGATACAAAAGGAGGAACCCAAGGTCCATAATTAGCACCACTTAACACTCCACAAAGCAAATCGACTAAGCTGGCTAATCCATAACCTTTATGTCCACCTAAAGGCAATAATGAACCACCATTTGCAAGTTCATTGGCATTGGTTGATTCATTTCCTTCTTTGGTTTGCACCCAATTATTTGGAATTGGTTTATTGGTTCTTTGAGCTATTTCTAATTTACCATTAGCAGCAGCGCTTGTTGCCATATCAATAACAATTGGTAAATGTTTACCAGCAGGAAAAGCATAACAAATTGGGTTAGTTCCTAACATGCGTTGTTTGCTAAAAGTTGGTGCTACTAAAGGGCTTGCATTGGTCATTGCAATTCCAATCATATTATGTGGCAATGCTTTTAAAGCATGGTAAGCTGCTATGCCAAAATGATTGCTATTTTGAATTGCAACCCATCCAGTTCCTACATTTTTAGCTTTTTCTATTGCTAAATCCATTGCTTTTGGCGCAACAACTAAACCCAATCCTTGGTCAGCATCAATGGTAGCAGTGCTTGGCGTTTCATGTATTATTTTGTGTTGTGCATTCATGTTAGCTCTATTTGCTTCGTAAAGCCTAACATATCCACTTAAGCGTGCAACACCATGCGAATCAATTCCACGCAAATCAGCAGCAATTAAAACATCAGCAGCTAACAAAGCGTCAGCTTCGTTCATGCCACATTTTATAAAAACATTTTTTGTAAAATGAAATAATTGTTGTTGTGTAAAATTCATTTGATTATTGAAAGATTTGAAAATTGAAGCTTTTAAATTAGAGTTGTATTCATAAAAAAATCTGTGAACTGAGTTTTTGTTTCAGATTCACAGATTTTATTAATAAGTGTGTATTTTAAAAATTATCTTCTGTTACCTAAAAAACGTAGTAAGTATAAAAATAAATTTACAAAATCTAAATACAACGTTAAAGCACCCATTATTGAAGCTTTTTTAGCTTGTTCGCCTTCAACTTGCACTGCAATATTTTTTAGTTTTTGTGTGTCGTAAGCAGTTAAACCAACAAAAACCATTACACCAACAAATGAAATTATATAGTTCAGAGTACTGCTATTTAAAAAATAATTAACTAGGGTAGCTATAATAACTCCAATTAAACCCATCATCATTATTGAACCAAAACCACTTAAATCTTTTTTTGTAAAAAAACCTGCTAAACTCATTATAGCAAATGTGCCACCGGTAATAAAAAAAGTGGAAGCAATTGAACTTGATGTATAAAGCAAAAACACACACGATAAAGTTAATCCACTTAAAATAGAATAAATAATAAACATAGTTAAAGCGGTAGTAAAACTTAGTGTTGCAACTCGAGCGCTTAAATACCAAACCAATCCAAATTCAGCTATTATTAAACCATAGAATAAAAATTTTGAACCGAAAATAATATTAATTAATTGCTCAGATGAAGCCACATACATGGCAATAAAGCCGGTAATAAATAATGCTAAAGTCATCCAAGAATATACTTTAGTCATAAATGTTGCTACTACATTTTGGGTTTCTACACCATTTGAAGGAATTTGTGTTTCTCTCATTTTTTTATGTTTAAATTTTATGATACAATATTAATAATAATTATTAAAAAAATTATGTTTTATAAATTTATAATATACAAATACAATGGCATACCAAGGGTAATGTTTAAAGGAAAAGTAATTGCCAAAGCCATAGGAATATATAAGCCAGGATTTGCTTTAGGAGCAGCCAAACGCATAGCTGCAGGAACTGCAATGTATGAAGCACTTGCAGCCAATACTGCAAACATTAATCTGTTTCCTACTTCGTGTGTTACGTAACTACTTGCCATTGCAACTAAACTGCCATTTAATAAAGGAATAATAATTGCAAAACTGGTTGCAAACCAGCCATATTTTTTAAAAGAAGCAAATTTTTTGGCTGTTACCATTCCCATTTCCAATAAAAAAATGGATAAAAAACCTTTAAAAATATCTGTAGTAAATGGTTTTATTCCTTCAGCTTGTTTTGAATCAGCAATAATGCCAATTATTAAACTTCCAATAATCATTAATACGCTACCGTTGGTTATTGAATGTTTTACTACATCCGAAAAATTTAATTCACTTTCATTTTCTTTATCATATAATTTTAAAAGTATAACACCTACTATAATTGCTGGACTTTCCATTAAAGCCATTACAGCTACCATGTGACCACCAAATTTTAATTGTTGTATTTCTAAAAACGATGAAGCAGCAACAAATGTAACTGCACTTACCGAACCATAAGCGGCAGCAACTGCTCCAGCATCGGCAATGGTTAGTTTTCTTTTTAAAATAAAAAAGGTATAAAGTGGAATTAACGATGCAATTAAAATTCCGAATACTAATGAATAAGCAATTTCTGCATTAAACTCGCTGTGCGCTAGCTCTTGCCCACCTTTAAAACCAATTGCAAATAATAGGTATAGCGATATAAATTTAGTAGAACTTGGTGGAATTTCAAGGTCGCTATTAAGTTTTACTGCTATTATTCCTAAAATAAAAAATAGTAAAGTTGGGTTTGTTAAATTTGATAATAAAATATGAAAATCCATTTTATGTTTTAATATTTCGCATATTAGCTTTTTTAATTCATATGCATTTTAGGAAATCTAAAAATTTCACTGTCATGCACCATAATGCCATGAATTTTATAACCAATAAACTCATAAATTGGCAATTGTTCAATTAGTTTTTTAACTTCATTTTCATTTTCGGTATTAAAAATTATCCAACCTTTTGTTCTGTTTTCGTTAATAGTATAGCTTTGAATTTTTCCTTTATTAATTAAAACATTTATAAAAGCCCTATGGCTAGGTATTTTTCTCATAAAATTGTTATCAATTTCATCAGGCAATTTTATTTCAACCAAATAAACCATAATTTCTTTCTTTTTAATTCAAATATAAGTAACCAAATTTGTCAATTGCTATGCCAAACAAAAACCATTACACAAAACTAATAAAAAACGAAGCCAATAGATTGGGTTTTGGCTTTTGTGGTATCAGTAAAGCTGAATTTTTAGCTGATGAAGCCCCCAAGTTAGCGCAATGGTTAAAAGAAAATAAAAATGGCAAAATGGCTTATATGGAAAATCATTTTGACAAAAGATTGAATCCAACTTTATTGGTTGATGATGCAAAATCAGTAATAAGTTTATTATACAACTACTACACCCCAATAAAACAAAATGATATATCCGCTCCCAAAATTTCGAAATACGCTTATGGCGTTGATTACCATTTGGTAATAAAAGATAAACTAAAAGAATTATTTTTATTTATTAACGAAAAAATAGGCGAAGTTGGAGGAAGGGTTTTTGTGGATTCTGCACCAATTTTAGAACGAGCTTGGGCTGCAAAAAGTGGTTTGGGTTGGATAGGTAAAAATGGAAATTTAATTAATAAAGGCAATGGCTCATTTTATTTTTTAGCCGAATTAATTATTGATTTAGAGTTAGATTATGATGGACCAACTACCGACCATTGTGGAACTTGTACTGCTTGTATTGATGCATGCCCTACAGAAGCTATTGTTTCGCCCAAAATAGTTGATGGAAGTAAATGTATTAGTTATTTTACCATTGAATTAAAAGAAGCAATACCTTTGGAAATGAAAAATAAATTTAACGATTGGGCATTTGGTTGCGATGTATGCCAAGATGTATGCCCTTGGAACAAATTTTCAAAACAACACAACGAACCACTTTTTAACCCTAAACCCGAGTTAATATACAAAACAAATAACGAATGGATTGAAATTACTGAACACATTTTTAATGAATTATTTAAAAATTCGCCAGTTAAACGAACCAAATACAACGGTTTGAAACGAAATATTGACTTTATAAGAAATTAAACAAATGACCCAAAATTTACCTCGATTTATTTTATTATTTATACTTTTAATGTTTTTGCAAAATAAGGCAATAGCACAATCTGACACTTTAAAAATTAAACTTAAAAAATCACCAAAAGTAGATAATTCAAATAAAAAATTGCTTTTGCATAAAATGGATCCCGACAATTTTAATTTTGGTTTGGGTATGGATTTAAATTTTAATTTAATTGGAACAAATTTTGGGAATAGAGTTGGAAATTTATTACCAAGAATGAGCCTTTATTTAACTAGGCCAATCAATAAATATTATATAAATAGTTTTGTAAGTTTATGGGATTATGCCATTGAACCCGTTGCAATAAGTTACATGAGCAGTCGTGAAAAAAACAACGATTTTCAATATGGCGCCTATTACTTCGATCCATCGTTTGCTTTTCATTTAATTCCCGATAGAAGCAGTTCAGATTTTAAAATTATATTGGGTGTAAGGCCTTCTTATTTAATGTATTCGTATTCCGAAACATTAGATAATGGTATTTATAGAATTGTTCAAGGAGGACTGGAATCGAATAGAAATAAAGCAGGTAGTTTCGACTTTGCAGCTACTATTGGTTTAAGTTTAAAGTTTAGCCAAATTGGAAGTTTTGAAGTAAAATACAACCACAGTTTTACTGATAAAAGTACATCAAACTATGTTATGGGTAGGCCAAGTTTTTTAGAATTTGGAATTAAATTAAGTGCTGTTCAAATAGGGAAAGCTATTTATAATTTAGATATTGAAACTCAAAAACAAGTTTTAAAATACAATAAAGGAACTTTGCTTGTTATGTTCCCTACACCAAATTTAAATGAAATTAATGCATTAAAAAATCAAAACAGATTAGATGAAATTAAGCAAATTTATATTGTTCAAAATTTGAATAATAAAATGATAATGGAAAAAATGTTAAGGGAATATAAATTTAGTAAAATGTTGTTCTTTTCCGATACATCCATCAATCAAATATTAAGTAAAAACTTTAATAATGTTTTTATTAACGAAAATTATGAAGCTATTCCAAAACCTGCTGATTTTGATTCACTTAATTTTTTTATTGCATCATTCTGTTACGATGTTTCAGCATATTCTGACAGAAATAAATTAGCTTATGGCTTGCATGTTTACGATAGTAAAATGCAAATACTTTCAAAGCCATTTAATACCATGAAAAACGATATGGGATTGGTTTCGGGTAATAATATTTTTGCTGATTTGATGGGTAAAAAAGTATTGTTTACCCCCACAGAATACGAAAGTGTGATAAGAAAATTTAACGACAGATTATTTAAAAATAAAATGCAAGATTTTGATGGAGAATGATTTTTTTAAAAGGGAACCTTGCAAATAGCTTCTGGCATCTAGCAATTCAAGATTCATAGTCACACTGAGCGAAGTCGAAGGGCAAAATCCAACATTCTATTTCACTACCGCATCTACCCAAATAAATTCGCCATTTTT
>CAMCEM010000133.1 GCA_945873755.1 Chitinophaga pinensis | reverse complement strand
CATAACTGTTAACGGAAAGGTAGTAAATATTTCTTCTTATACATTGAAACCAGGTGATGTTGTTGCAGTAAGAGAAAAATCAAAATCGGTTGAAGTTATTAATACCAGTATAGCTAATTCAAATGTTAAACGTTTTAATTGGTTAAATTGGGATAGTTCAACTTTGACTGGAACTTTTGTTTCATTCCCAGAACGTGATCAAGTTCCTGAAAATATTAAAGAACAGTTAATTGTAGAGTTGTACTCTAAATAATAAATTTAAAAAAGAACGATATAAAATGGCAATACTTGCTTTTCAAAAGCCTGACAAGGTTATCATGCATAAAGACACTGACTTTTTTGGTCAGTTTGAATTCCGTCCACTTGAAAAAGGATACGGAGTTACAATTGGTAACTCTTTAAGAAGAATTTTATTATCTTCTTTAGAAGGTTATGCAATCACTTCTGTTAAAATTACTGGGGTTGACCATGAATTTTCAACAATTAAAGGTGTTATTGAAGATGTAACTGAAATAGTTCTAAATCTTAAGAAAGTTCGTTTTAAACGTACTATGGACGGTGTTGATAACGAAAAAATCTATATCAATATTAAAGGTCAAGAAGAATTTACTGCTGGCGATATAGCTAAACATACAAATGCTTACAAAATTTTAAATCCAGATTCTATAATCTGCAATATGGAAAGTTTTGTACATTTAGAAGTTGAATTAGTTGTTGAAAAAGGTCGTGGTTATTTACCAGCCGATGAAAATCGTACAAAAGATTCAATAGTTGGTATTATACCAATTGATGCAGTATTTACACCAATTATAAATGTTAAATTTTCAGTTGAAGACTATCGTGTTGAACAAAAAACAGATTACGAAAAGTTAAATATTGAAATAAGTACTGATGGTTCAATTCATCCTGAAGAAGCTTTAAAAGAAGCGGCTAAAATATTAATACAACATTTCATGTTATTTAGTGATGAACTAATAACTTTAGATACACAAGTAAAAGAAATTCCTCAAGAAGTTGATGAAAACCTATTACATGTAAGAAAGATTTTAAAAACCCCGTTATCAGATTTGGACTTATCAGTTCGTGCTTACAATTGCTTAAAAGCTGCTGATATTAAATCATTATCTGAATTAGTTAGTTTTGATATTGCAGATTTGTTGAAGTTTAGAAACTTTGGTAAAAAATCATTATCCGAATTAGAAGAGTTGGTTCGCGACAAAGGTTTAACTTTTGGTATGGACGTAGCTAAATTTAAATTAAACGAAGACTAATCGTATTTTTACGATATAAAATAAAATTATAATGAGACACGGAAAAAAACTTAATCATTTAGGTAGAACGGCACCTCACAGAAAGGCAATGTTAGCTAATATGGCTTCATCGTTAATAATGCATAAAAGAATAACTACAACTTTAGCAAAAGCTAAAGCTTTAAGACTATATGCTGAGCCATTAATTACTAAATCAAAAGATGATTCTACACACAGTCGTAGAACAGTATTTTCATATTTGAAACAAGCAGAAGCTGTTAAAGAACTTTTTGGACCAGTAGCAGCTAAAATTGCTGATAGACCAGGAGGATATTTAAGAATTTTAAAATTAATGAACCGTCAAGGTGACAATGCTGAAATGGCAATTGTTGAATTAGTTGATTTTAATGAAGCAATGTTATCTATGAAAGCTGATAGAACTGCAGCTAAGAAAACTAGAAGAGGAAGAGTTAAGAAAGAAGAAGTAGTTGTAAAAACAGAAGTTGTAAAAGAAGAAATTACTCCTGTAGCAACTGAAGAAAACTCTGATTCAGCAGAATAGTAGAAATTATTTTAATAAAAATTTTAAAGTAAAACCTAAACATTATTAATTGTTTAGGTTTTTTTTTTGCATTATTTCAATCTTATATTTTTTTTATCTTTATAATTTATTTACATTAGCTAAATAATTCATTTACATGCTAAGCACAACCCTTATTTTTTTATCTGCATTTATATTTGTACTATTTGGTATTCCTTCTATTATAACTATTGCAAAATTAAAAGGTTTATATGACTCACATAGTGATAGAAAATTACATACTAATAAAATTCCTAGGTTAGGTGGATTGGCAATTTTTTCAGCATTTTCAATAGCTGTTTGTCTTTGGGTTGATGCTGATATGCCTCGTTTACAATACTTGAGTGCAGGTTTAATAGTACTTTTCTTTTCAGGTTTAAAAGATGATATTATTATGATATCGCCTATAAATAAACTTATAATGCAAATTTTTTCAGCTGGTTTAGTTTGCATTGTTGAAGGATTAAGAATTACTAGTTTTCAAGGCTTATTTGGTATTTATGAGATTTCATTAATTCCAAGTATAATAATTAGTATGTTTACTTTAATTGTAATTACAAATGCTTTTAATTTAATTGATGGAGTGGATGGTTTAGCAGGTGGTTTAAGTTTAATAATTACATTAACTTTCGCAATTTGGTTTTATTTAATTGGTGAATTTGGTTGGTGTACTATTAGCTTTGCTTTAGCAGGATCAATATTTGGATTTTTGTTTTATAATTTTTCTCCAGCAAAAATATTTATGGGTGATGCAGGTTCATTAACTATTGGTTTTTTACTTTCGGTATTTACTATTAAGTTTATTGAATTCGGCAAAGTAATTCGTTCCAATGATTTTGATTTAAATACTGCACCAATTGTTGCAGTTTCAATTTTAATTGTTCCTTTATATGATACATTAAGAGTATTCTTGATTAGAATTTTTAATAAACAATCACCCTTTAAAGCCGATAGAAACCATATCCACCATTGGCTAATTAAAATTGGTTTATCACACAGTCAAGTGTGTTATGTTTTGTATTCTATTAATTTATTATTTATTGCGGTTGTTTATATTTTAAGAAACAATGACATTATGATTTTATCTTGCATTATTGTAGGAATGGCAATTATATTAGGACAATTACCAATATATATTTATAAACACTTAATTACCGATATTGAAGCAGATTCGGAACATATAGATCAAGAATTAGAAGAAATACTTGGAACTAAAGCTAAAGTTGAATAATTAATAGAAATAAACTTACCAACTTAGATGATTTTTGATTTTAACTTTTATGCTAGCACTTTATTAATATTTGGTGTTGTTAAACTCATTTTTGGAATAGTGTTAATTAACTTTAAAAGTACATCTTCAAAATGGATGAGTTTATTGTTTTTTACTATTTCTATTTGGATTATTGGATACGCTTTTGAACTAGCTAGTAATTCATTAAATCAAAAACTTTTTTTTATAAATATTAAGTATTTTGGTTTTTGTTTTACCCCTTCTATTTTAGTTTTATTCATTTTGCAATACTGCAATTTTTCAAAGTTTGTAAATTTATTTACTAAAATTATATTATTTTTATTCCCTGTTGCATTCTTTATAATACTTTACACCAATAATTTTCATAATCTTTTTTTTGAGTTTATTTCACTAGATTTAACGGAAAGCATTCCTCTTGTAGCATTCAAACCTGGTTTGTTTTTGTTAATTTGTTCTGTTTTTTTCTATAGTTGTGTTTTAATAGCATTTGTTTTTTTAATACTATTTTTTTTAAATAACAATAAATTATTAAAAATTCAAAGTGGGTTGTTATTTCTATCAATCTTATTTCCCTTGTTGTTTCATGTAGTATTTCTATTGGGCTACAAACCTTTTGGTAATATTGATTTATTAGAATTCTCATTAATTATTTTTTCTGTTTTTGTTTTAATAAACTTACTTTTATTTGGTTTATTTAAAGTTTCACAATTTAATAAAGTAAAAATTTTAGAATTATTGGAACAAGGCATTATAGTACTAAACAATAAATTTGAAATACTTTATTTTAATAATAAAACAGAAAAATATTTTAATCAAAATAAAAGTATTGAATTAGGCGCTAGCCTATTAACATCAATTGATTTAAGTAAGGACGTAGTTGAAATTTTAAATAAGAAAATTGATAAAAAATGTTTACAAGAAATAAATAATGATTTAATTGAAGTTAGTATAAAATATTATAACGAAACTGAACAATATTATATTTTAGAATTTAATGATTTAACAAGTAGTCAATCTACAAGTATTGATTTTTTAAAGAGAATAAAAGACTTAGAAGAATTAAATTCCTTGAAAGATAAACTTTTTTCAATTATTACGCACGATTTAAAATCTCCATTTGCAAGTTTATTAAGTATGTTTCGAATAGCAAATGAAGATAATTTTACGCATGATGACTTTAAAGCTTTTTTACCTAAAATAACAGAAAGCATTGATTATACTTCCACATTAATTGATAATCTTTTAAGTTGGTGTAGGAGTCAAATTAATTCAATCAACTTTGAAATAGAAGAAGTTAAATTAAAAAATATTGTAGATAATGAAGTTAGTTTTTTTATGTTTAGAGCTAACGAAAAAGAATTAAAAATTGTAAATGAATTAAATAGTAATGATTTTGTTTTAGCTGATAAAGATTCGTTGCAGTTAGTATTTAGAAACTTGTTTTCTAACGCTATTAAATTTTGTAAAGTTGGCGATTCAATAACAGTATCATATCAAGTTAAAGAGGATAGGGGAACAATTATTTTTAAAGATACTGGAGTTGGTATGAAAAACGATTTAGTTGAAAAGCTTTTTGGCAAAGAAATTTTTACTACTTATGGAACAAATAATGAAAAAGGAACAGGGTTAGGTTTGCTATTATCGAAAGATTACGTTGAAAAGAGTGGTGGTCAAATTTTTGTGGAAAGTGAAATTGGAATTGGTTCTACTTTTTTTATTACCTTCCCTATTAAATAATAATAATAATAATAATAAATTAAAAAATGAAAAATTATAGAATTTTTATACTCTCAATTATGTCTTTTTTATGGGTAATGCACTCATCTTGTCAAAATGCAAGTACAAAAGATTCAAATATAAAAAAACTTAGTGCCAATGAATTTGAAAGCACTTTGGCGTTAGATTCTAATATGCAATTAATTGATGTTAGAACTCCAGAAGAGTTTAATCAAGGTTTTATTAAAAATGCTAAAAACATAAATTGGAATGGGAGTAATTTTGAAACTGAAGTTAACAAATTAGATAAATCGAAAGCGGTTTTTGTTTATTGTTTGGCAGGAGGAAGGAGTGGAGAAGCAGCCAATAAATTAAAGGACTTAGGGTTTACAATTATTTACGATTTAAAAGGAGGAATGAATGCTTGGAGAAATGCGAATAAACATATTGAAATTAAAAATGCAGCTTTAGTTAAAGAAAAGAAAATAGAAATATCAATAGCTGATTTTAATAGCACCATTAACAGTGGTTTAGTTTTGGTTGATGTTTATGCAACTTGGTGTGGTCCATGCAAAATAATGGCACCTTATATTGATGAAATTGTCAATGAAAAGAAAGATGTTTTAAAGTTTTTGAAAATTGACAATGATAAAAATTCAGAATTAGTAAAATTTTTAAATGTAGATGAATTACCCACTATCATTATATTTAAAAATGGCAAAAGAGTTTTTACAAGTATTGGATTAATAAAAAAAGAAGATTTAGTTAAAGAAATTGAAAAAAATCTTTAGCTGAATTTTAAATATTTATTTATTTTCTGTATTTATTTTATTAGCTTTTAATGTCAATGTTCTTGCCGCAAAATATCCGCTTATTAAAATTAAAACTGCAGCTAAAAAAAATGATGCTCCAGGTAAATAAAATAAAGAATCTTTTGATGTAGCATAAGCAAATAAATTATTCATAATTAATGGGCCTATAATTGAGGTTAAGCTAATTAAACTAGTTAAAGCACCTTGTAGTTCACCTTGTTCATTTGCGGGTACTTGGTTCGAAATTAAACCTTGTAAAGCGGGTCCTGTTATACCACCTAAGCAATAAGGAATTAAAAAAGCAAACATCATCCAACTTTGCCAAGCTATTCCAAAAAGCACTAAACCAATTGCATATAAGGCAAGCCCAAAATAAATAGATTTATTTACCCCTAATTTTGGATTAATGTATCGAATTAAAAAACCCTGAACTAATGATACTAAAACACCTACTGCAGCCAAAGAATAACCCACCATTTCTTCATTCCAATTAAATTTATACATTGTAAAATAACTCCAATTTGATTGTACAGCGTGTGAAGCAATGTAAATTAATACCAACGAAGCTATTAAACCAGAAACTACAGGATATTTTTTTAAGTGTTTTAATGAAACAATTGGATTAGCTCTTTTCCATTCAAATTTTCTTTTGTTTTCATTTAATAACGATTCGGGCAATACAAAAAAGCCATAGAGCACATTTAAAAAAGTTAAACATGCTGCAACTAAAAAAGGAACACTTGGGCCCAATTTTGCCGATAAGCCACCGATTAAAGGTCCAACAATGAATCCTAATCCAAATGCTGCACCTATTAAACCAAAATTTTGTGATCGTTTTTCTGGTGTGCTAATATCGGCAATATATGCAGTTGCAGTTGTAATACTAGCTCCCATAACTCCAGCTATTAACCTCCCCACAAAAAGCCAACCAATAGTTGGTGCATAGGCATGTAAAATATAATCTAATCCTAGCCCAAATAATGAAATTAACAAAACGGGTCTCCTTCCAAAGCGATCACTTAAAGCTCCAAGCACAGGTGAAAATAAAAACTGCATAATTGCAAAACTAAAAACCAACCATCCACCATATCTAGAAGCTGCTGAAAGCCCTTCACCCGTTAAATTTTCTATTAATTTTGGTACAACTGGTATTATTATTCCAAGGCCAATTACATCAATTAAAATTGTTATAAATATAAAACCTAGCGCTGCATTTCGCTTTACTGTCATAGGGTGTTTTTTTTGATGACAAACATAAATTAATAACTAAACTAAAGTTGTATTAATTGTAAAAATTAAAAAAAGAAATGTTGCTTAAGTTAAATTATTAAAAAAAATAAAATTTGTTTTCACTTTTAACTGTCAACTATTTTTAAAACATTTTATTAAAAATTTATTTTAATAAATATTTTTCAAAAAAAATAACACAACTTAAAAAAATATAATTGTTTTTTGAAGTTGATGTATACATTTGTGTTTCTAAAAAATATAAACATGAAATCAACTTTTAAATTATTAGGCACATTTATTATTGCAAGTATTATAGCATTAACATCATCTTGCTCAAAAGATAATGTTACAACAGAATTATCGCCAACAGTTACTTTAACTGATAGTTTAGGCAAAAACGTTATTAAGTTAGGAAATGCTTTGGTTTATGTTAAAATTGATATTGCATTAGTTTCAGGAACTACAATTTCATCAATAAAATTTGAAAGGGTTTTTGCAGGAGGAGCAAGAGAGCCTATATATGTAAATAGTAATGCGGATGTTGTTAAAAATTATCCATTATCATCAGTATATATTGATAATTTAATTGCAAGAAATTTAACAATCGGATATAAAATTGATTATTATTTTACAGTAGTTGACTCAAAAGGTAAAACTTCAACTGGAACTGTAACTTACGATGTAATTAGAAATAATGAAGTATTAATTTCTCCAATTATAGAATTAGGTGGACAAAATAATAACACCATACCATATAAATTTTTAGGAACTGCAGATAACTTTGCAACATATACCGCAGGTGTAACCGGAACGGCTAAAGCCAATTCTTCTAAAATAGATTTTGTTTATTACTTCGGTCAAAACGATGAAAATGCATTTGCCGCTCCAAGTAATACAGATGGTGCACAAGTGATTTGGAATTCGGAAATTAACGGTTGGCCTACCAAAAACTTTACTGTATTTAAATCAACTACTATTACTTCAGCTGAGTTTGATAATATAGTAAATGTAACCAAAGGTGATGATTTGTTTTATAATATTGATTTTACAACTGGTACTACCGATAAGATTATAAAGATTAAAGAAGGAAATGTATTTGCATTTAGAACAGTTGAAAATGTAATTGGCATTGCTAAGTTTAGCCAAATAGCATCAGCCAACGATGGTTCAATGAAAGTTCAATTAATTACTAAAAAGTTTTAACTAAATGATTTTACAAACCAAAAAAAGCAGTTCAATTTGAGCTGCTTTTTTTGTTTA
>CAMCEM010000132.1 GCA_945873755.1 Chitinophaga pinensis | reverse complement strand
ATTTGAGCTGCTTTTTTTGTTTATTAAATATAATTTTTAATATGCTTTAGCAAATAATACTCTTTGGGTTGAAGCTTTGCCAGTCAACACACAAACACCGTCTTCTAAAGGATTATTTAAAGGTACACAACGAATGGTAGCTTTGCTTAATTCTTTTATTTTTTCCTCTGTTTCGCTTGTTCCATCCCAATGTGCACTTACAAATCCGGTTTTATTATCTAGCGCATCTTTAAATTCATCCCAATTATTTACAACATGAATATGTGAATCTCTATAATCTTTAGCTTTATTGTAAATATTTTCCTGAATTTCATTCAATAAATTACTGATGGTTTCAGGTAAATTATCCGCACTAATTACTTCTTTGGTTTTGGTATCACGTCTGGCTAATTCTACATTTCCAGCAGCCACATCTCTAGCACCAATTGCTATGCGTAATGGAACACCTTTTAACTCATAATCAGCAAATTTATAACCTGGAGAAATTCCATCTCTGTCGTCTAATTTTACTAAAATACCTTTGGCTTTTAAAGCAGCAAAATACTCACGGGCTTTTTCTAAAACCAACACTTTTTCTTCTTCTTTTTTACCAGTTATAGGAACAATTACCACTTGAATTGGTGCTAATCTTGGAGGTAATACCAACCCTTCATCATCGCTATGGCACATAATTAGTGCGCCCATTAATCGGGTAGAAACTCCCCAACTAGTAGCCCAAACATAATCTTTTACGTTTTCTTTGCTAACAAATTTTACATCAAATGCTTTTGCAAAGTTTTGACCTAAAAAGTGGCTAGTTCCCATTTGCAAAGCTTTACCGTCTTGCATTAAACCTTCAATACAAAAAGTTTCATCGGCACCCGCAAAACGTTCGTTTTCGGTTTTTATTCCTTTTATAACCGGCACTGCCATAATGTTTTCAGCAAAGTCGGCATATACTTCCAACATTTGTTTGGTTTCAGTTAATGCTTCTTCTTTGGTTGCGTGAGCAGTATGTCCTTCTTGCCATAAAAATTCAGCGGTACGCAAAAATAAACGTGTGCGCATTTCCCAACGAACTACATTGGCCCACTGATTAATTAATATCGGTAAATCGCGGTAGCTTTGAATCCAATCGCGGTAAGTGTTCCAAATAATGGCTTCACTAGTTGGACGAACAATCAATTCTTCTTCCAATTTAGCTTCAGGATCAACAATTAATTTTCCTTTATTATCTGGATCAGTTTTTAAACGATAGTGCGTTACAATGGCACATTCTTTTGCAAATCCTTCTGCATTTTTTTCTTCTGCTTCAAACAAACTTTTAGGAACAAATAAAGGAAAGTATGCGTTTTGGTGACCTGTTTCTTTAAATCTTCTGTCTAAGTCAGCTTGCATTTTTTCCCAAATTGCATAACCATAAGGTTTTATAACCATACAGCCTTTTACTGCCGAATGTTGCGCTAAATCTGCTTGTTCTACTAAATTATTATACCACGCTGAATAGTTTTCACTGCGTTTTATTTTTTTAAATTCTGCCATAATTTTTTATCGAGGTGCGAATGTAAGGATTGATTTATGATTTTTATGGATGATTTGTGATATCAACAGCAACTGTAGGGGCAGACCTATGTGTCTGCCCGAATTTTTAGGGCAGACACATAGGTCTGCCCTACACGCATTTGCACCATAATGAAAAAATGAAAAATAAAAAAATCATTTTTGTTTGTTTGGTTGGTATTGATTTTACGCTGTAGAGACGTTTAATTTAACGTATCCCATGCAAACAGAAAACCATTTGGATTTATAACAATATTTGGTATGTTTGAAAATAGAAACCTTTCCTATAAAAACAAAATTTGGGTGATTTGGAGAAGTTTTTTTGAAAATATTCTTATAAACAAGTTTTATTCTATTTACAGCAACCTCAATTTTGAAAACGAAAAATTTTACAACCTTGTTTTTTACAATTCTAATTATTATTGGTTGTGTTAATAATTCTAAAAACGACTCAATACGCAAATTTCAGTTACAAGTTGCTAATAGAAAAGTAATAATTGATTTTGATATATTAAGTCTAGAAATAGATACAATAATTAATAAAAAGAATACAAAAATTATAAAATCAGTTGAATTGAACGAAAAAGATAAAAATATAATATTTGATCTTGTTGCTAAAACTCATAAATACAAAAGTTATAAAATCTCAACACCTAGTTGTTATGCTGGTTATTCTTTTATTTTGAATCAATTGAAAAAAATGATACTCTAAAAATTGAAAGCATTTCAAACAGTGAATGGACTACTATTTTCCCTGAATTTAATGAACTAAATAAATTATTGAAAGCTAATGACATATTGTTAAAAGAATAAATTTTACTAACTAATAGGTTTACACAATAGTTGATACTAAAGGTTCTAAAAACTTAGCCAACCAAACCCACCAAACACCATGCAAACTCAAACACTCCAAAAACTTTACAATTTTGAAATTGAAAACTTAGCTAAGGAAATCAATTCATATTCTAATAGCGAAAACCTTTGGATTACTAAAGAAAATATTAGCAATTCTGGAGGTAATTTGGCGCTACATATTATTGGTAATTTGAACCATTTTATTGGAGCTACTTTGCTACAAACAAATTATGTTAGAAACAGAGAAGCAGAATTTGGTGATAAAAATTTAAGTAAAGAATTTTTGTTGAAACTATTAAAAAATGCGCAAGAAATAGTTAACCAAGCTTTTGATAAAATGACTGAAGAAGATTTGTTAAAAACTTATCCTTATGATTTTATGGGAAGTAATACAACCGGATTTTACATTACTCGTTTCCTAAGTCATTTAAGTTATCACTTAGGGCAAATCAATTACCACCGAAGGTTATTGGATAAATAATTTTTTTTAGACTTGGTTCTCCACTTCGCTCGAACTGACTGCCGTTAAAGTCATTTCGAGCGAAGTCGAGAAAGTTTGAATGCTTTTTTAGCCAGAAACTTATCAATACTTTAATTTGAAAGATACACTCGAAAGTGGAGAATCTTCCATATCATAAATCACAATTCACAAATCAAAAATCTATCGGTACAAACCTTTTTCTTCTATAAATTCTCTTACTAATTTTGGAACTAAGTACTTAATTGATTTACCTGCTTGCAAGGTTTCGCGTACATAAGTAGAAGAAATATTTAGCAACGGTACTTCAAATATTTTAATGTTTTTATGGTTAGCCAACAAAGGATTTTCATGAAATCCAACCCTGCGATAAACGAACAATTGATAGTTGTTCAAAATAGTTTCATAATCTTTCCATAAATGAAAACTTTGCAAATTATCTCCACCAATAATTGGTGTAAATTCATGTTCGGGATATTTTTGGGAAAGCGTAGTTAAGGTTAAAGTAGTATAACTTGGCTTGGGTAAGGTAAATTCAATACTACAAGCTTCAAATCTTTCATCATCAGCAATGGCCAATTCAATCATTTGCAAACGAAGATTTTCGTCCAGCAAATCATCGTTTATTTTAAACGGATTTTGTGGACTAACTACAAACCAAATTTTATCAATTTCGGTATATTCCACCATGTAGTTAGCTATAAGCAAATGCCCAGTGTGAATAGGATTAAACGAGCCAAATAACAAACCAATTTTCATTAATTATTGTGCTATAAAATTAGTTACTAACTCTTCTGCTTTTAATAAAGCAGTTTTTAAATTTTCATTCACTAAAACTGTTTCAAACTTATTTTCGTAAGCCAATTCTAATACCGCTTTTCCTATTCTTATTTGCAGGGTTTCTTCCGTTTCAGTCGATCTGTCTTTTAAGCGTTCAGCCAATATTTCAATACTTGGAGGTTTTACAAAAATGGCCAAAGCTTTTTCTTGAAAATATTTTTTTAAATTTAAACCACCCACCACATCTACATCAAAAATTACTACTTTACCTTCGCTCCAAATTCTATCAATTTCCGATTTTAAAGTGCCATAAAAATTGCCGCCATATACTTCTTCATATTCTAAAAACTCTCCATGTACCAATTTGTTTTTAAATTCTTCATGACTTAAAAAATAATAATCTTTTCCATTTACTTCATTGGCTCTTTGCGCACGCGTACATGCCGAAACAGAAAAAGCCAATTGCTTATTTATACTTAACAAATGCTTTACAATGGTGGTTTTTCCACTACCACTTGGCGCACAAAATATAATTACTTTATTCATTTATTCTTTTTTATCTCCCGCAGTTAGCGCTGATAAACGCAGAAATAGCAGGTTGTTTTATGTTTTTGTTTACTTTAGCAAATAAAACAGTTTATCTGCGAAATTCTGCGAAATTCTACGAAATCTGCGGGAAATAACACTTAACAAATATTATTAATTTGTTCCTTTATTTTCTCTAAATCATCTTTCATTTCCACCACCAATCGTTGCATATTGCTATCATTGCTTTTGCTACCGATGGTGTTTATTTCTCTACCAATTTCTTGTGCTATAAAACCTAATTTTTTACCATTGGTTTCTTGTTGCAAAGTATCTAAAAAGAAAGTGCAATGCTCAGTTAACCTCGATTTTTCTTCATTGATATCTAACTTTTCAATATAGTAAATTAACTCTTGTTCAAATCTGTTTTTATCAATTAAGTCAGTTTGAAGACTACTTAATTCTTTTGCTATTTTAGCCCTTACATTTTCTACTCTGGCAGTTTCAAAAGGCGCTAAAGCAATTAGTTTTCTTTGAATACTTTTGCATAAATCAATTAGCTCTAAACTTAAGTTTTCTCCTTCTCTCAATCTAAAATTATTAAACTCTATTAGCGCATTATCAATGGTTTCAATTATTAATTTCCAATCTTCTTCATTGGTTCCTTCCGCTTCTTTTATTTGTATAATTCCCGGAAAATCAAAAATAGTTTTATATAAAAATGTACTTTGTATACCCGTTTTTAGCGAAATTTCACTAATTTGATTTAAATAAAAATTTACTACTTCGTTATTAATAGGAAGTAAATTATCGTTTACATTTTTATTGGTAATATTTACATTTATTGAAATACTTCCACGTTCTAATTTTTTTGATAAATCATTGCGTAGCTCCAATTCTTTATTTTGTAAATTGCGTGGCAAGCGAATATTAATGTCTAAAAACTTACCGTTTAAAGCTTTGATTTCAACTTTACATAAAAAAGTTTCGGTTTCAGTTTCAGCTTGGCCAAAACCTGTCATTGATTTTATCATAATTTAAAAAAAAGTAAGCGAAAGTAGTCCAAATTTATAAATTATGAATGTTGAATTATGAATTATGAAAAGAATATTCAAATAGATTACTTTTCATCCAATCTTTCTAATCTTTAAATCTTGTAATTTTTCAATCTTGTAATCTTTCAATTTCTCATATATTTGCCCATAATGAAATCAATTTTATTAGTAGCAGCTGGAGGTGCAATTGGTGCAGTGTTGCGCTATTTGTTTTCGGTTTTATTAAAAGATTATACCCAAATAAATTTTCCAATCAATACCTTTTTGGTGAATGCCATTGGGTGCTTTGCAATTGGTTTATGTTATGCTTTATTAATGAATGCTTCGACTCCGCTCAGTAACCCCAATAATTTTGATAGCATCAAATTGTTACTAATTGTAGGTGTTTTAGGGGGATTTACTACTTATTCGGCTTTTGCTTTTGAAACAGTTTTGATGTTTAAACAACAATTGTTCAAACAAGCTTTTACTTATATTTTATTGAGCAATATTACTTGTATTGCCTTTGCTTACTTAGGTTTTTCGATTAAAAATTAATGGAAGGAATTGTTGTAAAATCAACGGGAAGTTGGTACGAAGTAATGAAACCAAGTGGCGAAATAATCAACTGCCGATTAAAAGGAAAGTTTAGGTTACAAGGTTTAAAACATACCAATCCGGTTACAGTTGGCGATAAAATAAATTATGAAATGGAACCTAATAGCGAAAATGGAGTTATTTTTTCTATTGAACCACGCAAAAATTATATCATTCGTAAGTCAAGTAATCTTTCCAAACAAACTCATATCATTGCAAGTAATATTGATCAAGCAATTTTAATGGTAACCATTGCTTTTCCTACTACTTCGCTTGGATTTATCGACAGGTTTTTGGTTACAGCCGAAGCTTATCACATTCCTACCACTATTATTTTTAACAAAGTTGATTTATGTACAAATGGATTAGAAGAAGTGCTTCAAGAAACCATTGATTTGTACCATAAAAAAGTTGGGTATAATTATATAAAAACTTCGGTTAACAATAAAATTGGTTTAGATGAAGTGAAAGAATTATTACAAAACAAAACCACTTTAGTAGCTGGCCATTCTGGAGTTGGTAAGTCATCGTTGTTAAACGCCATTGAGTTCAATTTAAATTTAAAAACGGGTGCTATTTCCAAATCGAGTTTTAACGGTCAGCATACCACCACTTTTGCGCAAATGCATCCTTTAAGTTTTGGCGGATTTATTATTGATACACCAGGAATTAGAGAGTTTGGAGTCGTTGATTTGAACAATGCTGAACTATCGCATTATTTCAAGGAAATGAAACCATTTATTGGTAAATGTAAATTCAATAATTGTCAGCATATTCATGAACCTCAATGTGCAGTTTTGGAAGCTTTAGAAGCTGGACAAATTCCACCCGAACGCTACCAAAGTTACTTAAGTATTTTGGCCAATGAAGACGTGTTTAATTAATTCACCATGCGCGCAATAATCCAACGAGTTACCCAAGCACAAGTTCAAATAGATGGAAATTTTTTTTCAGAAATTTTATTGGTGTAAGTTCATTTATTCAAAGGTTTAAAAAAACGACTTATATTTGTATTATGACAAAACTATTGGAAAAGGCATTTGAGGCTTTAAATAAATTGCCAGAAAACGAGCAGGATAATTTTGCACAACTCATTATTGAGGATTTGAAATGGGATAATTCTTTTACAACTTCACAAGATTCATTATTATCATTGGCAAAAGAAGCATTAGAAGAATATAAAACTGGAAAAATTTAACTTTCTCAATGCGCGCCATTATCCAACGAGTTACCCAAGCACAAGTTCAAATTGATAACAAATTATTTTCTGAAATAGGAAATGGTTTTTTGGTTTTATTAGGAATTGAAGATGCAGATACTGAAGAAGACATTAATTGGTTGGCTCAAAAAATAGTAAATCTTCGTGTGTTTAACGATGAAAATGGCGTAATGAATATTTCACTTATGGTCGCCAATTTCGATATTTTATTAGTGAGTCAATTTACCCTTTTTGCGTCTACTAAAAAAGGAAACCGACCTTCTTATATCAAAGCAAGCAGACCAGAATTTGCCATTCCTTTATATGAAAAAATGATAGCAAAGTTGGAAGAACTATTAGGCAAAAAAATAGCCACAGGAACATTTGGTGCCGATATGCAAATCAGCTTAACCAATGATGGGCCTGTGACTGTAATGATTGATAGTAAATTAAAAGAATAACTTACCAAACATACTGAGCTTTGTTCATAAGCAAAGCCTCTCCAACTAAAGTTTCTATTCCAGTTGACTTATCAAAAATTTTAGTTTCGTACAACACTCTATTTTTTTCTGGAAAAATTTCTTTTACTGTAATCACTGCTTCATATTCAGTTTCTACAAACATGGGTTTTAAAAAGGTGTTATTTTGTTTCATGTAAATATGTCCTTCGGCATAATACAATGAACCAAAAATTTTGGTAAATACACTTGCACTAAAATGACCGTGAATAATGTTTCTTCCAAAAATACTTGCTTTTCCGGCTTCTTCGTTGGTGTGAAGGGGGTTTGTATCGCCACTAATTTGGGCGTATAGGTTTACTTGTTCTTGGGTGTATTTAATTAGGTGTGTAAATACATCGCCTATTTGTGGTGCTGCCATTTTTTTATTGATTAAATTTAATTTTAGCAAGAATATTTGTTTTTTTGGATTGTTTGCATAAAAAATATCTTTTATTTTTATTATTATCATAACTATCTAATAGTTAATAGATAACAAATTTATAGCAACCAAATAAATGAGCGATTTTATAGGTTTAAAAAAACCAGAGTGACAAAAATCAAGTACCTTGAATTAAAGCCACTGTAAAGCGATTGCTTTGATTAATATTTTGATAATAAACATATTGGTTGACTTTTTTTAGAATAGAATTACTTTTGCGCCCGATTTAAAAAAGTAAATTTCAATAAATTAACCCAAAAAAGTATAAAAACTACAATTATGGAAAACACAACGAAAAACA
>CAMCEM010000131.1 GCA_945873755.1 Chitinophaga pinensis | reverse complement strand
TGGTGAACAAAAAAGTTTACGTAAAATTGGTTATTCTACTTCAAACATTGAAGGAAAGGCAATTGTAAGCTCGGGAGAATCAGGAGTGATTCAAGGATTATCAGGAAAAGTTTCTAACTTATCAATTACTAAAAATAATGGAGATCCAGGTTCAGGTGGTTTTATTCAAATAAGAGGTCAAAGTACTATTACTGGCAATTTGCAACCTTTAATAGTAATTGATGGTGTGCCAGTAAGTAACTCAAGTTTTGGAGGCGCAACAGATGGTGTTGCCCAACAATCTCGTTTAAACGATATTAATCCCGATGACATTGCATCGGTTGAAGTACTAAAAGGAGCTGCTGCTGCTGCTGTATGGGGTACAAGGGCATCGAACGGTGTTATAATTGTTACAACAAAAAAAGGGCAAAAATCGAGCAAAAAAAACAATTTAAGTGTTGAAGTTAGCTCATCATTAGCGTTAGATTTTGTAAATAGAGAATATACAAAACAGGGCGTATTTGGACAAGGTTCAGGAGGAAATTGGATAGCAAATGCCGGAGGAAGTTGGGGCGACAAAATTGCTAATCGTTCAGGGTCTGATTCATTAAACTTAAATGGTCCAAAATTCGTAGCAGAAGATGGCACTGTATACAATACTATTTTAAAGAAAGGTGATAATAAAGTTTATAATGATGCGAATAGAGATCAAGTTTTTAGAATGGGTATAACGTTTAACAACAGCATATCTATTTCTTCTGGAAATGAAAAAAGTTCAATCTATTTTAACTTATCAGATTGGAATCAGCAAGGAGTTTTGAATGGGCTTTCTGATTATAGAAGAACAACAGGAAGACTAAACTATTCGCATAATGTAAATGATAAATTGAAGTTATCATTGAACACATTTTTATCAAAAATATTTTCAAATAGAATTCAACAAGGTTCAAACTTAGATGGATTGTATTTAGGCTATTTAAGAACATCGCCTGATTTTGACAATACTGATTATACAGGAACTTATTATAATGCAGGAGGTATTCCTACTTTTAATGCGCATAGAGGTTACAGAAGGTATTTAGGCAATGCTGCACCTACATATAATAATCCAGGTTGGACTTTAAATAAACAAACAAATACTTCTGACGTTACCAGAGTAATTATTACTCCAGAAATTAATTGGGAATGGGCAAAAAAATCAATTTTAACTGTTAGAACCGGTTATGATTTATCAAACGATAGACGTATAACTTATTTTCCATTTAATTCTGCAGCCACATTCGCAAATGGAGGCTTTACCGATGACTTTATAAAGCAAAGTGAATTAAGTTTCCATGCATATAACAGAAATGCTTTTGAAGTAAATAAAAATTTAAATGTTAATACAACAGTTGGTTTATTATACACTGATCGCAGTTATTATAACATTGGAGGAACTGCTTCTCAATTTATATTAAATAACCAAGATAGAAATGCATTTATCAATGCAACTTCACAAAACCAAAAACCTACTAATCAAATTGAAAATTTAGAAAATGATAGAATTTATGGAATTGTAGACATAGATTATTTAGACAAAATATTTTTACAGTTAACAGCAGCTTCAGAAGCAGCAAGTACTTTTAAAGGAAGGTTTTTTTATCCTAGTGCAACATTGGCATATGAATTTACTAAAGATGTACTTAAAAATAATAATATTTTAAGCTATGGTAAATTACGTGGATCTGTTGGAAGAGTTGGGGTAGAGCCACCAGCTTATATTTGGAGTACCAATTATGTAAATTCATCATCAACATCGGGTTGGGGTGAAACTTTGGATGGATCACAATTTGGTGGTTCGATATACAGAAGCAATGTTCAAGGAAATCCGAATATTACCCCTGAACAAAAAGTGGAATATGAAATAGGTACTGATTTAAAATTCTTTAAAAACAAATTCACCATTTCAGCTACTTATTATACTAATACAACTACAGGTGCTATTTTTGCAGTTGATGTTCCTGCTTCAACTGGTTTTACTAGCAAATGGGATAACGCAGCAACTGTTTCAAACAAAGGTTTTGAGGCTGAAATTAATGTTAAAGTTATTGATAAATTAAAATTAAGAGTTGGTGTTTATGGCAATATTGGTATAAATAGAAATATGGTTGATGATATAAGTGGAGTTAATTCTATTTTCCTTTCTGGTTTTACTGGAACTTCATCAAGAGCAGTTGCTGGCCAACCACTAGGAGTGTTTTGGGGAGGAAAATGGGATAGAGATGCAAGTGGAGGATTAGTATTAGATGCTAATGGTTTTCCTACTGCTGCGGTAACTGAAGGTGTAATTGGCGATCCAAATGCTAAATATCGTGCTGGTTTAGGTTCAACCGTTTCTTGGAAAGGTTTTGATTTTAATATTTTATTCGAAACTTCTCAAGGAAATCAAATGTGGGCTGGAACTAATGCCGTATTAGATAATTTTGGAATTACAACCGAAACTGCAAATGAAACTACAATTAGTGCTACTGATGCGGGAACTATAAAAAACTACAATGGCGTTTTTGTTAAGGATCTTGCAAATGCAACCTTGAACAACGATGGTTCATATACAGTAAGAGGGAATTTAAAAAACTTTGGCAGTGGCAATGTTTTACTTGACCAAAACTGGTACACCGGTTTAGGTGGTGGTTTTGGTTCAGTTTCAGAACATTTTATTAAGGATGCTTCTTGGTTTAGGCTTCGTGAATTTAGTGTTCAATATAAAATTCCTTCTAAAATTGTACAAAAAATTCGTGTTCCTGGAGCAAGTGTTGGATTTACTGGAAGGAATTTAGCTTTATGGTCGAACATCGATGGAGTAGATCCTGAATTAAATTTAACTGGTGCTTCCAATGGAAGAGGTTTAGATTATTTTACTAACCCTGCCACAAAATCATTTATCTTTAGTTTAAAATTAAATTTCTAAAATCACATTTATGAAAAAAATAATAAAATATATAATTATGGGAGTGCTTGTGGCACCCATTTTTACAATATCATCATGCAAAAAAGACATTAATGATATCAATAAAATAAATCCGAATGAGTTTAGTGACTCTGACCCCAAATTAATGATAACTGGTGCACAGTTAGCAAACGTAATGTTAAATGAAGGTGAAGCAACTAGATTGGCTTGTATATTTGCAGGTCAATTTTCTGGCTACGATCGTCAGTTTATTTCTTATGGCCAATATAATATGAGTGCTGGTGATTTTAACTCACCTTGGGAAAATGCTTATTCAAATGGTGTAGCTCAATGCAGATTAGTTAGAGGAAAAGCAGTTTCGGCAAACGATAAAGTTTTAGAAGGTGTTGCTATGATTACAGAAGCAAACTTGTTACTTACACTTTCTGCTCTTTGGGGCGATGTTCCTAACACCCAAGCTTGTAATATTGATATAAAAGCACCTGGATATGATAAAATGGCAGATGTATACAATTACTGCATCGCTTTGTTAGACTCATCAATTTCAAGAGTTGGAACTTCATCAAATTATAAAGCAGCTTATGCAGGAACTTTTACTTGGAAAGAAGTTGCAAATTCATTAAAAGCCAGAGCTCTTTTACATAAAAAAGATTATGCAGGCGCAATAGCAGCGGCAACTGCTGGTATTAGTTTGGGTAATGATTTTTATGCAAAACATGAAACCAATGCTGCTGGTGCTTGGAACTTATATTACGATTTCACAGATTGGAACAGATCTGGTTATATAAGTTGTGATGGTTCACACATATTTGCTTTATTAGATAGTGCTTCTACTAAAAATAAAAGAAATGCTAAAACAGATGAAAAAGCACGTTTTGATTATTATTTTTTATTAGATAATTATACTCCAGTTGATCCAAATATGTATGGTGGTATATTTGATGCAGTTGCTAATTTTCCATTATGCAGCTACAACGAAAATCAATTGATTTTGGCAGAATGTTATGCAAGAACAAGCAATGATGTTAAAGCTTTAGAAAGTTTGAATTTAGTACGTGCTGCTCACGAGGCTCAGTTTGGCCCAGGAGCATACGCTGATTATTTAAGTACTGACACTCAAGTTAGCGATAATGCTAAATTACTAAAAGAAATTTTAACAGAAAAATACGTTTCTTTATTTGGTCAAACAGAAGCATTTAATGATATAAGAAGAACTAATAATTTAATTGGTATTCCAATAAATAATGGAACAAAACTACCAGGAAGATTTTTATATCCTCAGTCAGAAATAAACTCAAATTCAAGCACTCCAAAAGGAGGGACTCTATTTGATGCTGTTGATTTATTCAAATAAAATTTAATAACAAATCATAAAAAAACCCAATTTTTAATTGGGTTTTTTTGTTTTAATTTATTTACATCAATGTGGTATAAACTTTTACTACATCGTCATCCTCTTCTATAATATCGAGCAAAATATTAAATTCAACTTCTTGCTCTTCCGTTAACTCTACCGGAGTGGTAGGTATACGTTGCAATTCTGCATTTATTATTTCTATTTTTCTTTCTTCTAAAGCATGTTGCATTTTTCCAAAATCGGTAAATGCAACTGATAGGATTAAATGCCCTTCTCCATCATCCTCCACTTCTTCCAATCCATCGTCAATCATTTCTAATTCAAAATCTTCAATGTTTATTCCATTGTTTTTTATTCTAAAAATGCCCTTACGTTCAAAAAGAAAATCTAACGAACCACTCACCATTAATTGTCCACCTTTTTTATTAAAATAACTACGCAAATTAGCTACCGTTCTGGTTGGATTATCAGTTGCAGTTTCTATAATCATTGGTATATTATGAGGACCTTTTCCTTCATAAACCACCTCTTCAAAATCTTTATCTTGTTTACTAGTAGCGCGCGATATGGCAGCATCAATATTAGCTTTGGGCATGTTAATGGCTTTTGCATTAGCTATAACAGCTCTTAAACGAGAATTGCTGTCTGGATCACCATTTCCATTTCCTGCTTTTATAGCTATGGCTATTTCTTTGCCTATTTTTGTAAACGTTCTACTCATTTTGGCATAACGAGCAAACATTTTGTGTTTACGTTTTTCAAATACTCTTCCCATGTATTGTATTTTTTTCAGTGTGCAAAATAACACTTGCTAAAACATTACCAAAATATATAAAATAATGTTTTAGAAAATAACATTAAAAAAGCCTCAATAGCAAACTATTGAGGCTTTAAAATATTGATTAAATATTATTATTTAATAATGAATTTTTGTGATTGGCTTACACCATCAACTGTCATAGTGTAAATATAAACACCAGCATTTAGGTTACTTACGTTAAATTTAACTTCGTTTGAACCAGCAGAAAACTTATCGTTTACAACGCTAATTAATTCTTGACCTAATAAATTAACAACACTGATTTTCACGTTGTTATTGGCTTTTAAGTTAAATGAAATTGTTACATCATTACTTGCAGGGTTTGGATAAACATCGCCTAATGAGAATGAATTTGGAACTTCTTTTACTGCAATATTAGTTGATGATAATTTCATACCTGCATCTAAATATAAGTCGTTGGTAAATCCTTGTCCAGGGTACCAGCCAGTCCAACCATTAGTTACACCATATGAAAAACGTTGAGGAACAAATAATGAACTATTGAAGAAAGTTCCTGATAATGCAGTACCTTCATTTGCACCATAACGATAGCAGAAATAATTCACCCATTTGTTATTGATGCTTGATAATGAATCTCTTCTATCTTCATAAGTATAAGTATCATCGTATGTTGTACCATTTTTAAACTGAATTGCGTAAGCAACTAAATTATTAGCATTTGATCCACCATTCGCATTAACTGTTAAACCAGCAGGAGCTTTTAAACCTAAATTACCTGAACTCCATCCTGTACTTGTTGGTTTTCCGGTAGATGCATCAGCTGTTAATAAAACGGTATCAATTTTAGTAAAGTTGTTTGGACGTCTTTTTGCAAAATCGTATCCTACATAACCGAATCTTGAAGTTAAACCTTGAATAGTTTGTGTTCTTGAAATTTGTGTGCCAGTAAAGTAGTAAACAAATAATGTATCAACTACAGGAACTGGATTACCCAATCCATCTAAAGTATTGTCAACTCTTCTTACATAAGAATATCTAAATTCAATTGAATCAACAGTATAATTAGTGAATTTGCTCATTTTGATTGTTGGGTCAGCACCTAAATCAATGGCATCATCTTTAGGGTCAACAATAACGGCAACCGATTGGAAAGTTCTACCTTGACTTGGAGCACCTTGATCATCAACAAATTTAGCTAATGAATCGTTCATCATAAAACCAATATAAGTTTTAAAATTTCCATTTGCCAAAATATCTAATGGATTGTACCATTCCGATCTATCAACTTTTGATAGCGTTGTTTTTGCTTTTGAAACTCTTGGGGAGTTATCTAAAACACCTTGGTTTTTTAATTGTAAATTTTCTTGTGAAAATGCACTTAGAGCAAGTCCAATTCCTAATGTAGAAAGTAATAACTTTTTCATTTTGTATTTGTTTAGTTGTTTGTTTAAAATAAATGGTTGGCAAAATAAATATAATTTACCATTTACAAAACTAAAGAACATAAAAATTAGTCATTAGTTGTATTATTTATGTCATATAAGTGTGTTATTTAGCAAATTATATCTAAAGCATCACTGTATTAATCTAAACAATTGTCTAAAACAGCTATTGAAAAGGCATTTTACATAAATTTGGAGGTTAAATTAAAATATCATGGTTTTAATTGTCAACCCAATCGCCATTTTCTTTTATTAAGTTAATTAATTCATTTACTGCATTGTTGCTAGCAACACTTTTTTTCACAACCTCCTTGCCTTTGTACAAAGTAATTTTATCAACTCCACTTCCTACATAGCCATAATCTGCATCGGCCATTTCGCCCGGTCCATTTACAATGCAACCCATAATAGCAATTTTAATTCCTTTTAAATGGTCAGTTCTTTTTCTAATCATGGCTGTAGTTTCTTGCAAATCGAAAAGTGTGCGGCCACAACTTGGACAACTTATATACTCTGTTTTAGAAATTCGGGTTCTTGCTGCTTGTAATATGCCAAAAGCTATTTGGTTTATTCTTTCCCTTTTCATGTTATTCGCAGTCATCAATAATCCATCTCCAAAACCATCAATTAACAATGCACCAAAATCGGTTGCGGCATGAAGCATAAACTCTTCTTCGTCAGTTAAATTATTGTAATTATGCATTAAAACAACAGGGTTTTTTATATTCCAATTATTTAATTTAAAAAATATCGAACGCAATTCTGTCATAGGATTTGGCAAATCTGATTCAATTATCAATACCACATTTTTCATTTTATTGGCATTTGCCAATAAATTTTCAGTAATATCATTTACTTTTAATTGAACAAAATTTAAAGTACTAGAATTGGCTTTTAAATGATTGTTTTGTAATAAATCATTAAAAGTAAATAATGGAAAAGCATTGGTTTTATCGGTTATTAAATTCCAGGTTGCAGCATTGTATATGGCTTTTAAGCCCATTGGTAACATAAAATTGGCTTTATTATTTTCTAAATATATAAAATCAGCTCCCATGTCTGTCATGTGCCATTTGTCTAATTGTGCATCATATACGTGGCCAATTGGCTTTAAATCTTCTGCTTTTAAATTATCAATAATACTAAAATTAGCAATAACACGAGGAACATGGTGTGCACCAAAATTATAAACTTCATTGGTTTCTCTGCGTTTGTAATCAAATGCACTCCAATTTTTATACTCTAAATTATTTAAATTTAATTGCTCGTAATTAGCCTGAGCAATATGATTGTATCGAGCAATTAATTTTTTCGCCACAGGTACTTCAAATTCTGGGTCTTCGGT
This sequence comes from Chitinophaga pinensis, assembly GCA_945873755.1. Lineage (GTDB taxonomy): Bacteria > Bacteroidota > Bacteroidia > UKL13-3 > UKL13-3 > JAAFJM01. The sequence goes on along the minus strand of CAMCEM010000131.1, from coordinate 472 downwards.
TAAAGAAACTCTAACTGTGTCGCCAATTCCATCTTCTAGTAATGCACCAATACCTAATGCCGATTTTATTCTACCATCATCACCATCACCAGCTTCGGTTACACCTAAATGCAATGGATAATGCATGTTATTTTTATCCATGGTTTTTACCAATAATCGGTATGCTTGCACCATTACTTGCGGATTACTCGATTTCATAGAAAGCACTATATTATGAAAATTTTCATCTTCGGCTATTCGTAAAAATTCCATTGCACTTTCCACCATTCCATGAGCTGTATCGCCATAACGGCTCATTATTCTATCGCTAAGTGAACCATGGTTTGTGCCTATTCTTAATGCTGTTCCATACTCTTTACAAATTTTTATTAATGGAACAAATTTCTCTCTAATTCTATCTATTTCTTCTTGGTATTCGGCATCGGTGTATTCAATTATATCAAACTTCTTTTTATCGGCATAATTACCCGGA
>CAMCEM010000130.1 GCA_945873755.1 Chitinophaga pinensis | reverse complement strand
ATTACTACTTTAGTCCTTTTTGTGTTAGGAGTAATTTTTAGTTATACCCGTGCGGCATGGATAAGTTTAGCAGGTGGATTTGGCTTATTAATTTTAATATTACTTAAAATAAAATTTAGGGTTTTAATTATTTCCTTGGTATCAATTATTTTTTTAATATTTTTAAATAGCGATGAAATAATTTATAGGCTTTCGTTAAATAAACAAAATAGTTCTGAGGGATTTGATAGGCACTTAGAATCGGTTAGTAACATTAACAACGATGTGTCGAATTTAGAAAGAGTAAATAGGTATGTTGCTGCCATAAATATGAATAAAGTAAAGCCTATTTTAGGATTTGGTCCTGGCACTTATTCGTTTACTTATGGCGTTTACCAAGAACCTGAATATGAAACACCAATTACCACCTATTTTGGCGATAACGGAACAAGCCATAGCGAGTATTTAGGACCATTGGCCGAAAGTGGTTGGCCTGGCTTACTTACTTTTTTGGCAATAATATACTTGGCTTACAGTGTAGGTTATAAAATTATTTTTAAAACAAATAATATTGAAGTAAAAATTTTGGCCATTTCCACTTTGGTTGGCTTAAGCACATTTTTAATACACGGTTTACTTAATAACTATAGCGAAACAGATAAAATTGCCATCATTCTTTGGGGAAGTTTTGCAATAATCACTGCATTAAAGCAGTATCATTTTAAAAAGGAATTATAAAATAGATTTGCAACTATTAACTACTTTGCATCAACCAATTGCAACAAACTTTCGAACATAATTCTTCCGTCATTGTTGTAAATATCAGCATCTACAGCGCGTTCAGGGTGAGGCATCATGCCAAATACATTACGATTTTTGTTACAAATTCCTGCAATATTATCTAATGCACCATTAGGATTGGTTTCAGCTGAAACGTTTCCATTTTCATCGCAGTATCTAAATAATATTTGGTCGTTTGCTTTCAAATCTTTTAGTAATTCTTCATTACAATAAAATCTGCCTTCACCATGTGCAATAGGAATTTTTAAAGCTTTTCCCACTTCATTTAAACTGGTAATTTTACTGTTATTGGTTTCGGTTTTTATAAATACATTTTTGCAGTTAAACTTCTGATGATTGTTATGCAATAATGCGCCCGGTAATAAGCCACTTTCGCATAATATTTGAAAACCATTACAAACTCCCCAAACCAATCCGCCATTATTAGCAAATTCAATTACGCTTTGCATAATAGGCGAAAAACGAGCAATTGCTCCACTTCGCAAATAATCGCCATAGCTAAAACCACCTGGTAAAAACACCAAATCTACATTTTGTAAATCAGTATCTTTATGCCAAAGTTCTACTACTTCTTGGCCAAACATGTTTTGAAATGCCCAAACTGCGTCTTTATCGCAATTACTTCCCGGAAAAATTAATACACCTATTTTCATATTTTTTGCTACTGGCTGCTGGCTCCTAGCCTTTGGCCATTTGTTTGTTTTTTCTTTTGTGCGGAATCGTCATCCTGAGTGTAGCGAAGGAACTTTATTAAACCTTATAAAGATGCTTTTCCGCTTTGGCGGGACAGGCTCTACCTCAGATTGACGTTCATGCTTAGTTTTTTAAAATGCTTTCCAACCTTGCGCTTTTAACTCGTGTTTTTGTCCGCCTTTGCTTATCATATTAACGCCTTCATTGGCTTTGGTAACGTGACCAATTACAGTAAAATCAGGATGGTTTTCTATTTTATTATAATCGCTTTGTTTAATGGTAAATAATAATTCATAATCTTCACCACCACTCAAAGCCGTTAAAGTCGGATCTAAATCTAATTCTCTTGCCATGTTGTAAGTTGTGGCATCAATTGGAATTTTTTCTTCATAAATAGTAATCCCAACCTTAGATTGATCGGCTATATGAAAAATTTCAGAAGCCAAACCATCGCTCACATCAATCATGGCAGTTGGAATAATTTCCAAAACCTTAAACATTTCAATAATGTCTTTCCTTGCTTCAGGTTTTAATTGGCGTTCCAATATATAATCGTGTCCAGCTAAATCTGGTTGCAATTGTGGGTTATCAATAAAAACTCTTTTTTCACGTTCAAGCAATTGAAAGCCGGCATAAGCACCACCTAAATCGCCTGTTACACAAACTAAATCAAACTCTGTTGCACCGTTTCTATAAACTACCTCATTTTCATTGGCTTCACCAATTACAGTTACACTAATTACCAAACCTTGTTTGCTCGAAGTAGTATCGCCACCAACTAAATCTATTTTAAATTTTTCACATGCTAAGCTAATTCCATCATAAATTTCTTGAATGGCTTCAACACTAAATTTACTACTAATACCTAACGAAACTGTAATTTGTTTGGGCGTTCCGTTCATTGCATATATGTCGCTTGCATTAACGCTTACTGCTTTGTAGCCCAAATGTTTTAAAGGAAAATAACTTAAATCAAAATGAATACCTTCCAACAACATATCGGTAGAAACCAAGGTTACTTTGCCATTTGTTGGATTTATTACCGCAGCATCATCGCCTACGCCTTTTATTGTATTGTTTTTTAATTCAAAGTGTTGGGTAAGTTGTTTAATTAGGCCAAACTCTCCTAGGTCTTCTAATTTTGTAATTTCGGGTTCATTAAACATGGCTGCAAATTACAAAAAAATTGATGAAGTGAAAGAACTGAAATAGCTAATATTAATTTTTTTTAATAAACAAAAACTCAAACTTAAATTTGATGTTTAAAACAACAATGAAAGTAATTATAATTGGTTCGGGAATAGCTGGTTTAGCTAGTGCAGTGCGATTACAAGCTGCTGGATTTAATGTTACCGTTTTAGAAGCAAACGCCTATTTTGGTGGAAAATTAACCGAATTTTCAAAAGATGGATTTAGGTTCGATGCTGGACCATCGCTTTTTACTTTGCCTCAATTGGTATTAGATCTTTACATAATTGCAAAGCAAAATGAAAACCACTTTGAATACATTCAGTTAGAAAAAGCATGTAATTATTTTTATGAGGATGGTACTCGATTTACAGCGTATCATAATCAAGAAAATATGGCAAATGAACTACATCAAAAACTTGGTTTAACTAATACAAAACCTTTTTTTAACTATTTGCAAAAAGCAGCGTTCAGGTATAAAACCACAGTTCCTATTTTTATTGAAAACAGTTTACATAAAATAAAAAACTTTATGAATTGGGCTTCTTTCAAAGGTTTTTTTTGTGTTCCAATGCTAAATTTGTTTAATAATATGAACCATGAAAATGAACAAATTTTTACCGATAAAAGGTTGGTTCAATATTTTAATAGATTTGCTACGTACAATGGCAGTAATCCATATCAATCGCCTGCTTTGCTCAATATGATACCGCATTTGGAAAGCAATATTGGAACTTTTTTTCCTAAAAATGGCATGCACCAAATAAGCCAAAGTATTTACCAATTGGCTGTGGATTTAGGTGTAAAATTTGAGTTTAATAAAAAGGTAATTGAAATAATTTTAAATGAAAAAAACAAACAAGTTAAAGGAGTAAAAACCGAAAGCGATTGCTATGAAGCAGCTATAGTTTTATCGAACATGGATATATTCCCCACTTACAAAAAACTACTTCCTAAAGTAAAACATCCAGAAAAAATATTAGCACAAGAAAAATCATCGTCTGCATTAATTTTTTATTGGGGAATAAACAAACCATTTGAAGAGTTAGATTTACATAATATTTTATTTACAAATAATTACGAGGAAGAATTTAAGCAGATTTTTAAAGATAAAACCATTTATAAGGACCCAACAATTTACATTAACATAACCTCTAAATATAAACCAGACGATGCACCAACTGGCTGCGAAAACTGGTTTGTAATGATAAACACACCAAATAATCAAGGACAAAATTGGGATGAATTAATTGCTGAAGCACGAAAAAATATAATTACTAAAATAAATCGTTTGCTGAAAACCAATATTGAAGAATTTATTATAACCGAAAATGTTTTAGACCCTCGTAGCATTGAAACAAAAACAAGCAGCCATTTAGGTGCACTTTATGGTAACGCAAGCAATAATATGTTTGCTGCTTTTTTAAGACATAAAAATTTTAGTTCTAATATAAAAGGTTTGTATTTTTGTGGCGGTTCGGTTCATCCCGGTGGTGGAATTCCTTTGTGTTTAAATTCGGCAAAAATTGCAGTTGAATTAATTAAGGATGATTATGGTATGTAAAAACATACCTGTTTTAAAACAATAAAAAAACCACATAGACACATAGAAAACATAGTATTTTACTTGCAATTACGAGTTAAAAATGAAAAAAATGAAAAAAGAAACTATTGCTATACTTGTTTTAGCTATTTTGTATGCTGTTGGACTATTTGGAACAACCATATTTAAGCTCGATTTACTAAAACTATCGCCAATTAATTTAATAGTTAGTGCGGCAGTATTATTTTATTTTCATCAACCTAAAAATACTTTATTTTGGATTTGGGTAATTGGGGTTTTTCAAGCGGGTTATATTTTAGAACTATTAGGCGTAACCACCGGACGTATTTTTGGGCAATATTTGTATGGCAATAACCTTGGTATAAAAGTAGCTGAAGTACCTGTAATTATAGGTTTAAACTGGGTAATGCTTTGTTATGTTTCTATGCATGTAGCACAATTATTCTTTGATAAAATAATAAAACGTAAAGAAACTCACCTAATTGTAAAAGTGTCTGTTAGCGCATTGCTAATGTTATGTGTAGATATTTTAATTGAACATATTGCACCTCAATTAGATTTTTGGTATTGGAAAAACAATGTTATTCCAATTCAAAATTATACAGCTTGGTATATTTTTGCATTTGCTTTTATGTATATATACCAACAATTGCAATTGCCATTAACCAATAAAATAGCACCTTGGCTTTATGTTTTTCAAGTAATGTTTTTTGCTGGTATGAATTGGTTGTATTAGATTTTTTATAAAACAATTTCTTTTTAAAGTGTTTATATTGTAAAGCAGTTTTTTAAATATATGTGGTTTAATTTTTTAGTAGTATTTGTTACATTTTGGTTCATGGAATTTATGGCTTGGTTCACTCATAAATTTGTAATGCATGGCTTTCTTTGGTTTTTGCACAAAGATCATCATCAAGTAGAACCAGGTTTCTTTGAAAAAAATGATAGTTTCTTTTTAATTTTTGCCATTCCAAGTGCTTATTGCTACGTAACAGGTTTAATGTATAATGATTTAAGGTTATATATTGGAATTGGTATTTCATTATATGGCTTTGCTTATTTTATTATACACGAAATTATTATTCACCAACGTTTTAAACTTTGGTCGCGCTTGGATAATAGATACATAAAAGCCATTCGCAGGGCACATAAAATTCACCATAAGTATTTAGGTAAAGAACATGGGGAAAACTTTGGAATGTTAATAGTACATTTGAAATATTGGAAAAATCCAAACTCAACAAAATAAAGCTATGAGTTTATATGCTTGGTTAATGCTTGTTTCTTTTATAGGACCTTTTGCTTTAAGCTTTGACAAAAAAGTGGCTTTTTACAAATGGTTTAAGCCTTTATTTATAGGTATTTTAGTAAATATGATCCTTTTTATTTTATGGGATGGATGGTTTACAAGAGCAGGTATTTGGAGTTTTAATAACGATTATGTTTGGCGTTTTCGATTAAACGATTTACCAATTGAAGAATGGAGTTTTTTTATAGTTGTTCCATTTGCAAGTGTATTTATTTATGCTTGTTTAAAAGCTTATTTTTCCGATAACTTTTTTAAGCCATTGGTTACTTACATCAATTATTTTTTTATAGTAATTTTAGCATTGGCTTGTGTATTTTTTTATAATAAAACTTACACATTGGTCAATTGTTCTTTGGCGATTATTTTATTGGCTCTTCATCAGTTTTATCTAAAAAAAGAATACATGGGTTATTTTTGGTTTGCCTATTTGGTGCACCTAATACCATTCTTGTTGGTAAATGGGGTATTAACAGGTGCTGTAACTCCTGAACCTGTAGTGTTTTATAATACTAACGAAATAATTGGCTTGCGCATAGTTTCCATCCCTATTGAAGATACAGTTTATGCATTAACTTGTTTGTTAATTCCAATAACAGTTTTAGAATATTTTTTAGCAAAAAAAATCCCAATCGAACTAAATTGATTGAGGATTTTTTGTATTTACTATTCAACCTAATATTACATACTAATGCTTTCTGCTTTTATCAAAACACTCATGGAATTAATATGCATTTCTCTACTCCAAACTGGCTCATTACAGTTCATGCAATCAGCCCCCACAATACAAGAAACACATAGCATACTTCCTTGCAAAAACCAAGAAACACTACACGCCCCAGCAGATTTACATGAACAGCTAACTTCTAATTCTTTTTTGGGTTCGTCTTTTGCAACAGTAGCATTATCAAATGGTGGATTGTTATTGTCAAAATAAAGATACCAAAACTTATCTAAATCTCCCAATATTTCAACCATATTAGTTGATGTATCAAAAGAATAATCACTAGTAGTTGCAAATAAATAAATTGCTTCTTGGTCTGTTGGTAAAATTGTTTCTTGAGTTTTTGTTACAGTTGCATTGCCATTCGCATCAAATACTACAGTAATAACATTGGTAAAATTTCCTCCTTTACCTCTAAAAGTATAAGGCGTGTTCGGATTAAAATAATTCATAATTTTATTGATTTTTTAGTTTTAAAATTTGTGTTTTAATTTCGTTAAACAAGTTTGTATGATATCCAACAGTATGAAATTTTATTATTCCATTTTTATCAATTATTAAAAAAAAAGGCATCGCTTTTTCTTTAAACGTATTGAAATCATTTGAACTAATCGTGTAACTATTCGTATTCATGTTATAATCTTTTATATATTGTCTTAGTCGAATGTTAAGTTTAGGATTAATGTCTATTCCATTAAAACTTAAAATCTGAACAGTGGGATCATTTTTGAAATGATTATACAAACTATCTACAACCGGATAAGAAAGAACACAGCCATAACAGGCCATATACCAAAAGTCGATTAAAGTAATTTTATTCGTAAGTTTAATTTTTTCAACTTGTTTAGTTTTTATATTAATACCATTAATAGTAGGTTTAATCTTATTGTTTAATAAAACGAATGTATTTTTTATTTCTTCTGAAGTGTCGAAAATTACGGAATAACTATTTAAATTTGGTAAAACAAAAAAGCTATCTGGCTTATCTTTTCGAAAATCATATTCCACAATTTTAAAGTCAAAAAATACAGGCTCACTTTTAAGTTCATATTTTATTATAATTCTAACTAACATAGAGTCAGCACAATTAAAAAACCGAGTGGTAGTATGATTTTTGGGTTCTGAGAAATTAGGTACATACGAATTGATAACAAAACATTTTAAATTATTAAATGTATCTATGCCTACAAACTCAGTTTTAACCATGGTTGAATTGTAGTTATTAACGATATTAGAATCAATAAAATTAATTAATCCACTATGAAAATAGCCTACTACTCCAGTACCTTCATTATATATCTTTACAAATTCAACTTCATTTTTCTCAATATTTTTTACATAATAAAATTTTTGGTCAATGTCGTAATAAGAAACAACCTCAATATTTTTTTTATTCGGAAAAGCTACATCAATTTTTTTTAAATAACCACGTTCAATTTTCTTTAATTTAACTGTGTTTATCAATTTAAAAGTATCAATACTACCAACATTCAAAGAAGAATATTTGCATTTAAAATTGAACTGTTCATTGATAAATAATTTATTTTGTGCACTCCAAAAAATTGAATCTATATTTACATTTTGTGCCATACATAAATTAATGTAACAACAATAAATTAACACAATTAAACATGAAAAATTAATTTTAAAGTGTAACATTATTTGCTTTAATCAAAACAAAAGTTTCTTGAGAAGTTACGGTACCTTTTGTAACTTTTGGAGGATTACATAAGGTGCAATTAGTTGTAGTATCACAATTGATTTTTTTGCAGTTACCTGAACCTGTTGAGCTAACTGTGCAATCTCCTGTGCCTTGCCCACAAGGGCAAGTAATTGTTATTTCATTGCCATCAGGTATTGTGGTTGCATTTAGTATAGGATTTAAGTTCTCATCAAAAATTATATACCAAAATAAACTTAGTTCTGCTGTTATTTGAACTTTAGCACTTGGCGGATTATCAATATATAAGTAATCTTCTTGTGGAGCAAAAATAACCAATTCTCTTCTATCAGTAGCCAAAACGGAATCAGTAGAAAAGTTTACCGTTGCATTGGCATTGTTATCAAACACA
>CAMCEM010000129.1 GCA_945873755.1 Chitinophaga pinensis | reverse complement strand
AATTAGATACAATAACTAAGATATGAAGCCTATTAAAAATAAAATATTAGTTATTAATTCTACTTTAGAAACATCAGGTTTAACAAATGTAATTTACAATATTTACAAAAATATTGATTATTCTAAATTTGATATTTATATAATAACACTCTCTCCAGAAAATTCGAAAAGTAAAATTGAAGATTTTAAAAAACTTCCAATAAAAATTATATCTTTAAATTTAAGTAGGGCTGAATGGGTTTTAAACGGCAAAGAAAAATTAATTAAAGAAGTTGATAAAATAAAGCCAGATATTATACATACACAAGGATTGCGAGGAAGTTATTTTGCTTTTAAATATTTAAGTAATTACAAACGCATTGTTACTTTGCAAGCTATACTCGAAAAAAATTATTCTGATACTTATGGTAAATTGATAGGAAGGTATTTTGCAAAAAAAGAGCTAGTAGCTTTTAAAAATGCTACTGCAAAAACTGTAGTTTCAAAATATTTAAAAAATCATTATCAAAATATTGATAGTGATATTCAATGCATTCAAAATGGTGTTGAGTCAAAATTATATTACCCTATAAATGAACTTGAAAAAACTGAACTAAAGAAAAAATTAAATATTCCATTAAATAAAATAATAATAATAAGTTTAGGACAACTAACTGATAGAAAAGATCCATTTACTATTATTAAATCATTTAAAAGTTTTAAAAATAATACCGATTACCAATTATATTTTTTAGGGGAAGGTCCATTAAAAAGAAAATGTATTGAAGCTTCTATTGGTTTAAATATATTATTCCCAGGAAATGTTAATAATGCACATGAGTATTTAAAAATTGCGGACTATTATATCTCAGCTTCATTATCTGAAGGATTTCCAAATTCAGTTTTAGAAGCCGGAATGACTGGATTAACCTGTATTGTTTCAGATATACCTCAACACATAGAAATTTTTGAATCTAATAGTAAACAAGCAAAATTCTTTGAAACAAAAAGTGTTAATGAATTAACTGATATTTTTAATAATTTAAAAATTGAAGAAAATATAGAATTGATAAATTTTAGTGCAAAAAAAATGACAATTGAATACGAAAATTTATATTCTGAATTAATTTCTTCCCATCCCACAAAATAGACAATCCACATTTATTGACAATAAATTCAATTAATGAAATAATAGTTTGTAAGTAATTAATGTATTTTTGATTGAAATAATTTTAAAGTAAAATGAAACATTTATTAGCTGTTATTGCATTCTTAGTTTTTTCAATAAACTTAACTTTTGCTCAGCAAAATCAACAATATATTACTAAAACTATTAAAGGTAAAGAATACATTATATACTCTGTAATTAGTGGTGATACTTGGGAATTCATTGCACAAAAGTTTAACATAACTGAACGTTCACTAATTGATGCAAATCCGCAAACTGGTGGCAGTTTAAAAGGTATTAAAAATATAAAAGTTCCTGCATATGGAGTTAAAAGTTTAGAACAACCTAAAATAATTGAAAAAGAAGCTCCAGTTGAGGAAAATACGCTTCCAAAGTTTGGCGATAATTTTAAAAATGCTGATCCAAAAGAAGTTAATACCGCTGATTCTACCAAAAAATCGAACAAACCAACAATTTATGGACAAGAATTAAGAACAGAATATAAAGGATCAAATAGTTTAATAGTTTATAAAGTAGGCGAAGGAGATAATATAAAAGACTTAGCAACTTATTACTATTGCTCTGCTGCTGAATTAATTGAACGTAATAATATAACTACAGAAAAACTTATTGCAGGTAAAATTATAAAAATTCCTGTACGTTCAGAACCTATAATAACAGAACCTGTAATTACTGAACCAGTTGTAGTTCCTGTAAAAGAAACAATTTCCTCAGAAAATACAATTCCAATACTTGGCAATAATCTTAAAAATGATGAAACTAAAGAAGTTAATGTAATAGATTCTACAAAAAAAACGATTATACCTGCTGCTTATGGCGAAGAGATAAATATAGATATTAACGGATCTAAGAGTTATATAGTTTATAAAATTGGTGAAGGAGATAATATCAATAGCTTGGCAGCATATTATAATTGCACTGCAGCCGAATTAATTGAAAGAAATAAAATAACTACTGAAAAACTAAAAGCTGGTAAAATTATTAGAATTCCTTCCCGTTCAGAACCTGTAATTACTGAACCAGTAGTAGTTCCTATAAAAGAAACAATTGCTGAAGAAATTAAAACAGATTATAACCAAAATAATTTTAATAATAATAATGAAGAAACTAAAGTGGACATAAAAACAGATTTAAAACCAAATGAAACTTTAGTTGGAGATTTTGTAATAGTAAAAAAATTGGGCTCATTATATATAAAACATTTGGTAATAAGTGGTGAAGATTTAACAAGAATTTCAAAAATAAATTACACTACTAATTCAAAAATTATATCGGCAAACAATTTAAAATCAAGTAAGGTAAATACCGGACAAATACTTTTAGTGCCAACAAATAAAAAGAATATTAAAACACTAACTGGATTAGATTACGACCAAATAGAAAAAGAAAAAATTAAAGCTACTATTAGTAATGCAAATGAAAAAAATGAAAATGAAAATATAGCTACTAATAGCAATGCATTTGAAAATGTTAAAGGTGTTTCAAAAGTTGAAAAACAAACAACAACAAACGATTCGTTAATAAGATATAATTGGGGTGATAAATTAATTGCAACTACAAGTATATTAGACAGTAATGCTAAAAAAACCATTGAAGACATGGCAAAAAACATGAACTTAAATGAAGTTCATGCAAATTCAAATCCAGGCGAAACAAAAGAAAGTTATACGCATGTAGTTTTGCCCGGAGAAAAAATAGAAACCATAGCAAAAAAATATAAAATATCAATTAACGATATTGCAAATTGGAATAATTTATATCAAAATAGAATAAGAGTTGGCCAAGATTTAATTGTAAATGCAGCTAGAGCTCGTAAACCATATTTTGCCTTAAATTCTATTGACAATAAAACCAATAGTGCCATTAAAAAAACTGATAAATCGAGCCAAGTTAAAAATACTGAAGAAAAGGGATTGTGTTTATTTAAAGACGATAAATTTATAGGAATTGCTCATAAAAATTTACCTATTGGAACATTAATTTTAATTACTAGTACCGAAAATTATAAAAAAATATATGCTCGAATTACAAGTAATTTAGTTGATTCTGATGATGGAATTATCATTCAGATTGATAAAACTTTAGCAAAACAATTGGCTTTTAATAGTGAACTTACTAATGTTATTATCAACTACGCTTTGGTAGAATAGTTTTTTAATAAAACATTTACTTTAAACTTAGAAATTGTTATTATTTTTTTCATATTTGAAAAATAATTAATAACTATGGAAATCACCTCTATTACTCAAAATTTATTAAATTTTATTTACATTTTTGGTCCTAAGTTAGTGGGATCTATTTTAGTCTTTGTAATTGGATTATATGTTATTAATTGGGCTACAAAAATAACTGCCAAAGGGTTAAAGAAAAACGGATTAGACGTTTCGTTACAATCGTTTTTAAGTAGCATGATAAGTGTTGCATTAAAAATAATGTTACTTATAACCGTTGCGGGAATGTTGGGCATTCAAACCACTTCGTTTGTAGCTGTAGTTGGAGCTTTAGGTTTAGCAGTTGGCTTGGCGTTACAAGGTTCTTTATCAAATTTTGCTGGAGGTGTTTTAATTTTAGTGTTTAAGCCTTTTAAAGTTGGCGACTTGTTAGAAGCCCAAGGTCAAACTGGTGTTGTTTTAGAAATTCAAATTTTTAATACCATTTTATTAACTCCTGATCACAAAACAGTAATTTTGGCAAATGGAGCTGTATCGAATGGAACTATTATTAATTATAGTAAACAAGGTAGTTTAAGAGTTGATTTAATTATTAATGTAGCATCAAATACCAACTTAGAAAATGTAAAAAATATAATTTTAGATGAATGCAATAATTTAAATACTGTATTAAAAACTCCTTCACCAGAAGTTTCTGTTTTAAGTTCGGAAAATGGAATGATTACACTTGCAGTAAGGCCTTATGCTACAGTTCAAAACTATTGGAATGTATATTTTGGTGTTACAGAAAACATTAAAATAGCATTAGATAAAAATAATATTCAAAAACCTGTTCCTACTTCTGTTCAGTATTCAAAAGAATTGGCTTAATATCAATGCCAATTTTATTTAAATCTATAAAAAAATCAGGATACGATTTACCTACAGATTCAATTTCTTCTATTTCTACATTATTAAATAACATTGTAAGTGGGGCAAATGCCATAGCTATTCGGTGGTCGTTATATGTTTTAATTATTATTTTTTTATTGTAATCAATATTTGTTTCAATACTTTTAATATTAATTGAATCATTGGTATTTTCAACACTAAACCCAAATTTCAATAATTCGTTTACTATTGCTATTAATCTGTTACTTTCTTTTATTTTTAAATTATTCAATCCAAATAAACTAACGTTTAAATTTAAAACAGCACAAGCAACACTCAGTGCAGGAGCCAAATCAATACAATTTTCTAAATCAAAACTTAAGTTGTTATTGCACTTCAAACTATTATTAATTTTAATTCCTGTTTCAGTTTGAATAGTTTCAATTCCTAACTTTTTAAAATATTCTGCTGTAATTTTATCACCCTGAATACTATTTAAATCCAAACTTTTCAAATTAATATTTATGTTAGGATTTATGCATACAGTTAAATACCAAAAAGCCGCTGCACTCCAATCTTTTTCAATAGTATATTCATTTAAAATAGGAGAATTTACATATTCTTCTATTTCAATTTTATTATTTATTAAGTCACATTTTAATCCGAATTCATTCATCAATAAAGATGTCATTTTAATATAATCGTACGATGCAATTGATTCATATAAGTATATTGTCAAACCATTTTTTATAAATGGTGCTACAAGCATAAGTGCCGAAACAAATTGACTACTTTTTGAAGCATTTAAATGAACAGTATTACCTTCAATTTTTTTACCCGAAATAGCTAAAGGAGGATAATTTTCGTTTTCTAAATATTTAATGTCTGCACCTAAATTATTTAGTGCATCAATCAACTCTTTTATTGGCCTTTCCTTCATTCTTTCATCACAATAAAGTAATACATTTATTTGTGGTAAAACAGAAAAATAAGCTGCTAAAAACCGTATACAAGTTCCTGCGTTTTTTAAATAAATTTCTTTGTTATTTGAAGTTAAAGCTGAAATCATTATTTGAGTATCGTCTGCTGAAGAAAGTTCAAATAATTTTATTTTATTTTTTAAAAGTGCGTTTAAAATTAAAGCTCTATTGCTTATACTTTTTGAAGTAGGTAAATCAATTTCAATTGAATTTAAATTAGGGTTCGTGAAACTTAACCTATACATTCAAAATTAAAATTCTAAATTTTTATAATAGTTTAATGATTCTTCAATCATTTCAGTTGAACAAATACAATCAATTTGTGCCTTCCCAATTTTTTTTAGTAATGTAAAATTTATGCCGGAGTTATTATTCTTTTTGTCGTTTTGCATTATTTTAATAAACTCATTTACATTCCAATTCGAATTGTATTTGTCAAAATTTATTTTAATAAATTGAACTATTAAATTCAATTCTTCTAAACTTAAACTCAATAATTTGTACGATAAATATGATTCGCAAATAATTCCAATTGCAACCGCTTCACCATGTTTAAGTGGTTTTGTATTGTTCAATAAACTATAAGTTTCTAATGCATGTCCAATAGTATGTCCAAAATTTAATAATTTTCTTAATCCTTTTTCATATGGATCTTTATTAACAATTTTTATCTTTATTTTAGTTGACTTTTCAATTAATTTTTCAATATGTGAATAATCAATTTGGCTATTATTAATTAATTTATCGAATAACTTTTTTTCATCTATCAATGCATGTTTTAAAATTTCAGCAAGTCCATTTCTTCTTTCAATATTTGGAAGAGATTCAATAAACTGAGGATAAATAAATACTTGTTCAGGGTGTTTGAAAATACCAATTAGGTTTTTATAGCTATTTAAATCAACTCCTTGCTTACCTCCTATTGAAGCATCAACCATTGCCAATAAGGTAGTGGGTATATTTATAAAATCAATGCCACGCTTATAAGTTGCAGCACAAAAACCTCCTAAATCGCTTAAAGTGCCTCCTCCTAAATTTAATAAAACTGTATTTCGGTTTGCTAAGTTTTGCTGTAAGCTATTCCAAATTATTGTAGCATTTTCTAAATTTTTGTTTTGTTCTCCGCTTTTAATTCTTATTAATATGTATTTTTCTAAATATGGTTTTAAAATAGGTAAACAATATTTTTCTGTGTTTTCATCAACTAAAATATAAACAGAACTATATTCCTTATTTATTAGCGTTTGAACTAATTCTCCTAATACTTCGGTACCAAAATATACTTTAAATTTTTTGTCGTAAATAACTTTCATCAATAGCGTAAAACAATCTTTATATTAACTTATTATTGCGTTGCAATTTAAACTTTATTTTTGAAAGCAATTTATGAATAATAAAAAATTAAACCTCGACTTTTCTAATACTGAAATAGCCTTTAAATCGAAAAGCGATTCTGAATTAAGAATGTCCAATTTTTTGTTTAAAGCTATTGGTATTAACTGGTTAGTTAAAATAGGTACACCTTTAGTAGAAACAGCATTTTCATTACATTTACCAATAAAAACATTGATTAAAAAAACTGTTTACCAGCAATTTGTTGGTGGCGAAAGTATTACAGATTGCGAAAAGGCAATTGATAATTTATATAAATACAATATTGGAACCATTTTAGATTATTCAGTGGAAGGAAAAGAAGCTGAAGCCGATTTTGATTTTACAACTCAAGAAACCATTGAAACTATTCATAAAGCCAAAGGAAATTCGAAAATTCCTTTTAGTGTGTTTAAAGTAACTGGCGTTGCTCGTTTTGAATTATTAAGTAAAGTAAATGACAATTTAACTTTAACAACTGAGGAGCAAACAGAATTTGAAAAAGTAAAAGCAAGAATTGAAAAAATTTGTAGTACAGCTTTTGAAAACCATGTTAGAATTTTTATTGATGCTGAAGAATCGTGGATTCAAAATACCATTGATGCTTTGGCAACCAAAATGATGGAAAAATTTAACAAAACAGAAGCAATTGTTTTTAATACAATTCAACTTTATCGACACGATAGATTGGAATTTTTAAAGAATAGTTTAGTTGCTGCAAACCAAAATAATTACTTTTATGGCGTAAAATTAGTAAGAGGTGCTTACATGGAAAAAGAAGCCAAAAGAGCATTAGAAATGAACTATACAAATCCTATTCAAAATTCAAAAGAAAACAGTGATGCTGATTATAACAACGCATTGAGTTTTTGTATTGAAAATATAAATAAAATAAGCTTTTGTGCTGGAACACATAACGAAAATAGCAGTAAATTATTGGCGCAACTAATGCTTGATAACAACATTGCCAATAACGATAAAAGAATTTATTTCAGTCAATTGTATGGCATGAGCGATAATTTAAGTTATAATTTGGCTAATGCAGGTTACAATGTTGCAAAGTATTTACCTTACGGACCAGTAAGAGCCGTGTTGCCCTATTTATTTAGGCGAGCAGCTGAAAATACCAGTGTAAAAGGACAAACTGGTAGAGAACTAAATTTAATTTTAACAGAAAGAAAACGCAGAGCTACTGCTACCAAATAAGCTAAAATATAGTAAAACCCGTTTAAATACAATGTTGAAGAAATATTCGATTTTAATTCTGTTTTTTACTTTTATGTTAAGTGTCAATGCTCAAAAAATTGACTCATTAACATATGATACATTAAAAGATGCTGAAATAAGATTAGGAGGATTAGCACACCACATGGTTACTAGTTTAGATGAAATTACTAGAATTAATAGTGGAAGAAATTTTATTAAAATGTTATCGAGAACTTTAAAAATAAACAATTCGTATTTTTATAAATTCGATTCATTAAAAAATGTTTCAATTGTATATGCACCCGATAATTATTTTAGAATAATAACTTGGAATGTAGCAAGCGATGATGAGCACTTTAGAAACTTTGGTGTAATACAAATGAATCCAACTAAAATTAAAAGAGAAGTGAAGCTTTTTAATATGCGCGATTTTTTTCCTTTAATAGATAGAAGCGATAGTTTAGAAAACCCTTTTTATACCGAAACCGATGCCGACCATTGGTATGGTGCCATTTATTATAAAATTGTAAAAACTCAATCGCAAAAAGGTAAATTTTATACC
>CAMCEM010000128.1 GCA_945873755.1 Chitinophaga pinensis | reverse complement strand
TTTACATTATTAAACTGAGGTACATAATCAGTATTGCTTAATGAATAATGTATTTGCATTACTGCAATTTAACTAACAATCAACAAATTAAATTTTATTTTTTTTATATTATTAATTTTTTATTTGCGTTATATTAAAAAATTTAAAAGAAATATTAAATTGCCCATAAAAAAATTCAATTATTGATGAAAATATCTACACTAAAATTGGGCTTTATATTAATTGTCATATTTACATTTTCAAATAATTGTATTGCTCAATTTGGAAATAGATTAAGGTTTGGTGGTGGTGTAGGTGCAAGTTTATATGTTGGTCCTCAAATGGATGGTAAAATTTCATTAAATACATACGATAAAAGTGAAATAAACCCAGGATTGAATTTTCAAATACACTATGCCTTAAATGATAAAAGAGAAATTGGATTTAGATTTTTGTCTACAAAATTATGGAATTTAAAGTCGGGAAATACAATAGCTTTTGGCTCAACCATCAATGAAGCTACTTTCATGTATCAACGAAGTTTAAATAACAATATCAACTTATCTCAAAGATCAAAATTTACATTCAATATGGTTTTTGGTTTAGGAGCTTTATTTTATAATTCTACCATGTATACTATAAACCCTCCAAATGAAACATTAGTGCCATTTAGTAGTGTAGGTAGAGGTGAATTTTTTGTAACTTCTGGTAAACAAATATCAAAAGCAACTCCTACAGTTTGTGGTGTTATTGGCTTTAATATTGGCACTCGTTTAGCTAAAAACTTTTCTTTATACTTAGAAAACACTTACACATTAAGTGGCTCAAATTATTTACCTGGCAATGCCACCACTAATTATTGGCAACCCAACAATGGCTATGTTTATTATGCATTGTCGTTATATATAAACTTTAACGGAAATGCAGATCCTTTAGGTTGCCCCAAATTTTAGGTAACTAAATTTACTATTTTACCTTTAACAAAAACGACCTTTTTAGGTGTTTTACCTTCCAACCATTTTTGAACTAATTCGTTGGCTAATACGGCAGACTCAATTTCCAATGCTGATAAATCCATACTAAAAGTTAAGTTAGTTCTGTGTTTTCCATTTATAGAAATTGGATAACTAAACTCGTTTTCAATCAGATATTCTCCATTAAAAATAGGAAAAGTTGCTTTTGTAATACTTTCTTTATTTCCTAATTTGTTCCATAATTCCTCAGCAATATGTGGAGCGTAAGGTGAAAGTATTATCAATAATTCTTGTAAAACACTTTGCTTGTTGCATTTTAAATCGGTTAACTCATTTACACAAATCATAAAATTACTTACCGAAGTATTAAACGAAAAATTTTCAATATCGTCAGTTACTTTTTTAATGGTTTTGTGTAATGTTTTTAACTCCGCTTTTGTTGGATCTTCATTAGTTACAATTAAATTTCCTTCCACATCAAAAAACAAACGGCAAAACTTTTTTAAGAATCGATGAACTCCTTCAATTCCATTGGTATTCCAAGGTTTACTTTGCTCCAACGGACCTAAAAACATTTCATACAAACGCAAAGTATCAGCACCATAATTAGCTACAATTTCATCAGGATTAACAACATTGTATTTTGATTTTGACATTTTTTCAATTTCGGTTCCACAAATGTATTTTCCATCTTCTAAAATGAATTCAGCATTTGCATAATCGTCTCTCCAGTTTTTAAATGCTTCAATATTTAAAACATCATTTTTAACAAAATTTACATCTACATTTATTGGATAATTTTCAAAATTGTCTTTTAAATTAAATGAGACAAATTTATTTGAATCTTTAACTTTGTATACAAAACTACTTCTTCCCGTTATCATTCCTTGGTTTATCAACTTTTTTGCTGGTTCATCGCAAGGAATTAAGCCTAAATCAAACAAAAATTTAGTCCAAAAACGTATGTATAACAAATGGCCAGTGGCATGTTCGCTGCCTCCTAAATATAAATCAACTTGTTGCCAATAATCAACTGCTTGTTTGCTTACAAACTCGTTGTTGTTTTTATTATCCATATAGCGCAAAAAATACCAACTGCTTCCAGCCCAACCTGGCATAGTTGAATTTTCGTAGTTATATTCTCCCTTATATTTCCAATCTTTAGCTCTTCCCAAAGGTGGTTCACCCGATTCAGTAGGTAAGAATTTATCAATTTTGGGTAGTTCTAAAGGCAATTCATTGTAATTTAAAACAAAAGGAATATTATTTTTATAATAAACTGGAATTGGTTCACCCCAATATCTTTGTCTTCCAAAAATAGCATCGCGCAAGCGGTAATTGGTTTTTCCTTTTCCAAAACCACGGCTTTCAATTTCGTGAATAGCGCGTTTGATAGCTTTTTTTACTTCTAATCCATCTAAAAATTGCGAGTTAAATAAAGTACCTACTTTGACATCGTAAGCATTTTCATTGATATCACAATCATCATTGTTTGGTTTTATTACTTGAATAATTGGTAAATTGAAATTTTTTGCAAAAGCAAAATCTCTCGAATCGTGAGCAGGAACAGCCATAACAGCCCCAGTACCATAACCAACCAAAACATAATCAGCAACCCAAATAGGAATTTCATTTCCATTAAATGGATGAATGGCATAAGCACCTGTAAACTCTCCCGAAATCCGTTTTATATCTGCTTGTCTATCTCGTTCACTTCGGTTTTTGGCCATCTCTACATAAGCCATTACATTACTTTCATAATCTGGATGTACAATATCCATTAACATATCATGTTCTGGAGCTATTGCTAAATAACTAATTCCAAATATAGTATCAGGGCGAGTGGTAAATACTTCAATATCTAAATTACTATCTTGTACATTAAAATGTAAACTTGCACCTTGCGATTTTCCAATCCAATTTCGCTGCGATTCTTTTAAACTTTCAGTCCAGTCTAAATTATCCAATCCTGTTAGTAAACGCTCAGCATAAGAAGTAATTCGCATACTCCATTGTTTCATTAATTTTCTTTCAACCGAATGTCCTCCTCTTTCGCTTACTCCATCTTTTATTTCATCGTTACTTAAAACAGTTCCCAATGCAGGACACCAATTTACAAAAGCTTCACTTAAAAAAGCCAATCTAAAACCTAAAAGCAATTTTTGTTTCGTTTCTTCTTCAAAAAATTTCCATTCATCGCGAGTAAATGCTCCAAAATCAAGTTCAATCCCGCCAGTTAATATTGTATCATCAACACCAAAAAAACCTTCGTTTTCAAAAATACTAATTAATGTATCTATATGTTCAGCTTTATTGGTTTTGGGATTATACCACGAGTTAAATAATTGAATAAATATCCATTGAGTCCATTTGTAATAATCTGGATTTGAGGTTCGTACTTCTCTATCCCAATCGTAACTAAAACCAAGCTTTTCAAGTTGTTCTCGGTATTTGTTTATATTTTGTTCTGTTGTAATTTCAGGATGTTGGCCAGTTTGAATTGCATATTGCTCGGCAGGCAACCCAAAACTATCATAACCCATTGGATGCAATACGTTGAACCCTTTTAATGTTTTGTAACGTGAGTAAATATCACTTGCAATATAACCTAACGGATGTCCAACATGTAATCCTGCTCCACTAGGGTAAGGAAACATGTCTAATACATAATACTTGGGTTTAGTGGCATCTTCAGTTACTTTATATATTTTATTATCAGCCCAAAATTGTTGCCAATATTTTTCAATTTCTGTAAAATTATATTCTTTCATTGTTAGCTTATACTTTTCTGTATTTCCGGAATTTAATTAATTATTAAAAAACTGGATTATTTTTTTTATTTTTCAAAAATAGAATTAACAACACCATAAACAAAACTGTGGATTAAATTAGTTAACTACATTTAAGTAACAACTAAATTTGTAATATTAAATAAAATAAAAAGTGGTAACACAATTACAAAAAGTAAATAGAAGAAAACGTATTTCTTTTCTATCGTCAATTATAAGCATATCAATGGTTTTGTTAATGCTTGGACTGTTTGGACTTATTTACATTCAATCAAAACAGTTAAATAAATTAATAAAAGAAAATATAGTAATGAGTGTGTTTTTAAATGAAGACATTTCAAAAACTGAGATTGATTTTAACATTGAAAGTATAAAAAAAATTAAAGATGTTAAAGATGTTAAATTTATTAGTAAAGAAGAAGCAGCAAATGAATTGTCGAAAGAGTATGGTCAGGATGTTGTTGAACTTGCCGGTTATAACCCTTTGCCTTCATCAATTGAAATAACTTTAAAGCAAGAAAGTGTTAATGAAAAAAGTATACAGGAACTTAAAAAAGTTTTATTAACTTTTTATAAAGTTTCTGAAGTAAAATACAACGAAATTATTTCGAAAAATGTAGTAAATAATTTAGGTTCATTTGGTTTTATACTTATAGGTTTAGCAATAATTTTTGTAATTATTTCATTAGTATTAATTAATAGTAATATTCGCTTAAATCTTTTTACTAAACGCTTTTCTATAAAAAGCATGCAATTAGTAGGCGCAACTCATTGGTTTATAATTAAGCCGTTGGTGATTAGGAGTTTTTTAAATGGATTATATGGAGGGATACTTTCTATCATTATATTAATTTTAATTTTGTATTTAATTCCAAATTATTTTCCACAAATTGAAGTCCTTTATAACACCAATCAATTTATAATTTTATTTATAACATTAATATTTACAGGCATTTTGGTAAGTATGGTAAGTAGTTATATAAGTACTAATAAATACTTAAAAAGTAAAATAGAAGATTTGTACTAGGTTGAATTGAAAAAAATTTATTACTATTGATAAATTTTTAAAATAAAAAAATGGCTGATAAAAACGTAAACTCAAAAAAAGGTACTGAAAAAACTATATCAACTTCTCCTACAGGAAACTTTATATTCGGAAAAGACAATTATATTTTAATGATTGTTGGAGTGGTAATTATTATTATTGGTTTTACTTTAATGTCTGGTAAAGAGAATATTTTAAACGATTCAATTAAAGTTACCGTTGCCCCAATTCTTATTTTAATAGGATTTGTTGTTGAGATTTTTGCAATAATGAAACCTAAAAAAGATTAATATTTTTTATACACAAAACATTAAAAATAGAAGTTATTTAGTTTAAGTAACTTCTATTTTTTTGTAAATTTTTTACATTTATGACAATTTTAGAAGCAATTATAATAGCAATAGTAGAAGGCTTAACCGAATATTTGCCAGTTTCATCAACTGGTCACATGATTTTAGCAACATCAATACTAGGAATAACACCCGATGATTTTACTAAATTTTTTACTGTTAATATTCAACTAGGAGCAATATTAGCAGTTGTAGTTTTATACTTTAAACGTTTTTTTAAAACTTTTGATTTTTATTTTAAGCTATTAGTTGCTTTTACTCCTGCTGCTGTTTTTGGAATTATTTTTAGCGATAAAATTGATGAATTATTAGAAAGCCCTTTAGTAGTAGCTATTTCATTATTAGTTGGTGGAATAATTTTACTTTTAATCGATAAATGGATTCCTGAAAAAACTGTTACAGATACTGAAGAACAAGAAGTATCGTATGTAAATGCTTTTATTATTGGTTTATTTCAATGTATTGCTATGGTTCCCGGAGTTTCAAGAAGCGCATCTACTATAATTGGCGGATTAACTCAAAAGTTGAATAGAAAAACAGCTGCTGAATTTTCGTTTTTCTTAGCAGTACCTACTATGTTTGGAGCAACTGCAAAAAAATCGTTAGACTTATACCAAGATAAAGGAATTGAATTTTTTAATTCAGAAAGATTAATGCTTTTAACAATTGGAAATATTGTTGCATTTATAGTTGCTATGGTTGCTATCAATGGGTTTATTTCTTATCTATCAAAGCATGGTTTTAAAATGTTTGGCTGGTACAGAATTATTGTAGGAGCTATTATTATAATTTTAATAGCTAATAAAATTCCTTTAAGTATTGTATAAATGAAAGTTACTTTTCTTGGAACAGGTACCTCTCAAGGAGTTCCAATTATAGCATGCGATTGTTCTGTTTGTAAATCTCCCGATTTAAATGATAAAAGATTACGCTCTTCTATTTTAATACAATATAACAATAATAATATTGTAATTGATACTGGGCCCGATTTTAGACAACAGATGTTGCAAAGCGGAATTAAAACTTGTGAAGCAATATTGTTTACTCATGCTCACAGAGATCATTTAGCTGGACTTGACGATATTAGGGCTTTTAACTTTAAAATGAAAAAGCCCATTGATGTGTATTGTGAAATTGCAGTTGAAAAAGCAATTAAAAGAGAATTTTTTTATGCTTTTGAGGAACCAAAATATCCTGGTGTACCAGAAATGGATATACACATTATTAACGAACAGCCCTTTATCCTTTTTGAAAAAACAATAAATCCAATAAGAGTATGGCACCACAAAATGCCTGTACTCGGTTTTAAAATAGATAATTTTGTTTATATTACCGATGCCAATAAAATAGATGAAAGTGTAAAAGATAAAATTAGAAATTGTGATGTATTGGTATTAAATGCTTTGAGGAGAGAACACCACATATCTCATTTTACTTTATACGAAGCAGTAGATTTAGCTCAAGAATTAAATGCCAAACAAACATATTTTACTCATATTAGCCATCAATTAGGTAAGCATAAAGATGTAAATAACGAATTACCAAATAACATTCAATTGGCTTTTGATGGATTACAAATAGAAATATAACCTTAATTTCTACTCCTCCTCTGCCCTACTCGCATTCATATTAAACATGCTGCTCATTAAATCTTTAAACTCAAAGCCACTGTTCAATTGGTGTTTGCTTAATTGACTAAATTCAGAGAGGCCATGCAATACAAATTCCATCATCAATAATTCATCGGCTTTGCTACATTTGCCTAAAGTAGTTTTTACTATTTCTTTTAATCCTTTTACTTTTAACAATTCTGTTTCATAAATTTTGTTCGAACCTGTTGATAAAATGCTAATCATTTCACCATCGTTAAACCAATTGATAATCTCCGCATAAGGATTTGGTTTTTTAGATTTTTTTACTTTTTCTGGATTCGCAAATTGTTCGCTAAATAAAGTTCTAATGGCTTTGCCAATTAAATTTTGGGCTACATTATTAGCGCCTTCTAATTCTCCTTCATACACCAACTCTACTTTACCTGTAATACTTGGTAAAACAGCAAACAAATCAGCAATGCGTAAATGAGTATTACTTTCTCCATTCAATAACATTCTGCGTTCGGCTGCACTATATAAATTTTCCATAGCACTTATGGTTAACCTTGCAGATACACCACTTTTTTGATCAACCAATTCGCTTTGGCGAGCTTCCATCGCTATTTGTTCAATTAAGTTATTTAATAACTCGTTCGATGTAATTGCTGCTCTTTGTTCAGGTTTTATTGCTGCTTCTTGTTGGGTAATTGTTTTCGAAATTTCTAATGTTTTTGGATAGTGAGTTAAAATTTGGCTATCAATTCTATCTTTTAATGGTGTAACAATACTGCCACGGTTGGTATAATCTTCAGGGTTTGCAGTAAATACAAACTGAACATCCAATGGTAATCGCAATTTAAAACCACGTATTTGCATGTCGCCTTCTTGCAAAATATTAAATAATGAAACTTGAATTCGGGCTTGTAAATCGGGCAATTCATTAATGACAAATATACAACGATGACTTCGTGGGATTAATCCAAAATGGATTACGCGTTCATCGTTATAATGTAACTTTAAAGTTGCAGCTTTTATTGGATCTACATCGCCAATTAAATCGGCTACACTTACATCAGGCGTTGCTAATTTTTCAGTATATCTGTCATCTCTATGCATCCAAATTACCGGTGTTTCATCACCTTTTTCAGCAATTAAATCAATTGCGAAGCGACTCAATGGTTCTAATGGATCATCGTTAATTTCTGAACCTTCTACTACTGGAATGTATTCATCTAATAAGTTTAACATTAAACGAGCAATACGGGTTTTAGCCTGACCACGTAAACCTAATAATATAATATTATGTTGCGATAAAATGGCGGTTTGTAATTGTGGCAACACAGTTTCATCGTAACCTTGTATGCCTTCAAAAGGATTTTTTCCTCCTTTTAAAAATGCTATTAAATTATCACGCATTTCTTGTTTTACACTTTTGGGTTTGTATCCGCTTGCTTTTAATTGAGCTATTGTTTTTATAGAATTCATTTATTGATTTTTTGATTTGGAGATTTGCTGTATTGTTAGATTGCTGTATTGTTAGATTGTTGTATTGTTAGATTGCTGTATTGTTAGATTGTTGTATTGTTAGATTGTTGTATAGTTAGATTGTTGTATTGTTAGATTGTTGTATTGTTTAATTTAAAATAGAAATTACACCGTTTCAAATGTTGAAAATAAT
>CAMCEM010000127.1 GCA_945873755.1 Chitinophaga pinensis | reverse complement strand
AATCACTTAACTAACTCACCCTATTCATTAACTCTTCGGCAGTATTTATTAAAATAGATTTTTTTCCTTCTTCAACACTCACATCGGCTAAATGTTGGTAAGCTAAGTCTAAAAATTGTTGTTTTTTACCTTCGGCAAATTGTTTAATTAAGTATTTATCATACAAATTAATTACGCTTTGTACTTTTTGTTCAGTATCGGTTAATTGCATCAAATCATCTAATAATTTCTTATCGTCTTTATGAACTGATTCGAAAAGTTCTATTAATAAAAGTGTTTTTTTATTGGCAATAATATCGCCACCCACTTGCTTGCCGGTTATGGTTCCATCGCCAAAGGTGTCTAAAATATCATCTTGAATTTGAAATGCAATGCCAATGTTTTTACCAAATTCATAAAGATGTAAAGCATCTTCATTATTAGCTCCGCCAATTAATGCACCTAATTGTAATGAACATCCTAATAAAACTGCCGTTTTAAGCTTTATCATTTCTAAATACTCTTCATGAGAAACATTTTTTTTTGTTTCAAAATTCATATCTATTTGCTGACCTTCGCATACTTCAATGGCTGTTTTGTTAAAAACTTCAAGCAATTGTTTTAGATTTTGAGTTTCGGTTTCACACAACAATTGCGTTGCTTTTATCATCATTAAATCGCCACTGAGTATGGCAATAGGCATGTTCCATTTTTTATAAACAGTTTCCTTGCCTCTGCGCAACGGTGCATTGTCCATTATATCATCGTGCACCAATGTGAAATTATGAAATACTTCAATGGCATGGGCTGCGGGAATTGCTTTTTCTATATTTGAATCAAATAAATCGAAGGCCATTAATGCCAAAATTGGGCGCAAACGCTTGCCTCCTAATTGCATCATGTAATTAATTGGTTCGTATAATTCTTTAGGATTAGCGCCATAATTAGCCGCATTGATATGGCTAGTAAACACTTCAAATAATTGTTGGTATGTTTTCATATTAAAGCATCAAACTTATGTGTTTTTTGGTTTATTATTAAATTGAGTTTGATTATAAAATAAAATCAAATCTCCATTTATTTATACTGTTGTCCTGTTCTATTTGGATCTTTTAAATCTACCCAAAATACATGAATAGGTTCTAGCTCTTCTCTACTCCCATTTTCATTAGCATCAAGCTGTGCAAACAAATACATTAAGTCATTTTCTGAATCGTATTCTGATTTAAATACCGAGTAATTTTCTGGAACAAGCAACTTTTGTTTTTCCCCATTAATATTAAATAGATAGATTCTTCTTAGGTCATTAGCATTTATAAAACCATCTTTATTGGTATCATCGTTATAAAGAGATACAATATAGTAGTTTCTATTTACTGGTTTATTATTTAAAGTATCTTTAGTAAACGATGGAAAATAAAATGTTTTAATAAGTACTGGTTTTTCAAAAAATAACTTTTGTTTATTTTCCTTAATATCATAATGAGAAATATTTACAAAATTATAGCCGTAAACAGCATCAAATCCGGGTAAAACATGGTTATTCCAAATATTAGCATTGTTAGGATTGTATTCGTAAATTTCTTCTTTAGTAATAAAATTATTAGACCCAATAAAGGTTGTTTTTTTATCCTTTTTGTAATTCACTTTAAAAATAGAAGTTAATCGTACATTTGGAATACCAGTTAATAAAACTCCTCCTGGACGGGTTTCAAACTTTAAAGAATCTTTATCTAATCCATCAATTTTTGATAATTCTGAATTTTCATCACTGGTGTTTACTTGAAATCCTTTTTGAAATTTTCTTTTAGGGGTGCAACTTATTAGTAAAGTCAAACCAATTATATAAATTAAAGCATTTTTCATTTATAATTTGTTGTTTATTGGAAATTAGTCTTTTATTTTTAAATGTTTGCCAAATATAAAATAGCATTTGTTGGAAGCAAGAAAATTTAATAATCAGTGTAAACTTTATTTTAAACAACGAAATTTAATGCAGATTTCCTGCTGAAATTCGACCCTTTTAGGGTCGTTGATACGGTTAACTTTTATACTCCGAATTTCATTCGGTGCTAGTAATATTCAATCCTTTCAGGATTGATATTTTTAAAACTTTAGAATAAGTAGCATTTAATCGTGCCTTGCGTGATAAAAATTCAACATTCATAATTCATAAATAATTCCCTTACCTTTACCCCCATTAATCTTACCATAATTTGATTGTAGTTAATACTCAACCTTTCTCTTTAGTTTATACGTTAGTAAATCACCCACACTTAGGTTATTTGCTTGAACCACATATAGTTCAAATAAATAGCTTGGGTAAATACTCGCTTACCCACCAACGTGTATTTACTAAAACACTCGACTACTTTAAAAGATGTTTGCAAAAAATAGATTATGAAATAATAGCCATATTAGATGAGCTAGACGATGACTTTATATTTAAAAAATTTAATACCGAAACAAAAAAGAAAATAAAAAGCACTGAGTTTTTTAATAAAATAAACGAAAACCCAATTTTTGATAAAGTAATAAAACCTTTTATTGAAGAGCGGATGAACAAAGCATTAAGTATGCTTAAAGGCACAGCTATTTTTAAATCTGGTAACGACAATAATCCAACATCGGTTCAAATAGATGTAGCTAAAGAAAAAGCTTCGGTTTTATTTCATTTTAAAAGAGACAGTGAAGGCACAAGGTATTTTCCAACCATTAAATTTAAAGGAGTTAGGGTTGAGTTTATGTTTAAAAATGCCCAAATAGTTTGCTACAACCCTGCATGGATGCTGCTTGGAAATGATTTATTTGACTTTGAAAAAGAGTTAGAAGGCAAAAAGTTACAGCCTTTTTTAAACAAACGATTTATTCAAATTAACAAATCATCGGAAGAGGTATATTTTAATAAATTTGTATACCAACTTATAGAAAAATACAATGTATATGCCGAAGGTTTTGAAATAAATACCCAACAACCACAAGGCGAAACGCAGTTAAGTATGCAGCAAGTGATAGGAAACGATATTGCTTTAAAGCTTACTTACAAATACAACGATGCAACTTTTGAATATGGCAGTAATAACAAAGTGCTGGTAACTGTTAAGAACCATAACGACAATTATACTTTTACCAGGGTAAAACGCAATATTAGTTTTGAGCAAGAAAAGTATGAAGTGCTTGTTAAATTGGGTTTAAAACAGTTTAATGGCCCCTACTTTACGCTTAAAGGCAATAAATTAAAAGCACCCAATAGCCATATAAACTTAATAAATGAAGGCACTAACAAATACGATTTTTTAGAATGGTTAAATGAAAACCACAGTGCTTTAACCAATGAAGGAATAAATATACTGCAAGATGACAAGACTTATTTTATAGGTGCTAGAGAAATGAAGTTGGAAATAAATGAACAAAAAGATTGGTTTGATGTACAAGCTTTGGTTTATTTTGGAGAGTTTAAAATACCTTTTATTGCGCTACGCAACTATATTTTAAAAGGAATTAGAGAGTTTACATTGCCTAACGGAATGATAGCTATAATTCCTATTGAATGGTTTGGCGACTTAAGTGGATTGCTTGAGTTTAGTACTAACAACCAAGATATAATAATAGATAAAAAGCACGTTGGCTTGTTGGAAGAGATTGCAAATAATGGCGGTAAATATTTAAACTTTAGCGATAAGCTAGATAAAATAAAAAATTATGGGCAAATAAAAGAAGCTGATATGCCTTTAAATTTTAAAGGTGTATTAAGGCCATACCAACAAGCTGGATTTAATTGGTTTTACTTTTTAAAGGAAAATCAGTTTGGAGGTTGCTTGGCTGACGATATGGGACTTGGAAAAACAATACAAACGTTGGCTTTAATTCAAAAAGAACACGAGTTATTTAAAGCAAGTCCTGGTGCAAAAGTACAAACAAGTGCAAAAGCAAATATTGTTTTAAAGAATAATATACCAAGCCAAACACAACCAAATACCAATAACATTGGGCAAATAGATTTATTTAGTGCAGCAAATACTCAAAACAATGCTGCGGGATTGCAACATGATAATATAACTTATCAAAACAAGGTTAGTATTGAATCGTTTGTTAATGATGGTTTGGTTAGAACTAGTTTAATAATAGTTCCAAACTCGTTGGTGTTTAATTGGCAAAACGAAGCAAAGAAATTTACTCCCAATTTAAAAATATTAGTTTACACAGGCTCGCAACGCATAAAAAGCAGCCATTACTTTAATAACTTCGATTTAATAATAACCACATACGGAACTGCCCGAGTTGATGCCGACATTTTAGCTCAGTATAAGTTTAATTATATAATATTAGACGAAAGCCAATCGATTAAAAATGCAAGTTCTCAATCATCGAAAGCGGTTCGGTTGCT
Source organism: Chitinophaga pinensis (assembly GCA_945873755.1). Lineage (GTDB taxonomy): Bacteria > Bacteroidota > Bacteroidia > UKL13-3 > UKL13-3 > JAAFJM01. The sequence continues at coordinate 4,287 of CAMCEM010000127.1, read as the reverse complement.
AAAATCGAACTTTAAATTGGTATTAACCGGAACGCCAATAGAAAATGGCGTGCAGGAATTATGGAGTCAGTTATCGTTTGTTAATCCTGGTTTGTTAGGCAGTGTTTCATCGTTCAACGAACGCTTTGTGGTGCCAATAGAAAAAGGAAAAGATGAGTTTAAAATGCAACAACTAAAAGCCATTATTAAACCATTTGTATTGCGCAGAACCAAAGACCAAGTGGCCAAAGATTTGCCAGAAAAAACAGAACAAATTATTTATTGCCAAATGACAGATGAGCAAGCCGAAGCTTACGAAACTACTAAATCGTATTACAGAAATGAGATATTAAAATCGGTTTCCGAAATAGGTGTTAGCCGTTCGCACTTCACGCTATTAAAGGGTTTAACCAAATTGCGACAAATAGCCAATCACCCTATTTTAGCTAATAAAGACTATAAATTTGGCAGTGGTAAATTTGATGAAGTAATAGCCAGGGCAAACACTGCAAAAGCCGAAGGACATAAAGTTTTAATGTTTTCGCAATTTGTAAAACAGTTAGATATTTACCGAAATAATTTTGATATAAACAAACATCCTTACAGTTATTTGGATGGCAGCATGACGAACATAGAAAGACAAAATGCAGTTACAAATTTTCAATCAAAAGAGGATTTACCTTTCTTTTTAATATCGTTAAAAGCGGGAGGTTTGGGCTTAAACCTAACCAATGCCGATTATGTTTTTTTAATTGATCCTTGGTGGAACCCAGCCATTGAACGCCAAGCAGTAGATAGAACCCATAGAATTGGTCAAACCAAATCGGTATTTATTTATAAGTTTATAACCAAAGACACGGTTGAAGAAAAAATTATTGCACTACAAAACAAAAAGAAACTATTGGCCGATAATATCATTACTACCGAAGAAAGTTTTATAAAAACGATAGATGTGAGTGAAATTATTGACTTGTTGAGTTAGGGTTGTATTTGATGGTAGTCAGTTGATAGGATTTTTATTTAGAATCTAAATTTTATTCAAAATTCATCATTCAAAATTCATCATTCAACTGTCACCCTGAGCGGAGTCGAAGGGCAAAATTCATCATTCAAAATTCTAGTATCCTCTCCTATTCAGCTCTTGTTGGTACTTACGTGCATTTAATTGGTGTTGAGCAAATGTTTCAGCAAAGTTGTGGTAACCGCTTAAATCATCTTTAGCACAAAAATATATGTAATTATGTTCTGGAGCATTTAATACAGCATCAATTGCTTCAGGCGATGCCATACAAATAGGGCCAGGAGGTAAACCTGAATTTAAATAGGTGTTATAAGGCGAATTGAATGCTAAATGAATACTTAAAACCCGCTTTATTGTACTGTCGTTTAATGCAAAAAGTACTGTTGGGTCAGCTTGTAATGCCATTCCTTTTTCTAGCCTATTTAAATAAACCCTTGCCACAATTGGCATTTCATCAATTTTATTGGTTTCACTCATCACTATCGATGCTAAAGTAGCCACTTGTTGCAAACTAAGTTTCATTAAAATAGATTTAGTAGTTCTGTTTACATTCCAAAAAGTGTTGTACTCTTTAATCATTCTTTCTATTAGTTTTTGCCCAGTAATATTCCAATATATATTGTAGGTGTTAGGAACAAATAAACTAATAATATTATTTTCATCCATTTTAGCTTTTCTCAAAGTGCTAGAATCGTTAATAATATTTAATAAACTTGCACTGTCTAACTCTAATTGTTTTGAAAGTGCTAAAGCTAAATTTTCTTTTCTTTTAGCATATTTTACTACTAAGTTCAATGGTTCTTGACTACCCGATTTTAAAATTTTAATAATGTCTAAGTTACTTAAACCATACTCAATTTTATACCTGCCAGGTTTAATTTTATTATTTATATTCAACAGTTTAGCCACTCTTTCAAACGACTCCGGGTTTTTTAAAATGTCGTCTTTTTTTAAATTATATATCAACCTATCGAAACTTTGGTTCGATTTAATATAAACATAAGAAGCTTTTTTGTTTGCATCTTTTACATTGTTTAAAAGTAAATCAGCAGCAAATTTATAAGCTGCAAATACAAGTAATAAACCAATTATTAAACTTGTATATCGCCAACTAATAGTAAAATTTTTTATCATTTTGAGTTTTAGAATTGGTACAATAAAAACAAATGATTTGAATTTATCAATTCTATAGAGTTATTTGCCAAAATATTTAACATTAAAGTATATTTTATAAATAAAAATAAAATGATTGTAGTTACAGGAGCAGAAGGATTTATAGGTTCGTGTTTAGTAGCAAAATTAAACCAATACAACTATAACGACTTAATATTGGTTGATGATTTTGGAAGTTGGCCTGAAAGAGCTAAAAACTTAAACAATAAAAGATATACTGAAAAAGTAGAACGTAAAGATTTTTTTAATTGGTTTGAAAAAAATGCAAATCAAGTTCAATTTGTTTTTCATATTGGTGCCAGAACCGATACAACTGAAACTAACGAAGCTATTTTTAAAGAATTAAACCTAGATTTTAGTAAAAAATTATGGGCCAATTGTGTAAATGAAGGCATTGCAATGGTTTATGCATCGAGCGCTGCAACTTATGGTGAGGGAGAAAATGGATATGATGATGATATTTCAAAACTTGATAATTTAACGCCATTAAATTTATATGGCAAATCGAAAAACGATTTTGACAAATGGGCAATTAATGAAGAAAAGAAACCTTATTTTTGGGCAGGTTTAAAATTTTTTAATGTATATGGGCCAAATGAATACCATAAAGGAAGAATGGCTTCAGTAATTTACCATGCATACCACCAAATAAAAAAAACTGGCGAAGTAAGTTTATTTAAATCGCATAGGTCCGAATATACTGATGGGGAGCAAATGCGTGATTTTATATATGTAAAAGATTTGTGTGATGTTTGCTTGTTTTTAATGGAAAATAGAAAAAATAGTGGACTTTATAATTTAGGAACAGGAAAAGCAAGAACTTGGAATGATTTAGTAAATGCTATTTTTAAAGCTTTAAATTTAAATTCAAAAATTAATTACATTGATATTCCAGAAGATATTAGAGACAAATACCAATATTTTACCGAAGCAAATATGAATAAGTTAATAAGCATAGGTTATACAAAACCATTTACTAAAATAGAAGAAGGTGTATTTGATTATGTAAACAATTATTTAAATTCAAGTACTTTTGAATAATATAAAAGTAATATTGTGTAAATTAAATTTGTTAAAGTTCACAAACTTATAAGGTGTTAAAAAACTATAAATTTCGTACTTTATTTATTCGTTTTCTTATATCGATTTTGCTTTTGCAAATATCGTTTATAGCCGAACAACGCTATTTAAAAAACACACCACAACAACAACTTGATAGTTACATAAAACTTCAGGAAATTATTAAAAATAAGGAACTTGGTTTAGTAAATGCATATCAAAATTTAGTACGAGATACAGTTAATTTTGAAAGAAATTGGTTAAATATAAATGCTATTGCAGCTAAGGAAAACTGCATTATTCAAATAGTAAAAAACGATACTTTAATTTGCTGGACAAGTAACTTAATAAATACATTAAAATTTAATTCAAATTTTAAAGATGGCATAAGTTTAATACTTAACAATAATGGCTCCTATTTGGCTTATTATAAAAAAACTGGTAGTTTTCAATTCGTATTATTTTATAAAATTTATGAAAGTTATAACTATAAAAACCAGTATTTAAACAATAAATTCAATACTGATTTGTTGTTTTTAGACAATGGAATAATTAGTCCGCAGCCATTAAAAAGCTTTTTCGATATTAAAGATATCAGTGGAAAATACTTATTCTCCGTTGAAATTTTTAGTAAAGATTGGTTAGATAATATTTGGTTAATTCTATTTTCGGTAATTTCATTAATCGTTTTTTGTTTCAATTTTCATTTACTGTGTAACTACCTTCTTCAGTTTAATATTGCATTGGGAACTCTTTTATTTTTTGGTGTAATGTTTATTGTAAAAAAACTATTGCTTTTTTACCAATTACCCTCCTATCTGTATCATAATTCTTTGTTTAGCCCAGTTGTATATGCATCAAGCGATATTGTTCCATCGCTAGGCGACTTTTTAATAGTAGTTTTAATGGCTTTATGGTTTGTAATGCTTATTGACGCCAAACGTATTTTAGCAATTAATGAAAAAAATATTTATATAAAATATATTAAACTTGTATTTATTGTATTACTTACTATAATTGCTGTAGACTCAGGCATTGATAGTACTAAAAGTTTG
>CAMCEM010000126.1 GCA_945873755.1 Chitinophaga pinensis | reverse complement strand
ATGCTTTTGGTATCATAAAGCTTAAACAACCATTTCATTTATTTTTAAAACAAAAAAAGCTACTTAAATTTACTTTAAGTAGCTTTTTTATTTTATTGTTAGCTATTAATTAATCATCGCCTTTCGATGACAATAATGCTTCGTACTCTTCTTTACTTCCAACCACTAATTTTTCATAATCGCGTAAACCAGTACCAGCAGGAATTAAATGTCCAACAATTACGTTTTCTTTTAATCCTAACATTTTATCTACTTTACCGTTTATAGCTGCTTCATTAAGCACCTTAGTTGTTTCCTGGAACGATGCTGCACTCATAAAACTTTGAGTACCTAATGATGATTTGGTAATACCCATAATTACTTGTACCGCAGTTGACGATTCCGCATCTCTTACTTCAACCAAACGCAAATCTTTACGTTTTAATTGTGAGTTTTCATCGCGTAATTTTCTAACACTTATAATTTGTCCTGCTTTGTAATTAGTTGAATCACCTGGTTCCAACACTACTTTTTTATCGTAAATCCAATCGTTTACTTTTTTAAATTTAAAACGATCCACATTTTCACCTTCTAAGAATAAAGTATCACCTGGATCAACCACTTCTAGTTTTTGCATCATTTGGCGTACAATAATTTCAATGTGTTTGTCTGAAATTTTTACACCTTGTAAACGGTAAACTTCTTGAATTCCGTTTACAATATAACGCTGAACAGTTAATGGTCCTTCAATTCTTAAAATATCTTGTGGGCTTATTGAACCATCAGATAATTGAGAACCCGCTTTTACGAAATCGTTTTCTTGCACTAAAATGTGTTTAGATAAAGGAACCATGTATTTACGGCTATCACCATCTCTACTAGTTACTACTATTTCTCTATTACCACGTTTAATACCACCAAAGCTTACTACACCATCTATTTCGGTTACTACTGCAGGATTACTAGGGTTACGTGCTTCAAACAATTCAGTTACACGAGGTAAACCTCCTGTAATATCGCGTGTTTTACTTGCTACACGAGGAATTTTTACTAAAATTTCTCCTGGTCCAATTTGTTTTCCATCTTCCACTACAATGTGAGCTCCTACTGGAATATTGTATTCTTTTAAAGGATTTCCTTTTTTATCGTTTACAATAATGGAAGGTGTTTTGGTTTTATCTTTCGATTCGATAATAACCTTTTCTTTGTGCCCTGTTTGTTCATCACTTTCTTCTTTAAAAGTAATGTTTTCTATAATTCCTTCAAACTGTAATTTACCTGCAAAATCAGATAAGATTACCGCATTGTAAGGATCCCACGAACAAATGATATCGCCTTTGGCAATTTTAACACCATTTTTTACTAATAAATGCGCTCCGTAAGGAATGTTTACAGTAATAATTGGATTGCGGGTTGTTTCATCTAAAATTCTTATTTCTCCTTGGCGACCAATTACAGTATCAATGATACCATCATCAGTTTTCATTTCAACCGTTTTAATTTCTTCAAATTCTAAAATACCTGCAAACTTAGCGTTCATTTGGCTTTCGTTTGCAATGTTTGAAGCAGTACCACCCACGTGGAAAGTACGTAATGTTAACTGTGTTCCTGGTTCACCAATTGATTGTGCAGCAATTACACCCGCTGAATCTCCTCTTTGTGCCATTCTACCAGTAGATAAATTTCTACCATAACATTTAGCACAAATACCTAATTGAGTTTCGCAAGTTAATGCCGATCTAATTTCAACTGTTTCTATTGGACTTTCAGCAATTTTAGCAGCAATTTTTTCAATTATTTGCTCGCCTGCTTCTACGTATAATTCGTTAGTTAATGGATCAAAAATATCGTGTAAACTTACTCTACCTAATATTCTTTCATATAAACTTTCTACTTCTTCTTCGTTGTCTTTTAATGCACTAATTGGAATTCCACGTAAAGTACCGCAATCTTCTTCGTTTACAACTATATCTTGCGCTACATCGTGTAACCTTCTAGTTAAGTAACCCGCATCCGCAGTTTTTAAAGCTGTATCGGCCAAACCTTTACGCGCACCGTGGGTTGAAATAAAGTATTCAATAACTGATAAACCTTCTTTAAAGTTCGAAAGAATTGGATTCTCGATAATTTCACCAGTTCCACCACTTAAATTCTTTTGTGGTTTTGCCATTAATCCCCTCATTCCACCTAACTGACGAATTTGCTCTTTTGAACCACGCGCTCCAGAATCCAACATCATATAAATTGGGTTAAATCCTTGGTTATCGTTTTTCAATTGAGTTAATAATGTATCAGCCAAACGTGAGTTAATACGCGTCCAGATATCAATTACTTGGTTGTAACGTTCGTTGTTTGTTATAAATCCTTGTTCGTAATTGCTCCAAATTTCTTCTACTTCTGCTTGTGCTTCTTTCACAAATTTGCCTTTTTCTTCAGGAATCATTACATAACTTAAGTTAAATGACAATCCTCCTTTAAATGCAAAATGGAAACCTATTTCTTTAATATCATCTAAGAATTTAGCACACTTATCCATACCACATTCAGCAATCACTGAACCAATAATATCTCTTAAGTTTTTCTTAGTTAATAATTCATTTATATAACCAAAACCTGTTGGTACCACTTGGTTAAATAATATTCTTCCTACAGTAGTATCAATTAGTTTGTTTACTAATTCTCCATTTTCAATAATATTAACTTTACATTTTACAAAAGCATGTAAAGCTACTTTACGTTCGTTAAAAGCAATGATTGCTTCTTCAGGAGAGTAAAACTTTAAACCTTCCCCTTTAATTGGGTGTTCTTCAGTACTTTTTCTACCTTTTGTAATATAATATAAACCCAAAACCATATCCTGAGAAGGAACTGCAATAGGCGCACCATTTGCGGGGTTTAAAATATTATGCGGAGCAAGCATTAACAATTGTGCTTCTAAAACTGCTGCGTTACCTAGTGGCACGTGCACAGCCATTTGATCCCCGTCAAAATCGGCATTAAAACCAGTACAAACTAATGGGTGTAATTGTATTGCTTTTCCTTCAATTAATTTTGGTTGGAAAGCTTGAATACCTAGCCTGTGTAATGTAGGAGCACGGTTTAATAAAATAGGATGTCCTTTTAAAATATTTTCTAAAATATCCCAAATTACTGGCTCTTTTCTGTCTACTAATTTTTTGGCAGATTTAACTGTTTTTACAATACCACGTTCAAGTAATTTACGGATAACAAATGGTTTGAATAATTCAGCAGCCATGTTTTTAGGAATTCCACACTCGTGTAATTTTAATTGTGGACCAACTACAATTACCGAACGACCTGAATAATCAACACGCTTACCTAATAAATTTTGACGGAAACGACCTTGCTTACCTTTTAGCATATCGCTTAAAGATTTTAAAGGGCGGTTACCTTCAGTTTTTACTGCACTTACTCTTCTTGTATTGTCAAATAATGAATCTACCGCTTCTTGTAACATACGTTTTTCGTTACGTAAAATTACTTCAGGAGCTTTTATTTCCATTAAACGCTTTAAACGATTGTTACGAATAATCACACGTCTATATAAATCATTTAAATCAGAGGTAGCAAATCTTCCACCTTCTAATGGCACTAATGGACGTAATTCTGGTGGAATAACTGGTAATATTTTTACTACCATCCATTCCGGACGATTTTCGCCATTTTCTTGCGCAGAACGGAAACCTTCAATTACTTTTAAGCGCTTTAAAGCTTCTGCTTTTCTTTGCTGACTAGTTTCTGAACTTGCTTTAATACGTAAATCAAAACTCAATGCATCCAAATCAACTCGGCTTAATAAAAACCAAAGTGCATCTCCACCCATTTTAGCAATGAATTTGTTTGGATCTTCATCATCTAAATGTTGGTTATCTTTTGGTAACGAATCTAAAATATCTAAATATTCTTCTTCCGTTAACAAGTCGTTCATTTGAACTCCATCATTTAATTTTGTACCCGGTTGGCATACAACGTAACGTTCGTAATATACAACCATGTCTAATTTTTTAGTTGGCATTCCAAGTACATAACCAATTTTATTTGGTAAGCTTCTAAAATACCATATATGAGCAACAGGAACCACTAAATTAATGTGGCCCATTCTTTCTCTTCTTACTTTCTTTTCAGTTACTTCAACACCACAACGGTCGCAAACTATACCTTTGTAACGTATGCGTTTGTATTTACCACAATGACATTCGTAATCTTTTATTGGCCCAAAAATTCTTTCACAGAACAATCCACCCATTTCTGGTTTGAACGAACGGTAATTAATTGTTTCAGGCTTTGTTACTTCACCGTGCGATCTTTGTAAAATTGACTCTGGTGAAGCCAATCCAATTCTGATTTTGGTAAAATTGCTTTTTATTTTTTGATCTTTTTTGAAAGACATATATTTCTATTGAAATTTTTTTTTGATTAAAAATTATTAGTTTAAATATTTTAATAGAATTGACCCTACAATTTTGCAAGGTCAATTCCATTTTTAAAAATTTATTCTAACGTTACATCTAAACCTAATCCTCTTAATTCATGTAACAATACATTGAACGATTCAGGAATACCAGGTTGTGGCATATTATCTCCTTTTACAATTGCTTCGTAAGCTTTTGCTCTACCAATAATATCATCCGATTTTACAGTTAATATTTCTTGTAAAATATTTGATGCACCATAAGCTTCAAGTGCCCAAACTTCCATTTCACCAAAACGCTGACCACCAAATTGTGCTTTACCACCTAAAGGCTGTTGCGTAATTAATGAATATGGCCCAATAGAACGAGCGTGCATTTTATCATCAACCATGTGTCCTAATTTAATCATATAAATTACGCCAACAGTGGTAGGTTGATCAAATCTTTCGCCTGATAAACCATCATAAAGATATGTTTTACCCCAATCAGGAATTCCTGCTTTACGAGTAAATTCTAATACATCATCATCATTTGCACCATCAAAAATTGGCGTTGCAAATTTTAAACCTAATTCAATACCAGCCCAACCTAACACAGTTTCGTAAATCTGTCCTAAATTCATACGAGAAGGTACACCTAAAGGATTTAATACAATATCAACTGGTCTTCCATCTTCTTGAAAAGGTAAATCTTCGTCACGAACAATACGTGCTACAATTCCTTTATTTCCATGACGACCCGCCATTTTATCACCTACTTTTAACTTACGTTTTTGAGCAATGTATACTTTAGCTAGTTTTAAAATACCTGTTGGCAATTCATCTCCAACGCTTATTGCGTATTCTTTACGTCTAAAGTCTGCCAACTCTTGGTTAACTCTGTTTTTGTAGTTTGATAAGATTTGTTTAATCATATCATTTTTCTCAGAATCAGTACTCCAATTATTTGCATTTACATTGGTATAATCCACTTCGCCTAAGTTTTTCATAGTAAATTTAGTTCCTTTCGAAATCAATTCTTCACCATAAACATTCATTACACCTTGGCTAGTTTTTCCAGTTAAAATAGAAAATAATTTTTCAACTAAAATTGATTTAATTGAAGAAGTATTTTTATCATGCTCTTCAGTTAATTTAGCAATTTTGGTTTTATCTTCTGCTTTTCCTGTTTTATCTTTTTTAAGTCTAGCAAATAATTTCTTTTCAATAACTACACCGGCAGTTGAAGGAGAAGCTTTTAAAGAAGCATCTTTTACATCACCCGCTTTGTCACCAAAAATTGCTCTTAATAATTTTTCTTCTGGTGATGGTTCCGTTTCTCCTTTTGGAGTAATTTTACCAATTAAAATATCACCATCAAATACCTCGCAACCAATTCTAATTAAACCATTTTCATCCAAGTTTCTAGTAGCATCTTCGCTTACATTTGGAATATCGTTGGTTAATTCTTCTTCCCCTCTTTTGGTATCTCTAACTTCAAGTTCATATTCAGTAATGTGTATTGAAGTAAAAACATCTTCTTTTGTTACACGTTCACTAATTACAATCGCATCTTCAAAGTTATTACCTTGCCAAGGCATAAATGCCACTTTAAGGTTTCTACCTATAGCTAATTCACCACCTTGTGTTGCATAACCTTCACACAATACTTTACCTTTTGTAACCTTTTCACCTTTTTTAACAATTGGTCTTAAGTTGATACAAGTATTTTGGTTGGTTCTTAAAAATTTAATTAATTTATACGTTTTAGTATCTGTTCCAAAACTAACTAACTTGTCTGATTCAGTTTGTTCGTAACGAATTCTTATTTCATTTCCATCAACAAATTCTACAACTCCATTTCCTTCAGCCAATAATAAGTTTCTACTATCACGAGCAATTTTACCTTCTAATCCTGTACCAACAACTGGTGCTTCGGGACGTAATAAAGGAACTGCCTGACGTTGCATGTTTGAACCCATTAAAGCACGATTCGCATCATTGTGCTCTAAGAAAGGAATCATACTTGCTGCAATTGAAACAATTTGGTTAGGAGCAATATCCATAAACTGAAGCTTTTCTGGCTCCACCATAGGGAAATCACCTTCGTAACGTGCTTTTACTTTAGGTTCATTGAATTTACCTGTAGCCTCGTTATATTTTGCATCAGATTGTGCAATAACCATTCCTTCTTCATCTTCAGCACTTAAATAAGTTACTGGTTTTCCAACAGAAACAATTCCGTTTTCAACTTTTAAATAAGGAGTTTCAATAAAGCCCATGCTATTAATTTTTGCATGAACACATAATGATGAAATCAAACCAATATTTGGTCCTTCAGGAGTTTCAATAGTACACAAACGACCGTAGTGGGTGTAATGTACGTCACGAACCTCAAAACCAGCTCTTTCTCTCGAAAGTCCACCTGGACCTAGGGCCGACATTCTTCTTTTGTGTGTAATCTCAGCCAATGGATTGGTTTGATCCATGAATTGAGATAACTGATTGGTACCAAAAAATGAATTAATTACTGAAGATAATGTTTTAGCATTAATCAAATCTTGCGGAGTAAAAACTTCATTGTCGCGAATGTTCATTCTTTCACGTATTGTTCTGCTCATACGAGCTAAACCAACACCAAATTGTGAATACAACTGCTCCCCTACTGTTCTTACACGTCTGTTACTTAAGTGATCAATATCATCCACATCTGCACGTGAATTCGATAATTCAATTAAGTATTTTATAATTGAAACAATATCATCTTTTGATAAAACTCTATTGTCTAACGATTCGTTTTTGTTTAATTTTCTGTTGATACGGTAACGACCTACTTCACCTAAATCGTAACGCTTATCAGAGAAAAATAATTTTTCAATTACTCCTCTTGCTGTTTCTTCATCAGGTGGATCTGCGTTACGTAACTGGCGATAGATATGCTCATGTGCTTCTTTTGCACTGTTTGAAGTATCTTTTTGTAATGTATTTAAAATGGTAGCAAACTCGTTGTGATTGCTTTCATTTTTATGTAATATAATTGTTTTAACTTCCGCTTCTAAAATCATATCGATGTGACTATCTTCAATGTTAGTATCACGCTCAATAATTACTTCATTACGTTCAATTGAAACAACTTCACCGGTATCTTCATCAACAAAATCTTCCACCCAAGTTCTTAAAACACGGGCAGCTAATTTACGACCAAGTACCTTTTTTAAACCTGCTTTGCTTACTTTAATTTCTTCAGCAAGGTCAAATAAGTTTAATATATCTTTATCAGATTCGAAACCAATGGCACGTAATAATGTGGTAACTGGAAACTTCTTTTTTCTATCAATGTATGCATACATCACGTTGTTTACGTCAGTTGCAAATTCTATCCAGCTACCTTTAAAAGGAATTACCCTGGCAGAATATAATTTTGTTCCATTTGTATGGTACGATTGACCAAAGAACACTCCTGGAGAACGGTGTAATTGAGAAACAATAACTCGTTCCGCACCGTTGATACAAAAAGTACCGCTTGGAGTCATGTATGGAATTGTTCCTAAATATACATCTTGAACAATTGTTTGAAAATCTTCATGTTCCGGATCGTTACAGCTCAATTTTAATTTAGCTTTTAATGGAACACTGTAAGTCAATCCTCTTTCAATACACTCTTCAATTGAATAGCGTGGCGGATCAACGAAGTAATCAAGAAATTCTAATGTGAAAATATTCCTTGTATCACTAATTGGAAAATTTTCCTGAAAAACTTTAAAAAGACCTTCATTAGCTCTACTTTCTGAAGTAGTATCTAATTGAAAAAACTCTCTAAAAGATTCTAATTGTACATCCAAAAAATCTGGATAATCAATAACTGGCTTTACCTTAGCGAAAGTAATTCTACCTTCTGGTGTTATAGTTCTGTTAGTCAATGTAATATTTGGTTTTAAATTGAAAATACTATCAATTTACTGTTTATTCATTTTTGTAAAGGTTGAATAAAACCTAAAAAAAATTGATTAATTTATAATCAATAAAAAGCTAAACACTAGTTTTTTAAAATGCAGAATTGACCCGCGGCAAAATGCCGGGGTCAAGTCTGATTATTAAGCTAAAAGCTATTACTTTACTTCAACTTCAGCACCAGCTTCTTCAAGCTTTGCTTTTAAGCTTTCTGCTTCAGTTTTGTCAACACCTAACTTAATTGGTTTTGGAGCGCCATCAACTAATTCTTTAGCTTCTTTTAATCCTAAACCTGTTAAATCTTTAACTGTTTTAACAACGTTTAATTTAGCTGCGCCAGCACTTTTCAATATTACATCGAAAGAAGTTTGCTCAGCCGGAG
>CAMCEM010000125.1 GCA_945873755.1 Chitinophaga pinensis | reverse complement strand
GTATACAATATTTTCTTGATACATGAACTTTGCTCGAATGTTTTTTCAATACTTCATCGATACAGCGAAGCTTGAATTCATAATTGTATTTTACTTTTCTTTCCATAAAAATGCCCCCAAATAGTGTCTAACTTTTTGGGGGCAGTTCACTTTAAGTTTTTTATATTATTTACTTAGCATAATTTACTGCTCTTCTTTCGCGTATTACGGTTACTTTAATCTGACCTGGATAAGTCATTTCAGTTTGAATGCGGTTAGATAATTGTAATGATATCATTTCTGATTCTTCATCGGTTACTTTTTCACTTTCAACCATTACGCGTAACTCGCGCCCTGCTTGAATGGCAAAAGCAGTAGTAACACCTTTAAAACTTAGCGCCATATCTTCTAAAGTTTTTAAGCGTTTCATATAGTTTTCAGTATCTTCTCTTCTAGCACCAGGTCGAGCTCCGCTAATTGCATCGCAAGCTTGAACAATTGGCGATAAAATACTAGTCATTTCTATTTCATCGTGATGGGCACCAATAGCATTTACTACTTCAGGATGTTCCTTGTATTTTTCAGCCAACTTCATACCTAATAATGCATGTGGCGTTTCGGCATCATCATCGGGCACTTTTCCAATATCGTGTAATAATCCGGCACGTTTAGCTAGTTTTACATTTAAACCTAATTCGGCTGCCATAGTAGCGCAAAGGTTTGCCACTTCTCTACTATGCATTAATAAATTTTGACCATAACTACTTCTGTATTTCATTCTGCCAACCATTCTTATTAATTCAGGATGTAAACCATGAATTCCCAAATCTATACAAGTACGTTCACCAATTTCAACTATTTCGTCTTCAATTTGTTTTTTAGTTTTTGCTACTACTTCTTCAATTCGGGCTGGGTGTATTCGTCCATCAGTAACTAAGCGGTGAATTGCTAAACGTGCAATTTCACGTCTAATTGGGTCAAAACACGAAAGGATAATTGCTTCTGGGGTATCATCAACAATAAATTCAACTCCAGTTGCAGCTTCCAAAGCCCTAATGTTTCTTCCTTCGCGGCCAATAATTCTACCTTTTAATTCATCGCTTTCAATATTAAAAACAGAAACTGCATTTTCAATTGCATGCTCGGCAGCAGTTCTTTGAATTGTTCCTAAAATAATTTTTTTAGCTTCCTTGTTTGCTGTTAGTTTAGCTTCGTCAATAATGTCTTTTACTCTGCTTAAAGCTTCGGTTTTAGCTTGTTCAGTTAATGTTTCAACTAATTGCTTTTTAGCTTCGTCTGCAGTTAATCCGGCAATTTTTTCTAATTGCTTTTGTTGGTTCAATAATGCTTTTTCAGCCTCTTGTTGTTTAACTCTAACATTGTCTTGCTGCTTAGTAAGTGACTCTCTAATTTGCTCCAGTTCATCGTCTTTTCTGGTAAAAGCTTCTGTTTTTTGCTTTAACGTGTTTTCAGCTTGTTTTAATTTGTTTTCGGTTTGAGCAATTTCACTATTTCGTCTATTTACTTCTTTTTCGTGTTCCGATTTTAGTTGAATAAAACGTTCTTTTGCTTCTAACTCCTTTTTCTTTTTGTTAATTTCTGCTTGTGCTTCTGCTTCTTTAATTAGGGAACTCGCCTTATTTTTTAGTAAATTATTATTTACCAAAAACATAACAACTGCTCCCCCACCAAATGTAAGCATAGCAATAATTACTACTAAATAAATTTCCATTTGTTTTGGGTTTAACTTTTTAAAAATAAAAAATTTTCAATTATTTTTCAATAATTGTTTTAGTTAAACAATAAATACTGTTACAGTTGAACAGAAGCTAATATTTGTTTTATTTCAAGCAATTCATTGCTTGTTTGCTTCTTGTTTGCTTCCAATTGCAAACTAATTTTTTGATGTTCTGTAGCTATTTCTAATGCAAACATAGCTAATGCATCTTGGTTATCTTTTAATGAAAACTGCTCATTGTAATTTTGCAATTTTTCATTTATCATTTTACTTACAGCTCTAACACTTTCCTCTTCGTTTGCGGTAATTGTTAAGGGATATTTTCGCCCTGCTATATTGATATTTATTGATATTTCGTTCAAACTGCTAAGTTATTTTATTGGCTTAACATTTTTATACAATCATCTATTTGTTTAATTTTTTCGGTTAAATCGTTTTTTAACTTTTTTTTATCCAAATCCGATAATTGCATTTCATTGGCAAGTTTAACAATTTTATTGTTATCTTCTAAGTGTTCGATACTATTTTTTTGGTTTTCGACTGTTTTTTTTAAAATATTTATTTCGTTTTGTAAATTATTGTGCTTTTCAACCAATATTTTGTTTTGATTTAATAGCTTAATAACCTTCAGTTTTATTTCGCTTATAAGTAATGAATCGTTATTCATCATTTTTTATTGCCTTAAAGTTGCACCAATTTCTTTTTCAAAATTTTTAATTAATCTATTCATTACTGAATCAATTTCTTCATCGGTTAATGTTTTGTTTTCATCTTGAAGTATAAAACTCAAAGCATAACTTTTTTTTCCGCTTTCAATTTTATCACCTTTATAAATATCAAATACATTAATGTTTTTAATTAAGTTACTTTCGGTTTTAATGGCAATTTTTTCTAATTGACTGTATTTAATTTCTTCGTTAATTAGCAACGCCAAATCGCGCTTTACTGATGGAAATGCTGAAATTGGTTTAATAACAGTTTTCTCTAATTTATTTGAATCAATTAATAAATCGAAATTAATATCGGCATAAAAAACAGTTTCGTTTAAATCGAATTTAGAAGCCAATTCTGCATTTACTGCACCTAAAATTGCTAGCTGTTTCTGTTTATATTTTACTAATACTGCAAAATCAAAATTTTCGTTTTCGGTTAATTCAAATTCTAATTTGTTTAATTTACATTTATTAAAAACATTTTGTACAAAGCCTTTTAATATAAAAAAGTTAGCTTTTTTATTTAATTGATTCCAGTTTTCATTATTTATAGCTCCTACCAACGAAACAACCAAGTGCGATTGTTCTACATAATTTTCAACTAAATTAATTCCCCCCGATTCGTTTAAAGTTCCTTTATAATATGTTTTACCAAATTCGTAAAACTTTAAATTATTTAGTTTTCTATTATTATTGTATTGCAATGCTTCTAAAACATTTGGAAGCATATCCAAACGCATGATGTCTAAATCGCTACTTAAAGGATTTAACATTTTTACAGCATTTGTTAACTCAAGTTCGTTGTAGTAAGCCGATTTTGTGAGTGAATTAGTTGCAATTTCATTAAAACCATTTGCACTTAAATAATCAGCAATTTTATTTTTTAAATTGAATTTATTTTCAGTTTCATCAAACGAAATGGTAGATTTTATATTGTTTCCAATTTCAATATTATTTAAACCATAAATTCTTAAAATTTCTTCTGTTACATCTACATCTCGAGTTACATCGGCTCTGTATGGTGGAATTGAAATGTTTAAAACATCTCCATTATCGTTTAAAATTTGTATGTCTAATGCATTTAAAATTTGAATCACCCTTTCTTTTTCAATTTCTTTTCCTATTAGTTGGTTTGATTTTGACAATGAAAAATTAATTTCTATATTTTCTATTATTGATGGATAAACATCCGTGATTTCAGAGGAAATTTCACCACCAGCTATTTCTAAAATTAAGTTTGCTAACCTAGTTATTGCATTTATAGTAATATTGGGGTCTGTGCCTCTTTCATACCTAAAACTTGCATCGGTACTTAAGTTATGCGCTTTTGCAGTTTTTCTAATAGATACAGCATTGAAATAAGCACTTTCTAAAAAAATGTTTTTAGTTGAATAAGTTATTCCAGAATCTAATCCACCAAAAACACCCGCAATAGCCAAAGGTTTTTCTTCATCGCAAATTAAGCATTCGTGTCCTTTTAACGTTCTTTCTACTTTATCTAAAGTGGTAAATTTTGAGCCTTCTTGTGCTTTTTTTACAATAATTTTATTTCCTTTTATTTTATCTGCATCAAAAGCATGTAAAGGTTGCCCTATCTCATGCATCACATAATTAGTAGCATCAACTATATTATTTATAGGATTAATTCCAATTGCTTTTAACCTATTTTGAATCCAATCAGGCGAAGGTTTTACTTCAATATTTGAAATACTTAAACCGGTGTAACGTTGGCATCCTTCATTATCTTCAATTGAAATAGCAACTGGCTGCTGGCTGCTGGCTACTTGCAATTGCTTATTATTTATTGCTAATTGCCAATTGCCAATTGCTCTCAAATCCCTAGCAGTTCCTAAATGACTTGCAGCATCTCCCCTATTTGCAGTTAAACCAATTTCAAAAACATAATCGTTATAAACTTTAAAATATTCAGCAGCAGGTTTTCCTATTTCGTATTCATTTGGTAAAATCAAAATTCCATCGTGGCTACTTCCTAAACCAATTTCATCTTCTGCACAAATCATTCCCTCACTTACTTCCCCTCTTATTTTTGATTTGCTAATTTTAAATGCTTCCCCAGTAGTTGGATACAACATAGCGCCCACAGTTGCAACCAATACTTTTTGGCCAACTGCAACATTGGGAGCTCCACAAACTATTTGTTTGTCTTCTCCAAATCCAATATCTACTTTACAAACGGTTAATTTATCGGCATTGGGGTGTTTTTCGGTTTGTTTTACATAACCTACAACTATGCCTTCCAAACCACCTTTAATACTTTGGTAGTTGTCTAAATGTTCTACTTCCAAGCCACAATTAGTAAGCATTTCACTTATTTCGGCAGGAGTTGATGGAATATTAATTATGTCTTTTAACCAGTTATAACTTATTTTCATTAATCGGATTGTAATTTTATTAAATATTGTTTGCGAAAATAACAAAATGAAGGATAGGATTGTTATTTTTGAATATGAAAAAAACTTTAGTAATTGGTGCTAGCACAAATTCTGATAGATATGCTTACAAAGCATGTGTAATGCTTAAAGAATACAAACATGAAATATATGCATTTGGCTTAAAAAAAGGATTAATAAACAACACTGAAATAAAAACAGATTGGCCAAATAATGAACTATTTGATACCATTACTTTATATGTAGGGCCAAAGCATCAATCTGAATTTTTTAATAAAATAGTTGATTTAAAACCAAAAAGAGTCATATTTAACCCTGGTACAGAAAATAGTGAATTTGGAGAATTATTAACTAAAAATAATATAGAAGCCCTTGAAGCTTGCACATTGGTTTTATTAAAAACAGGTCAGTATTGAAAGTATGAAGTGTAAAGTGTAAAGTTTAAAGTGTAAAGTATGAAGTGTAAAGTTTAAAGTGTAAAGTTTAAAGTGTAAAGTGTTAAGTTTAAAGTGTAAAGTGTTAAGTTTAAAGTGTAAAGTGTAAAGTGTAAAGTGTTAAGTTTAAAGTGTAAAGTGTAAAGTTTAAAGTGTAAAGTGTAAAGTGTAAAGTATGAAGTGTAAAGTATGAAGTATGAAGTATTTAATAAATCAAAAATCTTACTTCAAAAATCAAAAATAATTTTAAACGTTTACTTTTTGAAATAAAGCAGGAACTGTTTTTAAAATTAATTTAATATCGTTCCAAAAAGAATAAGACATTGCATATTGATTGTCTAATTCCATCCTTTCTTCTTCGCTCATAGCACCTCCTTTTCCTCTTTTAGTTACCTGCCACAATCCAGTAATACCAGCGGGTGCAATAAAACGCAAAGCAAATTGGTCGGTTGTTATTTTCTCCGCTTCATACATTGGTAATGGTCTATTGCCTACTATACTCATATCGCCAATTAATACATTAAATAGTTGAGGTAATTCATCAATACTTGTATTTCTAATAAACTTACCCATTCGGGTTATTCTTGGATCGTTTTCTATTTTAATAAAAGTAGTTTTCGTTTTATTATTGTTGTTTTCCAAAAATGATTTTTCACAAATTTTTTCACCATCAAAATATAATTGAGATTGACAACTTGTATTATTAGTTCTGCATTCCAAACATACAAAATTTTTTAAGTCGTATTTTCTAATTTCAATATTTTCATCATCAGCTAAATCTGCCGTATCTTTATTATTTGCATATTGATTTAAATGTTTTAAATCTTTTAGTTGATTATCGGCACCTTGACGCATGCTTCTGAACTTATAAAATTTAAACACATTATAACCTGTTCCAACTCTTTTACTATAATAAAAAACTGGACCTTTACTTTCTAATTTAATTATAAAAGCAACAATTAAAAACAATGGCAATAAAAGTAACAATGCAATTCCAGAAACAAAAATATCGAATACTCTCTTCATTACAGGCATTGAATAATTTGGAAACTCAGCTCTTTTGTTTTTTATAGAATGGTGGTAACGTGGTGGGTTTTCAATTAAAAAATTAGCCCTTATTAAAAATTCTTCTTTCGAAAAATCCAAAGAAAAAATATCAGCAAAATGTTCGTAAAGAGCGATGTGTTTATTGCTATCGCTTAAATCATCCACTATCAAAATAAATGGAACATTTGCAGTTTTAGGAATGTTTTTACAATTTTTGCGTAATGTAACACCATTTACTCCAAGCAAATCGTAACCCGATAAAATTAATTTAGCAGAGGGATTTTTGTTAGTCCATTGAATAAATTGAAAAGCGTTATCAAAACAAAATATCTCAAAGTTTTCATTAAAAGTATCTGAAAATTTAGTAATAAAATCAGTGTCGTTTATTATTATAGCAATACTTGGCTTTGATCGACTCATTTTAATTATATTTTTTTTGTTCTTCTTAAAATATTATCAATTCTTGCTTCTAACTCTTCTGGATTAAATGGCTTTACTAAATAATCATCAGCTCCTGCTTTTAAGCATTTAATTTTATCGGAAGTTCCTTCATTTCCGCTCAGCATAATTAAAGGAATATCTTTAAAAAACCCACTGTTTCTTATTTGTGCAATAAACTCCATTCCGTTCATATCGGGCATGTTAATATCAGCAATTATTATATCTGGTAATTGCCCTTGTTGCATCCATTCTAATGCAGCTTTACCATCTGTTTTAGAAACAACATGATAAGTTTTAGCAAAATAAAAATCTAAAATTTTTAATATACTCAATTCATCATCAAGTGCTAACAAAGTTTTTTTATTCATAATTTCTATTTTTCTTCCGATTGTGCTTTTAACATTCTATAAATGGTTGATTTACCAATATTAAGTTTTTTAGCTACTGTTATTACATTACTATTATATTTTTCTAAATAATTTCTAATAATGTTATTGGTATAATCTTCTAAACTCATTTCTTGCATTAATATATTACTCAACGATTTTTCAGTGTTGAATGTAATATCTGTTTCAAGTATTACTCCATCCGAACATAAAACACAAGCTAGTTCAATGATAGCTTTTAATTCTCTTATATTTCCTGGAAAATGATATTTAAAAAGTTTTTTTTGAGCCTCAGAGCTTAAGTTAATTTTCTTTATTTTATTTTCTTTACAATATTCATCTATAAAATGTTTGCTTAATATTATAATATCATTACCTCTTTCATGTAAAGGAGGCAATGCTATTTGTAAACCTAAAAGCCTATAATATAAATCTTCTCTGAATTTACCTGCTTTTACTTCGTTTGCTAAATTTCTGTGTGTAGCAACTACAATTCTAACATTTAGTTCAATTTTTTGATTGCCACCAACTCTTGTTACTTCTTTTTCCTGTAATACCCTTAAAAGTTTAGCTTGCATGGTAATGTCCATTTCACCTATTTCATCTAAAAAAATAGTTCCATGATTAGCTTGTTCAAATTTGCCAATTCTTCGTGCATCAGCACCAGTAAAAGCTCCTTTTTCATGTCCAAACAACTCAGATTCAATTAATTCTCGTGGAATAGCAGCAATATTTACTGCTACAAATGGTAGTTTTTTTCTATCGCTATGGTAATGAATTGCTTTTGCAACTAGCTCCTTTCCTGTTCCTGTTTCGCCTGTAACGCTAACAACAATTTTACTTGCTGCCGCTTTTTCTATTAGGCTAAAACATTTTTTTATTGCATTTGAGCTTCCAATTATGGTACTGCTAAAATCATACTTTTTACCTACTTCTTCTCTAAGCGATACTATTTCTTCTTTTAATGATGCATTAGATCGAACATGTTGAATTACATTTAATAGCCTATGCTTTGTATCTTCATCTTTTAATATATAGTCGTAAACACCCAGTTTTAGTAATTGAATAGCGGTTTGAACATCTTCCTGACCAGAAATTACTATTATTTGAGCCTCAGGCAATTGGTCTTTAATTTTTTTAATTAATTCATCACCATTTATATCGGGCAATGAGTAATCAACTGTTATTAAATCGGGTTTTTTATGTAGATTAGCTAAAACTTCGGCTGCGTTAAAAAATGATTCAACAATATAATCTGGATTTAACGAGATGATATGTTTTAAAAAATTATTATACCATTTATCGTCTTCAACAATAAAAATTTTATATGAATTATTAAGTGAGGCCATTTCTAATTTTATTTTGAAACAAAGTTACAATATGGGAAGTATTTTCAATTTTATAACTACAATAATTGGTAAGTAGTTATTCACTTTATGGCTTCTAAGTGTACAGTTTTATATATTTAGTTAAAACTTATTCATTTTCTTTTTAAAAATTTGAATCATTTCGCTTTTAGTATTTTCAGTAAACTTTGAGTTATATAGTAATTTATACTCTTTACCCATTTCTATGCTGTCATATAATTTAGCTATTACACTTCTAGTATAAAAAATCGCAATTAATTCATAT
>CAMCEM010000124.1 GCA_945873755.1 Chitinophaga pinensis | reverse complement strand
AGAATGAGGCTATATCTAAGGAACAATATACTTCTAAGAGTTATTTGAGTTAGCATCAGCTCTCATTCTTTTTCACTTTACATTTGCAAAATTAATTATTTTGCAAACATAGGAGAGTTAGCGAAGCGCTCTAAGGATTTTAAATGAATTGTAGTGTCTCCGACACGGGCTTTTACAAACGAGTTTGGAAACTCTTTTTTCATTTTAAATCCGTAGATTCTCCCTGCTTTGGCTTGGCTTCAGACTACGGATAGTTGGGGCATTTTTTAAGTAACTTTAATTTGGGGATGGTGTTTGAGTAATTTAATTTTCTAAAAAGATTTTTTTTTAAAATTATCTAAATGACAATCTTTATCATTTGTTTTTTAAATTATTCAATGCTTCATTTTGAAGTTTTATTGTTTCTTCTTGAGCATATATAACTTTATCTTTATCAATTACAATTTTTTCGTAAAGTTTAGAAAAGGACTCATCGTGTAAGTGATTATTTAAAGTTCGATTGTTAGTATTTATAGCAGTTGAATTTTCGGAAGTGTTAAACATAATATTTTCTGGAATATCTAATAATTGAGTAACTGGTATTCGAAAATAATTAGCAATGGCAAATAGCTTTTCAACAGTAATTCGTGTTGTACCATTTTCTAATTGGCTGTATGCATTTTGGCTCATGTTTAAACTGTCTGCCAATGCAGTTTGAAGTATGTTTTTTTGAAGCCTTAACTCTGAAATTTTTGCAGCAACTTTATGATTAATGTCCATTTATTTTATCTGATTAGCGGATATTACTATAGCAAAAGTAAATATATTATCCAAAATTACTAATGATTAATAAAAATATAATATGCTTGTTTGCATCACTAAAAATATGAAAAATATGAAAAAGAAAATTATTTTAATGAGTTGCGTTTTATTAGCAACAGTACAATTTGTAAATGCACAGCTAAAAGTAATTGGCAATGGCAATGTGGGTATTAATAATAGTACTCCAAGTTATAGGCTAGATGTTGAAGGTACGGGAAGGTTTAGCGGCTGGACAGATGTAATGATTGATTGGACGGGCGATTGGACTGGTGCATGTATTTACCCTCAATATGATGTTTACTTACAATTAGGTAAAGCAAATAAAAGATTAAATTGTATTTATACAGAAAATATAAGAATAACAAATCTAACCAATATTAGCGATGACAGTATTAAAACAAACAAGCGTAGTATTGATAACCCAATTGCTATTATAAATGGTCTGCAAGGTAAAAAATACAATTATACTACAGATTATTTATCAGCAATGCCCGATTCTTTTTATCAATATCAACAAATGGAAAGAGACCAATATGGTTTTATGGCACGCGAAGTATTGAATGTTTTGCCAGAGATAGTTACTTACGATTCGGCAGCGGAACTGTATGGAGTTAATTATATACAAATAATACCTATTTTAACAGAAGCTATAAAAGCACAGCAGAGTTCAATTACTAGTTTGCAAAACCAAATAACACAATTAACGCAAACAGTTACCGAACTTCAAAATTGTTGTGATAATGGGGCTGGTAAAATTCAACAAAAAAGAAATGAAGATACTTACAACTTTCAAAACATGAATGAAACTAATTTGAATAAAAAATCGAATTTAGCCGCTTTGTATCAGAATAATCCTAATCCTTTTAACGACAAAACAGAAATTAAATTTTACTTGCCAAATAGCACAACCAATGCAAAAATAATTATTTACAATTTAAACGGGCAACAATTAAACGCCATTAAAATAAATAATAATGGACAAGGTTTGCAATCTATTTTTATAGATGGAGGCAATCTTAGTGCGGGTTCATATTACTATACTTTATTGGTAGATAATAAAGAAGTGGACACTAAAAAAATGATATTGTTAAAATAATTTAAAAATGATGAAGTATAAATTATGAAAAACTTAATAATAACAATGCTGCTTGTATTCATTTCATTTTTAAAAATACAAGCCCAATCACCTTATAAAATAGATACTTTAACGGGTGGTTATTTGTTGGATGGTTCAGGGAATCCTATTAGAAATGATAAAAATTGGGATGTAACAAATTTAAAATTTATTGATGAGTTTGGTTCTGACAGTGTTTCAAACACAAAGTGGAATTATTTAAGCGAACGACCGCCATTTGATCAACACGATTCAACATCAAACACCATTTTGTATTCTATAAACGACAAAAGTGATAATGACAACAGCCCAGAATGTGTGGCTCCATATTCTGTAACCAATAAAAAAAGCCATTTTTATGGGCAAACTTCTGGTATTACTTCGTGTATTTTAAGGGCAAAAAAGGAAAATATACAAGGTTGGTATTACAGGTTTGATACCATTTCGTGTTTGAGTCCCGACACAGGTTTTAGAAAACAACTTACTAGACCCGATTGGTTTAAATATACTGCTGGCATTTCCATTTCTAAAAATTTGTTTAAATATGGTTGGTTTGAAATTAAATGTAGAATAAAAGCCCCACAACTAATTAAATTGGATTCTTTCAATGGATTTGGATATAATTTTTGGCTATACAATTCAAATGAATACAATTACAGCGAAATTGATATATTTGAAACAGATATGAGCAGAGGATTACTTACATCGAACACGCACTTAAATAGAACAAGTGGTAAAGATTTTGGACCAGGTTCTTACCACAATAGGTTTGACCCAAATGCTGATAAATATGATTGCCAAGGAGTACCCTTTGTGTTTGACAAATATATAGATATTTTTAAATTCCACACGGTTTCGTGCGAGTGGTTAACCAATAATATTACCACTTTTCATAATAATGAAAGGGCTATGCAATATATATTTAGAGATGATGCAGCAGCCTCGCCAATTTATTACAGCCCCATGTACATTATTATGGGTTTTGGTTCTCCTTACTTTTGTAAAAGTGCTATTATTAAAAACTCAAACCATGTTTTAAAAGACAGTGCATTAGACAAAATAGATTATGAAATTGATTATGTAAAAGTGTACAGATTAACTTGTAACAATACGGTGGATGTAATTCAAGTAACAAATACCAATTATAATTTTAACAATTATAGTTATGGTGTAAAAAATAATATAGCGTTTGGAGGTACAGGCTGCTTGGCAAAAGTTACTAATGGCATGAATGTATCGTTAAGGGCAAAGACAAGTTTGGAACTAAAATCAGGTTTTGAAGTGGAGGCAGGTGCCGAATTTTATGCAACTATTTGTGACTGTACTAACTAAATATTAATATTATGAAAAAAATAATAATATTTAGCTTAGCACTCAATTTTATGGTAGCTTGCGATAGAGAAAAAATTGTCAACAATATTGATATTGATGAATATTTTATTTTTAATGTATTCGTTCAAAAATCAACAGACAAATCTATTTTAAAAAATTATAATCTGTGCTTTATACAAACAACCTGGACAAGTAATTCAAGCTATAGAGATTCAATAATGTTTACTACTATTACTGATGAAAATGGTAATGCCAAGTTCCAAATAAATTCAAAAGTAATAAAAAATAAAGCGAATGTTTTTTATTATATTGCACAATATCATCAATATGAAAGTAATTTACCAGATAGTTGTAAAAATGAATTAAAATACTCAAATGATGCAGAAGTTTATCACGATGGTAATGTAAACTACTATCCAATTATTAATGCTAGCCCTAATTGTGAACTTAAATATGAAATATTGAAAACTGTTAGCATAGAAAAAAATATAGACACATTGTTTGTAAGCAATATTTCTGTTAGTAGTTCTGAGCACAAAATACCTAAATACATTTTAATTAGTGAAGATATTTATTATACCTATTTTAAAGCAGATTGTTCAAATACGAATACTTTAAAATATTATTATTATTCTAATGGTGTAAGAAGTAAAGATTATTTCAAAGAAGTTTATGTACCTTTTAGTAGCAAAGGATTAACTCAAAAAACATGCACTTTAGATTTTAAATAATAATTAAAGGGTTTGTAATATAGCAAACCCTTTAATTTGTTTTATGAATCATTACTATTAATAATATTGATTATGTTAAAGTACATTTACTAAATCATTTACTAATTCCTTATTAAAGTAATTGAACCATGCACCGATTTTTCGCCTTCGCTAAATTTGTATTTAAAAATATAGTAATATACGCCTTCTCCATTTTCGCTGCCTTCGTTGTAGGTTGTTCCATTCCAGTTAATGCCATCGTTGTTTTTACCATCTTTAGTACCTTCAAAAACTTTACCTCCCCAACGGTTATATATTTTTAAATCGTACAACGATTGGCCAACTATTGAAATATCAAAAGCATCGTTAATGCCATCGCCATTGGGCGTAAATACATTTGGAATATTTATTAATCGCGCAGTGGGTGGAATCATTTTACAAAGGGTATCAAAACACTCGGTTTCGTTTTTTACTACCAAACATACTTTAAAACTATCGTCCAAACTTTTATAATCGTGGCTTGGATTTTTTAAGTTTGAAACATTGTTTATACCTGAACTTGGTTGCCCAAAATTCCATTGGTATTGCACCGCACTGATTGATTTATTGATAAATGAATAATTGGGCGATTTTGAATTATCAATATCAAAATTGGCTTTAACATTTCGCACATAAATGTTGTGGTAAGGAGTATCGATACATGCTAAATTAATTTTTGGAGTAGGAATTAAACGAATATAATAACTGCCCGAATCTTTAAAACTGTAGTTAAATAAAGTATCGGTATTGGGTTTTATACCTGAACTAAAACCAGTATTTGTTTGCCACACAAACTGATTGTACATGGTATCGGCTTTTGCTTTTATAGTAAATATTTCGTTGGCACAAACAGTATCAGGGCCAAATAAATTAACCAAAGGTTTATCAAAAACAGTTACAAAAATGGGTCTAGCTTTTGGATTTAAAGTATCGGGGAAAACTGAGGTACAATAAACAACTTGGCCTGTAACTTCATTGATTAATGAATCTGTTCCTAGCAATAAAATTCGGTATCTTCCTGCTTTTACTAATGAAAACCCTGTAGTAGTATCTTTATCGGTTGAAACCACAAAATTCTCAGGACCATCAATAGTCCATTGCCAACTTTTAAGTTGAGTTCCAGTGGTATTTGCTACTTTTAATTTTACGGGAGTACAGCCTATAGTATCTCCACTCGAAAACGAATATTTAGGCTTTGGTCCTCTTATATTTATTGGTAAAATGATGCTATCGACACAACCAATTGATGTAGTAACTTTATGAACAACATTAAATAATCCATTTTCGGTATAATCGTGTATTGGATTTTTTAACGAACTAAGTTCTTTTAAATCGCCAAAATCCCATTGCCAATTTATAATTGAATCGTATTTAGGATTTCCATAATATGCAGATGAATCGATAGAAATAGATTTATCGATAAATGGAATAATTTTAGGAGCACACAATAAGTTTGCAGTTATTGGGCCTATACCTGCTTTCACATCTACTATTTTAACTATGTTTTTAAAAGTAACAGTATCTCTGCAACCACTACTATCTTGAGAAGCTAGTTTTATTTCATAGTTACCTACATTTTTAAATTTATATTTTGGTGAACTTCCCACTTCTCTAAACCAATTTGTATCACCAAAATTCCACCATAGTTTTTCTTTATTGGCAATAGCTCTGCTTGGGTTTTTCCAATTGTTTGTTAACCTACCATAGTAATCTACAATTTCTGTAAAGGGAACGGAATCTCCCAAACAAAAAGTATTTTTAAAATTAGGAAAATCATTTATCATACTGTAATAACCTAAATAAATGGTGGTATCGTATGATTGGGAACAACCTTTTCTATTGGTTAATGTTACCCTTAAATTTTTAATACCCATTGAAGTAAATGAGTATGATTTTTGATTAATTATAGAATCAGTAATTGAAAAATTTTGAATACTATCAACTCCATTAAAGTTAATACGAGCAATTACTAAGCTGTCTTGAATGGAGTCTCTTAAACTAATTGTAACTTTATAAGGAGGGCAAGTGCCTTCAACTTTTGTATTAAATTGAGGTTTAATTTTAATTAATTGAAACATATTATGATACCATGCTGTATCGTAACAATCGCCATTTTTTATTATTAAGCCAACAGTTACCCATCCTTTTGGATCAGCGGTGTTTGAATACCTACTTATGTAAAAGTTTTTTTGGGGATTAAGGGAATCCCAATTGTTTTTTCCTGCAGCAGAATCTAAGTTTATCCATGCCTTTTCTCTTCCGCAATTTGGCAATGTTTGTTCATACTGAAAAACAAAAGTACTGGTGTAACAATCTAATGGAGGTGCTGCTGGGCCTGGAGGTAATGTGTAGTAATATAATCCTCTTCTTGTGGGCAAATTAGGACCTGCATCGGGTTTTGAAAGAACAATAGTTGTTGAATCTGCATCGCTACAACCTCTAATTGGATCGGTTATAGTTAACATAACAGTATAACAGTTTGGCTTTGTAGAGTCGTATTTATGTTTAACAAAAGTACTGTCTTTACTATACCTACAATTTACACCAACATTAATTCCATTTTTTGTATCTGTAGTACAAGGTGGTGCAAAACCATCGCCATAATCCCAAAACCATTCAGGCACATTTTTATAAAAACACGAAACCTCAGGTGGGGGAGTTCTAAAATAAACAGTATCTTTTGGGCTACACTGATAAGCATTTAATGGCTTTGAATCTTGATTGGTTAAAATGGTATTTGGCCCAAATACATCAACAACAGTATCGAGTTTTACTTTGCAATTTCCTATAAAAGCGTAAGCAGTAATTTTATAAAAACCACACTCAAATTTTTTAGATGGGTTTTGATCGTAAGTTGGGTAAACCAAACTATCAAAAAGCTTTCCTTTTGAATCGTAAATTGACCAAGCAATAACAGCACCAGTTGAACCTGGTAGCGAAAAAGAATAATCTTGTTTACTAAAACATTTGTCGGTGTAAGTAATAGTAATTTTATCATCGAGCTTTACATTTTGAGCACCGTTTGGTAGGTTAAAAGTATCTTTACAATCATTTAAATCAGTAACTATTAATCGTGGTGAAAAGGTACCTCCTTTTGTATAATTATGAATAAAATTATGCCAATTTAAACTACTTGAATCTACTTCACCATCGCCAAAGTCCCAAACAAATTTCTTTACTTTTGACCTCGGCATGATTGAACTATTTAAAAAAGTTACTGGTGTAATATTACATTGAGTAATAAATTGAGTTGTAAAACTGATGGCATCAGTTTTTCTTAAAATAGTAATTGCATTGTTTTTTTCTATACGAGATATACAACCATTATTATCGGTAACTTCCATCACCAATGAGTTTGTACTTCCGTTAATATTGGTGTAAGAGTGGCACAAAGTTTTGTTACTTAAAGCAGTTCCATCAAAAGCCCCATCGCCCCATAAAAAAGTTCTAATACTTAATGGGCTGTTGCTGGGTCCTGGTCTCGATGAATCTTTAACACAAACTAAGTTTCCTTTAAAACACTGTGTAGTTGCTGTTGTAATTCTAAAATCGGCAATTGGCAATGCAACTACAACTATTGGAGTTCCGGTAATGTTACATTGGGAGCCATTTGTAAAAATAATTCTTAATGAAGGGGTAAAAGTTCCAGTAGCAGGGTAATTGTAAGTAGGACTCGATTGAGAACTGGTAACAGTATTTCCAAAATTCCAAGCATAACTACTTGGAGTTAGTCCACTGTTAAAAGTGGCTGTAAAGTTAACAGCATTGCCCAAACATACCAATGTTGAACTTGGAATAATTGTACAAGTTTGAGCATTTAATTTATAAAAAGTGAGTAGAGTGAAAAATAGTAAGTATAATTTTTTAACCATATATGCTAGTTTGAATAGATAAAGTAAAACTAACTTTATCAATAAACGAATATATATAAGTTTAAATTATTTGAAGTATTATTATTCTTAATTTTTTATAAATTTTTTATAAAAATAAATTTATTACTTTCATATTACATTAAACTAAGTAGGTTACAAATATCTTCTTCTAAAGTAGCTTTGGGTTTTTCAATAATTCGGCCTTGCTCTTTTCCATCTTTAAAAAAAATAAATGTAGGCACATTGGTAACCTCCAAAACCGATATGTTAAACGATGCACATATTTTGCTTTCATTTACCATAATTATCTCTATGTTTTTTTCTGGTATTCCTACTGTATTTGCTATTTTAAAAAACCTTGGCAATTCTCTTTGGGTATCTGAACACCAAGTGCCCGCAATTATTAGTACTTTTAAATCTTCTTTTAAAGGTTTTAATTGATTAACCAATTCCATGTTGGGTTGGTAATTTTTATATTCGTTATCGAACCAAGTAAAATTTTTATTATTTACTAATTTGGCTTGTGTAACACTGCCATTTAAAACCATATTGTTTTTATTTTTTAAAATAGAGCACGAACAAATTACTAAAATAAATGTTGCGATAAAAATTTTCATTCCTTATTCTGTTATGGGCATTTTTCTAATTCTTTTTAAAGGACCACTGCAATAATTTTCGTGGCAGCTAATGCAATTTCCAATCATTAAATTATAATATTTTTTTTGCTCATTAGGGTGAGTAAAAATAGCGTTGTGTGCAGCTTGATATTGTTTTGCATTTTCGTAAAATTGTGGTTCTTTTACGCTTTCATCAGTTGCTTGTACTAAGTAAAAACGTATAAAAGGAAATTGCAAACTATCCAAGCTTTCACCTCTAGCTAGTTTTGCTTTCATACTGTCGGCATTGTCGGCCATTAAGCGCATCATCAACGCCATTG
>CAMCEM010000123.1 GCA_945873755.1 Chitinophaga pinensis | reverse complement strand
CATGATTTTAGTAGGAGCCTTGGGTAATATTATTGACAGTGTTTTTTATGGAGTGTTTTTTTCAAAAAGCGACTTTTGGAGTGTTGCACAATTTTTACCTGCCGATGGTGGTTATGCAACTTGGTTTCATGGTTCAGTAGTTGATATGTTATATTTTCCTATTATTAAAACGCATATTCCTAGCTGGTTTCCATTTTGGAGTGGTGAAAGTTTTGAATTTTTTAGGCCAGTTTTTAATGTTGCAGATGCTACCATTAGCATAGGTTTCGTTTTAATATTATTGTTTCAAAAATCATTTAGCGAACAGTCGGCAACCAAAAATGAGGAAGTGTTAGAGGAAAAAGAGTCATTAGGCAATAAGGAATAGGCAATTTGCAATGAGCAATAGGCAATTTGCAATAGGCAATGAGCAATAGGCAATGAGCAATAGGCAATGAGCAATAGGCAAAAAATAATTAACATAAATAATAGCAAAAGATGAATTGCCAATTGTAATACTTAGTTTAATTGAAGTACAGCAACATAAACAATCCAACAATTTAGCAATCCAACAATTTAGCAATCCAACAATTTATCAATCCAACAATTTATCAATCCAACAATATTAAAAAACATGGAATTTGAATTTATATTAGTAAACCCTAATTACGATAAGCATATAGCTTTAATTCAGTTAAATAGACCAAAGGAATTAAATGCTTTGAATTTGCAATTAATGTTAGAGTTAAAAAGTGCTTTTCACCAATTAGATGATAATGAAGAAGTGCGTTGCATAATTATTACTGGCAATGATCAAGCTTTTGCAGCTGGTGCCGATATTAAACAAATGGAAAATAAAAATGCCATTGATTTATTAAAAATTGATCAATTTGAAACTTGGGACCAAATACGTAAAACCAAAAAGCCAATTATAGCTGCTGTT
Organism: Chitinophaga pinensis; assembly: GCA_945873755.1. GTDB lineage: Bacteria > Bacteroidota > Bacteroidia > UKL13-3 > UKL13-3 > JAAFJM01. Next base: position 7,993 of record CAMCEM010000123.1, on the reverse strand, counting down.
AGTGGCTTTGCTTTAGGTGGAGGTTGCGAATTGGTAATGACCTGCGATATGGTGGTAGCAAGTGAAACTGCCAAATTTGGTCAGCCAGAAATAAAATTAGGCATTATGCCTGGTGCAGGAGGAACACAGCGATTAACCAAAGCTGTTGGCAAAGCCCTAGCTATGGAAATGGTGCTTACGGGTAAATTTATTAGTGCCGAGGAGGCCTTGGAAGCAGGACTAATAAATAGGGTAGTACCTGTAGAATTATATTTGGAAGAGGCTGTAAAAATGGCTAAAGAAATTACCTTACAAAGCCCAATAGCGATTAGATTAGCTAAAGAAAGCGTGCTTAAAGCATTTGATAGTGGCTTGCAAGAAGGCTTATACTTTGAACGTAAAAATTTTTACATGTGTTTTGCCTCTAACGACCAAAAAGAAGGAATGAAAGCATTTGTAGAAAAACGGAAACCTGATTTTACAGGTAATTAAAATTATTTAGAAAAAGCGATTTGAAGTTTGTTCAAATCGCTTTTTTTATCCATTCATGGTTGCCAAAAACTCTTCGTTGGTTTTAGTGGCCTTCATATGGTTAAGTACTACATTCATTGCTTCTTCTGCATTCATATCTGCAATATGATTTCGTAGCACCCACAAACGCTGAATAGTTTGTTTGTCTAATAATAAATCATCTCTTCGCGTACTTGATGATACAATATCAATAGCTGGGTATATACGTTTATTAGACAATTTTCTATCCAATTGTAATTCCATATTACCAGTTCCTTTAAATTCTTCAAAAATAACCTCATCCATTTTTGAACCAGTATCAATTAAAGCAGTAGCTATAATAGTTAAAGAACCGCCATTTTCTATTTTACGAGCAGCACCAAAAAAACGTTTTGGTTTGTGTAAAGCATTTGCTTCTACACCTCCCGAAAGTACTTTTCCCGATGAAGGAGCAACTGTGTTAAATGCACGAGCCATTCGAGTTATAGAATCTAACAATATAACTACATCGTGCCCGCATTCCACCATTCTTTTGGCTTTCTCTAATACCATATTGGCCAATTTTACATGTTTTTCTGCAGGTTCATCAAAAGTACTTGCCACCACTTCGGCCCTTACGCTTCGTTGCATGTCAGTTACTTCCTCTGGACGTTCATCAATTAATAAAACCAATAAATAAACCTCTGGATGATTTTTGGCGATTGCATTGGCTATTTCTTTTAATAAAATGGTTTTACCTGTTTTTGGTTGTGCCACTATCAATCCTCTTTGCCCTTTTCCAATTGGTGCTAAAATATCTATAATTCTTGTAGAATATGTGCTTGAATTATCAGCTAAACGCAAGCGTTCATCGGGAAATAATGGTGTTAAATGTTCAAAAGCAATTCTATCTCTTACCTCTGCTGGTATTCTTCCATTAATTGATTCTACTTTAATTAATGCAAAATACTTTTCACCTTCCTTTGGAGGGCGAATTGTTCCCTTAACAGTATCGCCTGTTTTTAATCCAAAAAGTTTTATTTGAGATGGAGAAACATAAACATCATCAGGACTAGACATATAATTGTAATCGCTCGAACGTAAAAAACCGTAACCATCCATCATTGTTTCTAAAACACCCTCGCATGTTACTATTCCATCAAGCTCCACATATTCTTGTTTTTCTTTTTCTCTAAAGTTTTGCCTGTTTTTATCCCATTTATTAGGATTTCTATTCTCTCTTACAGGTTCTTTATTTTCAGAATTTTGAGGTAAACTTTCAGTGTTTTCTGCATTTTCAATCTTTTCTTCTTTTAAAATAGGTTCATCAATGGTTGATTTATCTATATCATTTGAAAAATTGTTTCCAGCATTTTCTAAAGGTAATTGTAATGCAGGAGTTTCAACTTCTTTTACTTTTTTTACTGGTCTTTCTTGCTTTAATTTTACTGGCGCTGCAAGTGGAGTTATTATTTGTTCAGCTTCTTCAACTATTATATTTTCAACACTTTTTAAAGGCTTTTCTTTCTTTATTCTAGGTTTTTTCTTAATAGTAGTGTCTTCTTTTTCAGCTGTTGAAGTATTATTTTCGGAAATAATATTAATTAATTCGTCTTTACCTAAATCAGAAAAGTTTGTAATTTTTAATTGTTCAGCTAATTGTCTTAATTCAGAAATCAGCATCATGTTTAAAGTAGATTTTTCGTACATGTAATAATGTAAAATTTGTAACAGTAAATTTTGTTTGATTTTTTTTGTTTGATTTGCACTTAAGCAAATATTTTGAAGAAAATTGAAATAAGAATTAAATCTATTTGCTGTTTTTTCTATGTGCAAGTATACAAAAAGCTTCAATATAAACAAGCATAATAAAAATATTAATTTTAAAATATTAGCGTAATTTTTTTTAAAAGATTTTATTTTATAAAACCAACTTATATTTGCGGTCTATAAAATATTAAATGAATTTTTCATTATCAGATATTACAACTATTAGTTTAACGTTATTTGCTATTATTGATATTGTAGGCGCTTTGCCATTAATTATTACTATCAAAAATAAACAAAAAAAACTCGACAGCGGAAAAGCTACTTTAGCAGCCGGGGGTTTAATGGTATTGTTTCTTATAATTGGCGATAAGCTTTTGAGTGCCATTGGAGTTGACTTGCCTTCGTTTGCAGTTGCAGGTTCTATTGTAATTTTTATACTAGGTTTGGAAATGATTTTAGGGATTGATATTTTTAGGCAAGATCCTAACGATTCAAATGGAAGTATTATACCAATTGCATTTCCAATAATAGCTGGTTCAGGTACTTTAACTACTATTATTTCAATGAAAGCAGTTTATGAATATCAAAATATTTTAGTTGCTATTTTATTAAATTTAATTCTAATTTATGCGGTATTAAAATCTACTAATTTTTTAGAGAGAATATTAGGTAAAGCAGGGTTGGGATTAATAAGAAAGTTTTTTGGTGTTATTTTAATTTCTATAGCAGTAAAAATTTTCAAATCAAACTTTTTAGGCTTATGATAAAAATGTATTATAAATCTCAAATGATTCAAGGTTACTTGCTTTTATTTATTGGGGTATTAAGTTCAATTTTACCTATCTATTTTATTTTTTTTCAAACAAGTTCTTTTTATTTTGGAGCTTCAATAATTTTTTTAATTTTTGGTGTTTATCAAATATTCTTAGGTATTTTTCATGGATTAAAAGCAGACGTTGAAATAGAAAAGGTTAAAAAGCAAATAGAAAAAAATACGATAAAAGAAGGTGAAATATTTTTAATAGAAAAGTACCTCAAATTAAATACTTGGTATATATTTATTTATTCCACGCTAATAATAATTGCAACTGTATGTATTTTTGGTTTTCCTCAAATGGTTTTTTTAAGAGGACTTAGTATTTCCTTATTTGTTCATGCTACAATATTAATTACAGCTCAATTTAATGTAAACCAAAAGCGAAAAATTTACTTTAAATGGTTAAACGATTTTTATAATTAATCCCGATGACTTTACCTAACAATTTTATTTTAATGATATCTTTAATTGCGATATCTATAGCAGTTATTTACTTTTTGTTGCCTAAGTTTAATTTAGGTAGATATGGTAAAGTTTTCATTCAAATTAGTATAGCATTTTGTGGCTTAGGTTATATTGCTTACGATAAATTCAAACAAGAAAACTATACTATGGTTGTAGTTTTAATTATAGGTGCAGTAGTATTTGCTTATTCAGCATTTAATGCAAAAGAACGAAAATAATATTGTATTATTTTTTACAAAGTCCTAATAAATCATCGTAGTTTCCTTTAAAAACATTAAAGTCAACTCCTCCTTTTATTCCATTAACTTTTCCTTTTTCGTTGTGTTGCCAAAAACGCCATGTCTTAGTTTTTTCATTTAAATCAGAAGTAGCGTAATGCGCAATCCAAAAAGGATATTTTTCAAATTCCTTACCAGAAAAGTAATTTTTATAAAAGCTATAATTAGTATAAATTATTGGAGTTATGCCATAATGTTTTTCAGTTAAAACTAGCCATCTTTTTACTTTTGATTTTAATACAGCCGGACTAGCACTTCCTTTAATTTCTATGTCTAAAACAGGTGGCAAATCTTCTTTATCTAAATGTACTTTGCTAAAAAAGAAATTTGCTTGGATTTCTGCAGTTAAATGAGGTCTAAAAAAATGATATGCTCCTCTTAAAATATTATGTTTTTTGCATTGTTTCCAATTATAGTCAAAATAATCATCATCAACAGTTTTGCCTTCGGTTGCTTTAATAAATGCAAACGAAACACCTATTTGGTCATCAAACATATTTGAAACAGCTTCCCAATCAATGTCTCTTTGGTGTCTACTTACATCAATTCCATGAATTTCGTAATCTCCAGGTAAATTAATTCCAAAGCCAGGATAACTAGGTGAAGATAATCCTAATTTTTCGGAAATGGTATTACAAACTGCTTTTGCTGGTGGGTAAGAAATTAATAAAAAAAGCAACACGAAAAATGCAAAAGCCCAAACGCTGTTTGTAATTATTTTTTTTGATTTCATTCTGATTCTATTAAGATTTTCAAAAATATTTTTTTTAATATATTGTATTAAACAAGTTATTGAGTTAAAAATTCAATTTCTTGTTAATAGTCTAATGCATTATACTTTAAACGTATTTTTTTGAAGAATATTTTAGAAATTTAAAAAAGTAAATTATTCAACAATGAACTTTTCAGTTTTTGAAACATTGTTTTCGGTAGTAAATTTAATAAAGTAAATGCCTTTATTTAAATTACTTATGTTGACTTCAAGCTTGTTATTACTAATTTTAGCAAAGTCAATGGTATTAAACTTTTTACCTAAAACATCAAACAATTCAATAACTGAATTATTATTATCAACAGATGATTCAACAAAAATATTGTTTTTTGCAGGATTAGGATAAAGCGCTAAATTAAAATTATTTAAACTTATTTCATTTATTGAAGTAGTTAAAACATTTATATAATTATTCCTTAATGTATCGTCAGCACCACCATCATAAACCACTCTTAGTTTAACAGAATAAGCACCCGATTTATCAAACAACACTCTTGGGTTGTTACTTGTAGCTGAAGTTCCTCCAACATATCTAAATGTATTTGGAGTTATTGTCCATGCAAAAGAGTTTGGAGTTCCAGAACTTAAATTCACCAAGTTTACTGTATCAAATTGAGAAACATTGGTTTTGTTAGCATTAAAACGAGCATTCGAAGCAAACGCTTCTGGTCTATAAATGTCTTTATATTTTATGGTTAATGCACCAGCTAATCCAGTTGTTTGAGTAATTTCTAATACTGGATATCTTAAATTTTTTGCATACCAAGTATATATAATTCTGTTGTTTGGTATAGGCAATTTAATTGTAGTTATCGAAATAGTATCAGTTTCAGTAATCGTAGTTTTTATTCTAATGCAACTAAACTCACCATAAGGTGTTTTAATTGTTCCCCAACCGTCAACGTTATTAATTCTTCTTCCTTGTATTGATATTCCACCAACACCGGGAATAGTTGTTGAGCCTGAAAAATAGGTTGTATCAACATCTCTAAAATTTAAAGGGAATTTAAAAATTGTATCTCTAGGATTTAAATTTAAAGCCAAAGGAATACTAGATATTGTTAAACCTCTTCCTGTTAAAACATTTGCAGTTGTGGCGTTTTTATAAAATGCAAACACATTTTCAATACTAAAACCAGCAGCACCGCCTAATCCTCCTAAAGCATTTAAAGCATCATCTTTAATTCCATATGTTGAAGCATTTAATAATCCAAATTGCAAAGCATAAGGTGTAGCCGAAGGGGCAAAAAACTTTTCTATATCTTGAGAATTTGGTCTTAAATTAGTAAAATCCCAAACAGTATCAACACCAGTTTTGGCAGCTTGATTAGCAGTTATGCCGTTGGTAGCTATACTAAATCTCATGGTATCGTTTTGGCGAGGCATATCGGCAGTAACTATACTTATTTGTGAATATGAAACAATTGAAATTAAAATGAATAAGGTACTAAATATTTTTTTCATAATTGATTTATAACAATTTGCATTATAATATTAAATATTAAATATTACAAATTATAAATTATAAAGTTGTTTTTTTTGAATTGAAAATAAGAAAAATAAGTTACTTTTGTGGTGCAAAATGTTCTATCGCATTATTTAACAATAATGAGGAAAGTCTGGGCAACACAGAGCAGCATACTACCTAACGGGTAGGCAGTTAAATAAAATTTTAATTGACAGATAGTGCTAAAGAAAATTAAACTACCTAAGTTTTTTGAATAAAAATTTAGGAAAAGGTGAAAAGGCGGTGTAAGAGACCACCAGGCGGTTGGTAACAATTGTTGTAAGGTAAACCTTATGCGTTGCAAGGTCAAATAGGTTATATAGGGTTTTGGCCCACAAAGTTGCTCGCTTTGATGTATAATGGGTAGACTGCTATTGATTATATTAGTGATAATATAGCTAGATAAATGATAGAAGTTAAATTAATTTACGGTTAATTTAATACAGAACCCGGCTTATAGTTTTGCTTTTAAACGACTTTTTATTAAATTAGAGAGTCGTTTTTTTATTTATTTGGTATAACTTAAATTAGTTATACATTTCTACAATTTAATCTTACTATTTATTATTTTGCGAAAAATTTTTATAAAAAAACATAAGCTCATGCTAGAAATAAAAGTACCTACAGTTGGCGAATCAATAAGTGAAGTTACAGTTGCACGTTGGAACAAAAAAACAGGCGATTTTGTTCAAATGGATGAATTACTTTGTGAACTAGAAAGCGATAAAGCTACTTTTGAATTAAATGCTGAAAAAGCAGGTGTTTTAACTACAAATGCAACGGAAGGCGATACAATTAAAATTGGTGAAATAATTTGTACTATTGATGAAAATGCAGCCAAACCAGAAAATCTAAAATCCGAAATCAAAACTCCAGAAATCGAGACGAAATTAGAAGTAACGAAGATTAAAGCTGGCAGCCAAGAGTCAGAGGGTAATAAACCATTTCCTAGTCCATCTGCAGCTAAAATTTTAGCTGAAAAAGGAATTGATATTAAAGAAGTAAAAGGAACAGGTAAAGAAGGCAGAATCACTAAAAGTGATGCTTTAAAGGCTGAATTAAAAACTACTGAAAACGAAACCAAAACTCGAAATGAACGTACAGAAAAAATGACTTCATTAAGAAAAACAGTTTCAAAGCGTTTGGTGGCTGTTAAAAACGAAACGGCTATGCTAACTACTTTTAACGAAGTAGATATGAAACCAATAATGGATTTGCGCAATCAGTTTAAAGTTAATTTTAAAGAAAAACATGGAGTTAATTTGGGCTTTATGAGTTTTTTTACAAAAGCTGTAACTGTAGCTTTAAAACAATTTCCTTCGGTTAATGCATACATAAATGGAGAAGAAATTATTTTCCACGATTTTTGTGATATTTCAATAGCAGTTTCAGCACCAAAAGGTTTAGTAGTTCCAGTTATTAGAAATGCCGAAAGCTTAACTTTAGCTGAAATAGAGGCAGAAGTAGCTCGATTAGCAGGAAAAGCCAGGGATAATAAATTAAGTTTAGAGGAAATGACCGGAGGAACTTTTACCATTACCAATGGAGGTGTTTTTGGAAGTATGATGAGTACACCAATTATAAATGCGCCACAATCTGCCATACTTGGAATGCACAATATTATTGAAAGACCAGTTGTAAAAGATGGATTAATAGTAGCAAGACCAATGATGTATTTGGCTTTAAGTTACGACCATAGAATTATAGATGGAAGAGAATCGGTAGGATTTTTAGTAAAAGTAAAACAGTGTTTAGAAAATCCCGTTATGCTTTTAACCAATGGCGTTGATCCTAACAAATTGATTTTAGATTTATAATTTATTCAATTATAAACTCAACTCTTCTGTTTTGCGAAATTTTTGAGTTAACATTATTTAAGGGTTTGGTTCCGCCAAACCCTTTTGCTTTTAATCTTT
>CAMCEM010000122.1 GCA_945873755.1 Chitinophaga pinensis | reverse complement strand
TCGTATTTGGTTTTCCATTCTTCGTAAAGTTCGTTTATATTATTTAATTCTTTTTTGCATGGCGCACACCAAGTTGCCCAAAAGCTAATTATTACCATTTTGCCTTTTTTAGCATAATCTTTTACATTTACCATTTTGCCATTTATGTCTTTTAGGCTTAAATCAGGTAAAGTTTGTTTTTGGTCTTGTGTAAAGCCAATATTCAATGCTAAAAATGCTAATGTAGTTAAAATGAATTTTTTCATGATGAGGGAATTATTATTTGGTAAATTAAAATTATAAATAGCATATATCAAAGTTACTGCCAAAAAAATATTTTTTCAAGTCTGTAAAAAAAAATGAAACATTTTTGGCAAGCATTTTGTATTGTTGAAGTAAAATTTAAAACATCATGAAAAAATTAATAATAGCTTTTACTGCAGTAGGTATTTTATTAAGTTCTAATTGCGGAAACAGAAAAATAGAAAGAGTTGACCCAAACACCATAACCGATATTAGCGGAAAGTGGAATGACTCCGACAGTAAAATGGTTTCGCAAGAAATGATAAATGACGCATTGGTAGTAAATAGGAACTGGATTGCACAATTTGAGTCGGCAAGAAACAGAAAGCCAGTTGTTATAATTGGCAGTGTTAGGAATAAAACTAGCGAATATATTGATGCAACTATGTTTATAAAGCACATGGAAATAGCATTTATAAATGGTGGTAGTGTTAGTGTGGTTCAAAGTGCCGATGAGCGCAACCAAGTAAGAGATGAAAGAAACGACCAACAAACTTTTGCAAGTGAAGAAACTAAAAAAAGATGGGGCTTAGAAAAAGGCGCTGATTTTATGATGAATGGAGTAATCACTTCAATTGTTGATGAATATAAAAATAGAAAATCGATTGCTTACCAAGTTAATTTGGAACTTACCAACTTAGAAACCAACGAAAAAGTTTGGATAGGTCAAAAACAAATAAAAAAGTTAGTTAAAAATTAAACTTTTAAATTTAATAAAAGCCTACTTTTAGTAGGCTTTTTCAATATACTTAATCAATAATTTTATCAAAAAAATATCGTATATATTAATTTTTGGTGTGGTAATTATGCTTTCTGCTTGTGCCACATATTATCAAAAACAATTTGATTTGATGCAATATGTTTACAGTGGTAATATTGAGCAAGCAGAACACTTAATGAAAGATGCTAAATGGCAAAAGCCAACAAGAAATATTTTGCTTTTTTATTTAAACAAAGGAACCATTTTATGGATGAATGGAAAAAATAAAGAAAGTTTAGAATATTTTTTAAAAGCAGATAATTACATTGAAGATTATAGAAAAAACTATGCTACAGCTATAGCAGCTACGCTAATAAACCCAAATTACAGTACTTATAATGGAGAAACATTTGAGCAAGTTTTAGTTCATTATTATGCCACAATGAATTTTGTTCAATTAGAAGATTTTGATAATGCATTGGTAGCTTGTAAAAGAATGATAGCAGCTAGCCAACGCATGAATGATTTAATGGGTAAAAATAATAAATACAAACGCGATGCATTTGCCCACAACTTATTAGGTATGATTTATGAGGCTCAACACGACTACAATAGTGCTTTTGTTGCATATAGAAATGCTTTAGAAATATATAAAGATGATTATGCAAAACACCTTGGAACATCTATTCCTATTCAATTAAAAAAGGACATTTTGAGAACTGCTAAAATGATAAACTTTAGTGAAGAAGTATATTTATATGAAAATGAGTTTAAAATGAAAGCAGAGTTAATGCCTGAAGGTTATGCGCCATTGGTATTTTTTTGGAATAATGGACTAGGACCAGTTAAAGATGAAAGTTCAATAAATTTTGCAATTACTCCGGGACAAAATGGTTATATGAATTTTGTAAATGCAGATTTAGGCATGAACTTTCCAATTTATGTTGGCAACCAAGATGACCGAAAAAACATTGCAGCATTAAATGTAGTTAGAGTTGCTTGGCCAAAGTATGTTTCAAGAGCTCCTTTATACAATCAAGCAGTTTTAAAAGACAGTTTAAACAAAGAATATAAATTTGATATTGGTGAAGATATTAATGCAATAGCTTATAAAAGTTTAGACGATAGAATGTTTAAAGAAATAAGTGAAGTTATTATACGATTTGCTTTTAAACAAATTGCAACTTCTTTGGCAAAAAAAGAAAATGAAGCAGCAGGTGTTGCAGTAAGTATTTTAGGTGCAATTACCGAAAAAGCCGATACTAGAAATTGGCAATTAATTCCTTATTCAATTAATTACACCAGGGCATTTTTACCTTTAGGTAAACAAAACGTGGTTTTAACTACTTCTTCGGCAAAAGCAACTGAAAACAATACTTTTTTTGTAGATATGAAAGCAGGGAAAACCAATTTTCAAGCTTTTCAAACACTTCAATTTTCTAATTATACTGATAGATTAGGAAACCCAATTAATATGTTTAATTATCACTAATAGACCATAGTGAATAGACGATGGATAATAGACGATAGACCATAGAGGATGGACCATAGACCATAGTTGTCGGTTGATAGTTGTCAGTTGTTTATTGCATTAGTCAATCATAGAAAAGGAACCAATTCTTACTGATTTAATATTCTGTATGTAAAATTCATTGATTAATTCTTGAAATGCTTCAGTGTCTGCCGAACCAAAATCAACTGAAAAGGAAAAAGAATTATCAATTAACTCGGGTTTTGTTATACTATGAATAATGCCAGTTAATCCATTTAAGTCCTCTTGTTTTGAATCAAGTTCATCAATCCATTTTTTTGCCCATTTTATTAACCAATCATAATTAGATGAGTTTGATTCAAAAATGAACTCACAACCATTCCAATAAAAAGGATTTAGTTCAACAGTCATTTCGCCAAAATCAAATTCAATTGCTTCAAAATTTAAATATTTATCTGAATTAAATTCAACTGGTTTAAATTCACCATTGATTTGATCTAAAAAGTCTAGTCGCCAAAGTTTAAATATTTGAACTGATTGATTATTGTTCAATTGAATCATTACTTCTCTAACTCCACTTGTTTTTCCTTTATAAAACTCAAGAAGGTCATTAAGATATAGTTCTCTTTGTCGATATAGAATCTCTTCTATTTCCATATTATCAATTATTCAAAACTATCATCTATCGTCCATGGTCTATAAACTATTGTTCATACTCCATAAACTATCGTCCATGGTCTATAAACCTATCTATTATACAAATCGCGGATACAAACACTGGCAACAGTACAACCAAATACTGCAGGCATATAGCTTATAGTTCCCACCACAGACTTTTTTCGTGTATCGTTTGGAGTTTCTACTACTTGAAATTCGGGCATTCGTTGTTCATCGCTAAATACCGCTTTTACACCCTTGTATACGCCTAATCTATGTAAATATTTTCTAACATATTTTGCCAAATGACAATTGTAAGTTTCTGAAATATCGGCTACCCTAAGCCTAGTTGGATCCACTTTTGAACCCGCACCCATTGAACTTACAATAGGTATTCCTTTATCAATGCAGGCTTTTATAAAATATACTTTTGGCGAAAGGGTATCAATACAATCAACTGCATAATCAAATTTATTATTATTTAAAACATCTTCAGTTATTTGATCTCTAAAATAAACGGGTAACACTTGTAACTCTAAATCGGGATTAATATCTAATAATCTTTCGGCTAGCACATCGGCTTTTACTTTATGTTCGGTGCTTTTTAATGCAGGTATTTGTCTATTTCTATTTGTTGGATCAACAGTATCTGCATCTACAATAGTCATTTTACCCACTCCAGCTCTAGCTATCATTTCTGCACAAATGCCACCCACACCGCCCAGACCTACTACTAAAACATTTGAATTTACAAGGGTTTTTAATTTATCAGGACCAAGCAAAAGCTCAGTTCTCCCCATCCATGGTTGTACTTCTTTCATTCTTACTTCTTTTTGTTTATAAAAATTTTTTCAAAGTTATTAAAGATTTGGTTTTTTAATACTGTTTCTTCAATCCCAATAATTTCAGCAGCTTTTATATAAACATTGTTTATTAATAAATTAGTAGTGTCTGTTTCTAAAAAAAGTTTTTCAAATGGAATTTCTTTTAATGCTATACTGGCATTTGACAATGGATTGAACAAATGTTTACCAACGCTAAAATAAACATTTTTAAAAGGCAATAACATTTTTAATGTTTCTGAATTTCCCGAAAAACCATGCAATACAAATTGAACATTATGAAACTGTTTAGCTAAATTAGCAAAATCGGAATAGGCTTTTACGCAATGCACAATTATGGGTAAATGGTTTTGTTCTGCAATATTTATTTGTGCTTTAAAAACTGAAATTTGCTCATTAATTGGTGTATTTATCACCCTATCTAAGCCACATTCGCCAATAGCAATTATTGAATTTAAATTGTTCGTTATTAAAGTTAAAGCTTTTTCAACATCTGTTTTATGCACATGCCAAGGATGTATACCTATAGAAACAGGATATTGAATACTTTGAAAATTTACATTTTTTAAATAAGCATTTCTTATAGCTATTTCACCTTCAACTCTTGGTTTTCGGTGTGAATGTAAATTTACATAACTTGTCAATTTGATTGCTTTGGGTTTTCAAATTTATAAATATAATAAGTTTGGTTTTCGTTCCCAAATGGATTTAACCAATGCATGAATTTATCTAAATAACTTTGTTCAATAGTTGCCACATACGTTACTTTACCAAAGGTTTTAATACAAGGAGCAAGTCTTTTAACCAAATTATCAGCTTCGCCTAAAACCAAATAATTGGGTAATTTTAATTTCCTAACTGAAATTGATTTTTTGATAAACGCTGCATTTTCTTCTTTTGTAATTCGGTAATATGGAGTCCAATTATGTAAATAAAAACGGGGCAACAATACACCTCCAGAGTTACTACTTTCAAAAACAAAAGTTTGAAAATCCTTTTGTTTAGCTAAATAATTCATTGTTTCAACTCGGCTTAGTTTGGAAGAAGAGGGAGTTAATGCAATTAAAACGATGGTGTTTATTACCCAAAAAAACTTCCAACTTCCACTTATAAACTTCTTATTATTAATTAAAAAGGCATATTTATCTTTAACATAATTCCAAGTTATTACACCAGCCATAATTATAAAAGGAACTACTGGTAAAATAAAACGTTCTTGCTTATTAGGAAAAATGGAATGGAAAACAAAAAATACCATTGCAGGTAAAAACAAAATTAAATGCTTACGCCAACTTAAAACAAAACCATACAATAAAAAAAGACTTACAGGAGGAATTAAAATACCACCTACTACTAAAATAAAATTATACCAAGGTCCGTTTACATAATTATAGGCATTGGTAACATTATAGTCGGTATAAGCTAAAAATTCTGCAAATGGTTTACCCCAAATTGCTAAATCAATACAAACTTGAAAAATGAATATTGAAAGTAAAACACCTATGCCATAAAAAAATGCATTTTTAAATTGGTATTGTATCCAAATAACCAAACCCAAAGCCGCAATAAATGTAGAAGTTTGATATCGGAGTGAAAATGCGATAGTAGTAATAAACCCTGCAAACAAAAATTGTAAAACATTTTTCTTATCGTTACTAACTATAAGCCAAGTTCCATATAACAATGGTGGAATACAAACTATTTCTACTAAATTTCTTACGCTTAGCATAGGCATAAACCAAAGCAATGCTAATAACCACCCAACCATTTTTGCATTTTCTATGTTGCTTACTTTTTCAGTAATTTTAAAAGCAAATTTTACAATAAGTAAAGAAAATAGTGCATGTAAAAATCGAATTATGAACATTTTGGTATTAGGATCATTAATGCCAATTAATTCTAAAAATTGAAAGAAATAATAATGAAAACCAAGATATATGAGTATGTGACCACCTGCTTTATTTTGGGGCCTCAAGCTATTTGGTAAATAATCCCATTCATCAAAGCCGTCTATCCAATTTTGAACTATTTCAATTACTAAATAATGGTCATCGTGCATGCCATAACCTTTGCTAAAAATTACTGATACTAAACGTAATAAAAAAGCAACTATTAAAATAGTACTTAAAGGTTTTTCTTGATAAAATTTTTTCATTTTTTTTAAATACTCATTTCAAAAACATTGTTTGCAATTGTTAATCTACCTTCGGTTTTCGATTTTATATAATCAATTGTTACTCCAGGAGCATATTCTATTAATACAAAACCTTCGTCAGTAATTTCAAAAACACCAAGTTCAGTAACTACTTTTTTTACACAACCTAAACCTGTAATAGGCAAAGTACATTTACTTAAAAGTTTTGATTCGCCTGCTTTATTTACATGTTGCATGGCAACAATAATATTTTTAGCCGATGCCACTAAATCCATAGCGCCACCCATTCCTTTCACCATTTTTCCTGGAATTTTCCAGTTGGCAATATCTCCATTATCGGCTACTTCCATAGCGCCTAAAACTGTTAAATCAACCCTGCCGCTGCGTATCATTCCAAAACTCATGGCACTATCAAAAAAGCTTGAACCTTTTTTAGTGGTTACAGTTTGCTTTCCTGCATTAATTAAATCTGCATTTACATCTTCTTCAAAAGGAAAAGGACCAATACCCAATAACCCATTTTCCGATTGTAGAATTACTTCAATATCAGTAGGAACATAATTGGCCACTAATGTAGGAATACCAATGCCAAGGTTTACATAGTATCCATCTTTTAATTCTTTTGCAATTCGTTTTGCAATTCCAAATTTATCAAGCATAATTTTTATTCGTAATAAGTATTTGTTATTGGGTTTTTATTGTCAATTATTGTTATTTTATTGGTGTCAATATTATTATAAATACACCAATCATTCAAAGTTTTTCTGTTGTGATTTTCCCAAAAGTAACCAAAATTTTTGGGAGCATTGCTCGAATAGCCATTAATACTTTTTAAACCTTTGGTTTGAGCATATAAAAAAGCATCCATATGGAATTTAAAATTTCGTGAATCAGGCGTTTCGCTCACAATTGCAATTATTTTTTTATCATTTGGTTTATTTATTTGAGCATCAATATTTTTATATCTGTTTAAAATAGTTTCTTTTTTGGTTTTAGATAGTTTGCTGGTATCAACCCAATTATCGAACACTAAGAATAAAAACAACAAAATAAATAAAATCAAATTCCATTTTTTATATTTATTAAAAACCTTTGTTAAAAACTGAATATTTACAAAAACTATTAAAGTAAAAATTACCGTAATAACTCTAACCAAAACCGATAAACTTCCAAAGCCTGGTAGTAAATAAAAAAGCGCTAAAGCACTGTATTTATTAGCATATAACACACTTCCTAAAATAGCAACTATAATTGATATTAATAAAAAATTGAAGGTTGAGTGTCTGTTTTTATAGTTGTAAATGAAATTTACAATTAATAAAAGCAATGGAAACAAACCCATAAAAAACTGATTTAACCACCAACTATCTGGCAATAAATGTTTTCCATAATTATTTGTAAACGCCCAAATGCTGCCATCGTTTGCTAAAAAGTATGAGGTAAAAGTAGGTATTAAATTTATAACATCCGAAAACCGATGCAGACCTACTTGGCTTGAAATTGCTATATAATTTTGCATATATACTAGCAAAAAAGCAATAACAGATAAAGTGAATCCTATGGTTTTTATAGTTTGTTTTTTATTGCTAAATAATATTTTTATGGCTCCAATATTTTTGTAAAAAAGGAGGTAGGTAAGGTAAATAATAAGTAAAAGGTAAATGGATAAAAAAGCATAATAAACTCCTAGCACAAATTGCAATGCAATTGAAATAACCAATAAGTAATAAAATTTAACATTTAACTCAGTAATGAATCTGTAAGCAAATAAAATAATTAAAGGCAACATAAACCTAATATTGAGTTGTGTAAAGTTAACTTGTCCAAACATTATCATACTAAAAGTAAACAAATAAGCACCCAAAATGGCTATGTAATTATTTTTTGAAATGTTTTTAAAACAGAAAAAAGCTACAAAATAATTGATTACAAAAATGCTTACCCACCACAGTTGATAGGCTGTTTCTCTGCTATAATTTAATGATCTAAAAAACGCGTAAATGGGTAATGTTCCA
This sequence comes from Chitinophaga pinensis, assembly GCA_945873755.1. GTDB lineage: Bacteria > Bacteroidota > Bacteroidia > UKL13-3 > UKL13-3 > JAAFJM01. The sequence goes on along the minus strand of CAMCEM010000122.1, from coordinate 928 downwards.
GCCATATTATCAGAAAGTGCCAGTGTGTTTTTTGCAGGGTAAAAAAAGGGAGCATCATAAAAACTTGGCTCGTTGCCAATTAAATATTGATAACCATGTTCTAACACAAAATTTATAAAACGCGCATCTCCTAAATCGCCAGGAATATAGCTTAAGTTTAGCTCAACCAACGACAATGGGAAATGAAACAAACCAATTATTAAACAACCAAAAACCAGAAGAATTTGTAAAGGTTTATTAGTAGAAATTGATTTGTACATTAATTAATATTAAAAAATGAGGTAAATTTAATGTTCAATATTAATAAAAAAATTAATTATTAAATCAAACAATGTTGTTATAAAAAATATTTTTTTTACTTTTAAATTAATTGAAAATTCATAACATTGTTAAATGGAACTAAAACAAACAATTTTATTTTTAGTAAATCCTTTTGCTGGAAAAGGAAATGCATTACATACAGCCAATTTAGCTATTGAAAAATTAAATAGTATTGGCTTTGATACAGAATTATTTATAAGTAATAAAATAGGTGATTTAAGCAATTTTGTAAATAAATATAAAGTTGAAAACATAAGCAAAGTAGCGGTTTTGGGTGGCGATGGAACTATGAATGAAATTATAAATTCAATAATCTTAAAACCCGAATGGTTAGCAATACCTTATTTGCTTTTTCCATGTGGCACTGGCAATGCATTTAACCACGACATGAATTGTTTAACCAACGAACAAGCCATTGAGCAATTAACCAAAAACGAATGGGTAATGGTTGATTTATTGGAAGTTAAAACTTCACAAATTACTATTTGGTCGTTTAATATTATTGGTTGCGGTTTGGTTTCGAATATAAATGTATTGGCCGAAAAAACAAGGTGGTTGGGTGCCGCCCGATACAATATTGCTTCGTTAATAAATATAATTTTTAATA
>CAMCEM010000121.1 GCA_945873755.1 Chitinophaga pinensis | reverse complement strand
TTTTCATTTATATTGAGTTTATAGTTTTATACTTTGTTAAATATCTTCAAGGAGAATGCCAAAAACACAAGTACTTGATTTATAATAGTTTAAAAAATAACGCACCTAAAAAAACAGCTAAATAACTCCCAAAATGAACACTAAAACCTAAAATGAGAAAAAGAAATGGATAAACTTAAGTTTTGGTTGAAATATTGGTTACATTATAGTGATGGGCCTAGAAACAACTGCCCTTAGCACCAAACAAACATTACCTAATTACTTAATTTCAAACTAATCCATTATTTCATATGCAAATACTTCATTATGAAATGTTGTTTATATAAGAATGTTTTTTAATTTTATGAAATTAATTATTTTAATTCTTGGCCTTAGAAAATAGATGTGAACTTTTTTCTTGTCCAATTAAACATTCAAATTATATTTGCTCCGCAATTGGTTTTTAAAATAATGTTAAGTTATTTATAAAATTAATAGGGAATTAGGTGAAAAACCTAAACAGTACCCGCTGCTGTGAGTATCTTACTTTATGTCCGTGGTTGGTATCCTTACCAACTACTCAAATTCGATTGGTGGGGACACCAACCGAGGACAAAAGTCGTTTTTTGTTTCCACTCTTAGTCACTGTTCCGCCAAGCGGAACGGGAAGACAGAACAAAATTGATACGAGTCAGAAGACCTGCCAATAGCAAAATAAAATTGTAGCTTTCGGGAATAAAAGCTGGCAATGGTTTCGATTTTGATTAATTTTTTTAAGTTTAATTTCGGTATCATTACTTCAATGTAAATTGATGTATGCTTTATTGCATTTATTAATTTCTGTTGGCTACAACAACTATAAATTTATGGTAAAATACTGTTTTACATTGGTAATTAATTGTGTTGCTGTTTTAGCGTTTGCTCAAAATATGAATAACGATTCTGCCTTAAAACTACCAACAGTATTTATTAAAAGTTTACGTTTTGAAAATTTGAACAAAGGAACAGTTAATCAAAATATAACTACTACCGATTTAATAGGAAGGCAAGGGAGCAGCATGGCTGAAGTGTTGCAAGAAAATACACCTGTTTTTATTCGTAATTATGGATCGGGTGGTTTGGCAACTGCAAGTTTTAGAGGCAGTAATGCTTACCATACCCCAGTAATTTGGAATGGCATTAATATTCAAAACCCCATGAATGGGCAAATAGATTTTAGTAATATTCCGGTTTTTTTAAGCGATGAAATAAACTTACAATATGGAGGAAATGGAGGCATTTGGGGCAGTGGCGCAATGGGTGGTTTGCTTTTTATAAACAATCAAAATACCATGAAGCAAAAAGCAAAAGTGGAGTTGCTTATCAGTGCAATTAATTATGGTGTTTTTCAAAATGGATTTAAAGTAAGTTTTAACTATAAAAAGTTATTTTCAAGCACCAAAGCATTTAATAATTTTGGTAATAACAATTTTGAATTTGAGTTTCAAAACAAAAGATTTTATCAAAATAATGCACAGTTGCAAAACAGTGGTTTTCAGCAAATATTAAGTTACTCAAAAAACACAAAAAATAGTTTTACAGGTTTGGTTTGGTTTAACCAAAGCAATAATCAAATAGCACCAAACATTAATGCTTCGAACAGTAACGCCATACAAAAAGATAAAAATTTAAGAACAGCTTTAACTTGGCAAAACAATACTAGGAAAAGCAATACAGAAATAAAATTAGCCTATTTTTATGATGAAATATTTTTTGAAAGCAATAGTATTCAAGCTGCATCAAACAAAAGCTATACGTACAATTTATCAATAGAAAGAACGCATCAGTTTAGCAATAAAATTAATTTACACTTTGGCCTTGTTAATTGGCTAGCATTTGCCAATGTTGATGGTTATGAAAAACCGGTAAATCAGAACAGATTAGCTGGATTTGTTTATATAAAAAAAGAAAGCAAAAATTCAAAATTTCAACAGCAGTTAGGGGTAAGAAAAGAGTTGATAAATAGTGATTTTATACCGTTTATGCCAAGCTATTATTTGCAAAGTAAATTGTTTAAAAATGTGGTGCTTAAGGTAAATTTAGCAGCCAATTACCGCCTACCCACTTTTAACGATTTGTATTGGAAAAACGGAGGGAATTTAAACCTACAATCAGAAAACGGATGGGGAAGCGATTTGGCAGTGAATTACAGTAAAAATTTAATCAACTTATTTTTCGATTTAACTACCTCATTCTTTTATAAAAATACGGAGAATTATATTCAATGGATTCCTATAAATTATGCCATTTCTTCGCCAATAAATATTGGCAATGTACAAACTAAAGGCATTGAAATTTTAGCTAAAAACAGACTTATTTTAAGTAAAAATAGTCAAATTCAATTCAATTATATAGGTAGTTTTTTAAATGCAATAGATTCAAAAACCAATATGCAATTAATATTTACACCTCGTATCAAGCATATTTTTAATTTGGTATATAATTATAAAAAAATCACTTTAAAATACAACCATACTTATACAGGAGTTAGCTTTACAAAAAGTGATTTAACGGAATGGAACAACGATTTTGAAATAGCCAATTTTTCGGTTGTGAAAGAGGTTGTTTTTAAAAACCTAAATACTTTAAATGTAATTTTAGGGGTAAACAATATGTGGGATAAAAGTTACTTGGTAATGCCCGATAGGCCAATGCCACTTAGGAATTTTCAAATAACTATAAATTATACAATAAATAAATAAACATGAATTACAAATTTTATAAAAGCGCCTTAGCAATTGGTATTGCTGCATTACTTAATGCTAATTTAAGTGCGCAAACAGCCACTTTTGAAGACATTCAATTGCAAGGACCCAATGATGTTAAAATTCCTTCAACAGGTAGTTTTAATACCAAGTTTATAAGTGGTTCGTGTGAGTTTAACAACAGTTACGATATAGGATTTGGAGGTTTTTGGACTTCAGGATGGGCTTACTCAAAAACCAATGATACCACTACAGGAGATTATTTAAATTTATATGCAAGTTATGCCAATAAAGGAGCTGGAAATAGCAGTAACTATGCGGTTGGTCAAAACTTTAGTAATTTTAAAGTAAACCAAAACACATTACAAGGATTGTATATTAGTAACTCTACTTACGCAGCATTAAGCATGAAAAATGGTGATGCATTTGCTAAAAAATTTGGTGGTACCACGGGCAATGATTCCGATTGGTTTAAACTAACTGTTAATGCTTTTAAAAACGGAACTTTAAAAACGGAAAAAGTAGAATTTTACTTAGCTGATTTTAGATTTACTGACAATACACAAGATTATATTGTAAAAGATTGGACTTACTTAAACCTATTGCCTTTAGGAAGTTTGGATAGTTTGCAATTTACCTTAACGAGCAGCGATACTGGTCAGTTTGGAATGAATACTCCCGCATTTTTTTGTATTGATAACATAACAACCAATGCGGATACAGCCACTTTCGAAAACTTAACTTTACCATTTGGACAAACTTATTGGAATAGAGGAAGCAAAGTGTTTACTGAAACTTATCGAAGTCATTGGGCTACTTTCAAAAGCAGTTTTTCAGTTTCGCCATCATACAATTACTGGAGCAAAGGTTTTGCTATATCTAATAGCACAGATTCAGTTACCTCTGGATTTGCAAACTTATATAGTTCAGCTAATGGAAAAGGTGCAAAAAATTCCTCTAATTATGCTGTAAGTAATGGAAACGGTGGAATAAAGTTAGACTTAATAAACGATGCCCATATTTCTGCAAAAGGAATTAGCTTAAATAATTCTACTTACGCCTATTTTAGTATGAAAAATGGAGATGGGTTTGCCAAAAAGTTTGGTGGAGTTAGTGGTAATGATACTGATTATTTTAGAATAATTTTTAAAGGCTATTATTTAAATAAATTAACTCCTGATAGTGTAGTTTTTTATTTAGCCGATTTTAGAAACCCTGATAATAGTAAAGATTATCTTTTAAAAGATTGGGTATATGCCGATTTATCAAAACTAGGTGACAAAGTGGATAGTATTTCTTTTCAATTAGAATCTTCGGATGTTGGACAATTCGGTATGAACACGCCAGCTTTTTTCTGTATAGATAATGTTGAATATAAAACCACCACAAGTGTTAATAAAGTTGATAAAAATAATGCTGTAAAAATTTATCCAAACCCAAGTACTGAAAATATTTATGTGAATTATGAAGATAATTTTAGTTTTATAAATATCGTTAATTTACAAGGCAAAACAATATTGCAAAGCAACCAAAAAAGCATTGATATAAGTGGTTTAGAAAACGGTATTTATATTGTGCAAATAGCTACTGAAAACGGTGTTTTAAATAGTAAGTTTGTAAAGCAGTAAAATGAAGTTTGAATTATAAATGATGAAGTTTGAATGGCTTTTCATTTAGTAAAAAATAAAAACAACAACAAAGTCAGTTCGAGCGTAGTCGAGAACAAAATTAAAGGTTATCGACTTCGCTAGAACCGACAAATAAAATAACAATGAAACAAAATATACTCTTAATTACTTTACTAATTTGCAAGTTTTCTTTTGCGCAATTCGATCCGCAAGTTTTGTTTGGAAGCACAAAAGCCATTTACAAAGACAGCAGTATTATAAAAGGCTGGGCAACTACTTGCAATGTAACCCGTGGTTGGCAAAACTATTTAGATACAACTTTAGGAAAAGCAACAGTTGGTAGCGAATTTTATGGAACCCAAAAGTCCGATGGACAAGTAATAAGTTTAGGCGATTCGGGCATTGCTATTTTACAATTCGACAATCCTATTTCTGATAAAGAAGGACCTGATTTTTGTGTATTTGAAAACGGATTTACTATTGGGAATGCGCAACCGGAATCGCACATGGAACTAGCGTTTGTGGAGGTAAGCAGCGATGGCATGCATTATGTTCGTTTCCCTTCGCAATGCTTGTTAGATTCAACGGTTCAAAAAAGTAATTTTGATGGAAGTAATGCCATTTATATTAATGGCTTGGCAGGAAAATATGTAGCCAATTTTGGCACTCCTTTCGATTTGAATGTATTTGCAGCATTATCGTCAATAAACATTGGCAAAATTACGCATGTTAAATTAATAGATGTGGTTGGAAACAAGGATGCTTTATATCCAGCAAGAGATAAAAATGGCAGAAAAATAATTGATCCTTGGCCAACTCCTTTCCCCTCATCAGGGTTCGATTTAGATGCAGTTGGCGTAATTAATCAATTATACAATACCAATATTTTTCAAGCTAAAGATTTTCCGTTTTTGGTATATCCAAATCCTATTAATGCTCAACAAAATTTAATCATTAACAATTTAAATAATGCATCAGTTTCAATTAATGATTTGCAAGGCAAAACATTATTTACTGATGAAGCAAAAGATAGACTAGAAATTGAAAATAACTTTTTGTTAAGTGGAATTTATATTTTGAATATTTCACAACAAAACAAAGTGTATCATCAAAAAATTATAATTAACTAATTTGTATTTAAAAAATAAAATACTTCCATTGTTTTCAATGCTTTTTTTAAGCATTGTATTAACTTCATGCGATAGACCACCTGAATTAAAACCAATTACTGTAATTCCCGATTCAACCCAAGGCGGAATATTTATTGTAAACGAAGGTTTATTTATGCAAGGAAATGGGGAATTAAGTTTTATAAATTTAGGTTTAAACCAACTATTCAATAATGTTTTTTTTCAGGCTAATAATAAAAACTTGGGCGATGTATTTCAGTCAATAAATATAATAAATGGAAATGCCTATTTGGTTGTAAATAATTCAAGTAAAATAGAAATTATAAATCCCTTTACATTTAAAAGCTTAGGAACTATTACAGGTTTAAACTCACCCAGATATATTGTAAAAACAAGCACTAACAAAGCTTATGTAAGCGATTTGTACGACAACCATATATCAGTTATTGATTTATCAACCAATTTAATTACTGGTAAAATTCCATTTAAAGGATGGTCTGAAGAAATGCTTTCATTAAATGGAAAAATGTATGTTACCAATATTAGAAGTAAATTTATTGGCATTATTGATGAAAACACCCATTTGTTAATTGACAGTATAGAAACCCCATTTGCGTCCAAAAATATAGTAAAAGATTCAGCCAATAATATTTGGGTTTTGTGTGGCGATGCCAATGCCTCCGATAAAAGACATTTTTTAATAAAAATTAATGTAAACCAAAAAAGTATAGTAAAGAAACTAGAAATTAAAGTACCTAATTCATCAGCTAACAGGTTAAAAATAAACAAAGAAGGAAATACGCTTTTTTGGGTTGATGAAGGAGTTTTTAAAATGAATATTTACGATACAATTTTACCTGCTAGTGCATTAATTAACAATGATAAAAAATTGTTTTATGGCTTAGGAATTGATCCTTTTAAAAATGAAATATATGTGAGCGATGTAAAAGATTTTAATTCAATCAGCGATGTATATATGTTCAATTTTAATGGCCAATTACTAGGTAAGTTTTCGGCAGGAAAAATAACCAGTGACTTTTACTTTTTTAATCCATAATGAGTTTTAAAAATAAAGAAAAAATTGAACCTCAATTGCCTTCTAAAAAAGATTTAAAAGAAGGAATTCATTACTATTTCAATGAAAATGGGTATATGGTTTTTACTGAAATTTATCATAAACAAAGGGGTTATTGTTGCGGTAATGGTTGTAAACATTGTCCTTTTGATACAAAAATGTAATTTTATAAAATGTAGTTTTTGTAAATTTATTTTACTTAGTTTTTTTATTTCCATTCATGGCTTATTTTGCTCCACTATAATAAAAATATGAAGAAAATTATTTTACTATCTATTTCATTCTTAACAGTTTTAAGTGTATTTGCACAAAGAAGCAATTGCCCTGTATCGCCTGAGGCAAATACTTTTACCCAAAACGATGGAACAACCATTACACTTTTTGCATATGGAAACGAGCAAGAAAGTTATGTGGAAACTCAAGAAGGTTTTACTGTATTGTTAAACTCAAATGGCATTTACGAATATGCGTATATTGATTTAAATGGAAACTTAAGTCCAAGTGGAATTAAAGCAAATAACCAAACTCAGTTTAATGGAAAAAACAGTTTTCCAACACACTTGCGTTACAGTAAATTTCAACAAAATATTTTAGCACAAACATTTTCGCAATTAGAAAATATGAATAAAAAGAGTTTGAGAAAAGCTGGTCCACAAGGTTTTCCAACCAAAGGTATTCGTAAAGTATGTGTTTTGTTAATTGAGTATCCCGATTTATTGGCAACGGTTCAGAAAAGTGTAGTTGAAAATTTATTTAATCAACCAAATTACACTGGAACGGGTAGTTTTAAAGATTATTATCAACGTACATCATTCGGTCAATTAACTTTAAACAGCGATGTGTATGGTTGGTACATGGCGGATAATAACTATATTAATTATGGAAAAAGTAACCCTAATTATAGTGCAAATACACAGGATTTAGTGCGTGATGCAGTAGTGGCTGCCGATTCGGCAGGTGTTGATTTTAAGCAATACGATAACGACAATGATGGAGAAGTAGATGGTTTGGTTTTATTACATGCTGGTATTGGTGCTGAAGAGCAAAGTGCACCCAATGCCAATAATTATATTTGGAGTTTTAGAAGCACTTACTGGGGCAGTCTTACAACAAATGATGGAGTAAGTATTGGCTCTTTCTGTTTTTTCCCTGAAAAAAGGTACAACAATGCAGCTTACTCGACTGTAGGAATTGGTGTTATGACTCACGAATTTGGGCATATTTTAGATTTACCCGATTTGTACAGCACCCAAAGTAGAGGCGAAGGCTCTGGAAACTATACAAATATGGCCGGTGGACCTTGGCTGAATGGCGAAAAAACGCCATGCTTGTTCGATGCTTGGAGTAAAATGGTTATGGAATGGCACACACCAACTTTAATCTCGCAAAATGGAACATATACCATTCCTAAAGCTGCTGCTGATAGTAATTTTAGCTACAGAATTAACACCACACGAACCAATGAATATTTTTTATTAGAAAATAAACAATTGAAAGGAAATGACAGATACATTCCAGGACGAGGATTGGCAATATGGCATGTAAATACCAATACAGCCAAATTACTTTCAGCAGGAGGTGGAAATAATGTAAACAACGATACTGCTCGCTATGGTTTAGGACTTGAGCAAGCCGATGGACAACGACATTTAGAAAGAGCAACAAATAGGGGTGATGGTGGAGATTTATTTCCTGGATTAACTAATAATAAAACCTTTAATAGCAATTCTAATCCCTCATCTTATTTTCACCCAACTACCCAGGGTGTAAGGTTACCAACTAATGTAGCTATATCAAATATTACAATTAATCCTGATAGCTCAATTACATTTACTTTAGGTAGTAAAGCTTTTGCAGCTTTCGATGGTGGTTCATTAACTGGGTGCGTTCCAAGAACCATTAATTTTAAAAATACTTCACAATTTACCAGTAAGTTTAAATGGAACTTTGGCGATGGTTCAGAGGAAGATACTACTGTAAATCCAATACATACTTTTACAAAAGTGGGTTCTTACACAGTTAAGTTATTCATTTACGATAGCTTAAATGTTGCTGTTGATTCAACAATACAAACTTATGCAATTAACTCAAGTCCTAAAGCCGAAGGAATTATAAATAGACTTAGTGCCGATTCGTTTTATTTCGAAAACAAATCATCTAATTTTGATTATATTTTTTGGAAATTTGGAACAAGTTCTAATGGAAATGACCAACCGTTTACTTTTAGTTTTAAAACTCCAGGGAAAATTCCAGTAAATTTAATTGCTTATAAATCAAATTGTACCGATACATTTAAATCAGAAATTGAAATTTGGAATACTTCCATAAAAACCATTCAATCAATAAATAATGTTTCCATTTATCCAAATCCATTTAATAGCCAACTAAGTATTAGTTTCGAAAGTGTAAACAATGAAAATACTACTTTTGAGTTGTTAGATTTAGTTGGAAAACAAATATTTGTTGAAAATTTTGAAACTAAAAAAGGGTTCAATCAATATAATTTTAACAACCTGAATAATTTAACCCAACAAGGAATTTATATTTTAAAAATTAGTTCAAACAATGAATCTTTAGTTTATAAATTAATTAAAGAATAAAAGGTTTTTACACGTATTTCATATCCAAAAAAAGTGAGTTCATAACAAAACTCACTTTTTTGTTTTTAAGCCGAATTGTTTTTAAATGCTTATTTATAAGACATTTGCATATTATTTGAAAAAATATAA
>CAMCEM010000120.1 GCA_945873755.1 Chitinophaga pinensis | reverse complement strand
AGAACAATAATTGAAAGCAAATCACAACTAAAATGATAATTATACTTTCTTTTTTAGCAGTATTTACAATATTCAAAGAACAATAATTGAAAGCAAATCACAACTGTATAAGAGGAAACAATGCAATGCAGAGGAGTATTTACAATATTCAAAGAACAATAATTGAAAGCAAATCACAACTCGTTTTTTTTCTTTGTTTTCATTTTAGCAGTATTTACAATATTCAAAGAACAATAATTGAAAGCAAATCACAACAGGATGTCGTTTTGCTGATTTTTTAACGTAGTATTTACAATATTCAAAGAACAATAATTGAAAGCAAATCACAACTATTGGTATTCTTTAGTTAATTGGTTAAAAAGTATTTACAATATTCAAAGAACAATAATTGAAAGCAAATCACAACCAGTATGAAATAAGTAAGTTATAAATAAATAGTATTTACAATATTCAAAGAACAATAATTGAAAGCAAATCACAACTACCGGAACACTATATGCACCTAACTTAAAAGTATTTACAATATTCAAAGAACAATAATTGAAAGCAAATCACAACAATAAATTTAGAACTTTTTGTTCGGTATCAGTATTTACAATATTCAAAGAACAATAATTGAAAGCAAATCACAACCATAACTTACATAGTGCTAAAAGCGATTGTAGTATTTACAATATTCAAAGAACAATAATTGAAAGCAAATCACAACAGAGATACTAGACAATGTGCATTAATTGCAAGTATTTACAATATTCAAAGAACAATAATTGAAAGCAAATCACAACGTACACCAATAACTTTATTAAATGCAGTTGAGTATTTACAATATTCAAAGAACAATAATTGAAAGCAAATCACAACAAAAGCCAATTAAATACACAGAACTTTCAAAGTATTTACAATATTCAAAGAACAATAATTGAAAGCAAATCACAACTAAAAACTAAAACAACAAAAAAATGGAAATAGTATTTACAATATTCAAAGAACAATAATTGAAAGCAAATCACAACAGCAATTGGTTAACTATGTCTCTGGTTTCAAGTATTTACAATATTCAAAGAACAATAATTGAAAGCAAATCACAACATTTGATTAATAATAAATTGTATTAATTTAGTATTTACAATATTCAAAGAACAATAATTGAAAGCAAATCACAACCTTCTTTTGTTATCATGTTTGTTTTATTTAGTATTTACAATATTCAAAGAACAATAATTGAAAGCAAATCACAACTATAATGGCAAATCAATTGTATGAATATTTAGTATTTACAATATTCAAAGAACAATAATTGAAAGCAAATCACAACAAGGCCGGTTATGCTACAGATATAAACTATAGTATTTACAATATTCAAAGAACAATAATTGAAAGCAAATCACAACAGTTAATGATTAGATATAAATATGCATTAAAGTATTTACAATATTCAAAGAACAATAATTGAAAGCAAATCACAACAATTGCAAAGGTTTTAAATATTGATAAAACAGTATTTACAATATTCAAAGAACAATAATTGAAAGCAAATCACAACTATTTTTAGTCATAACAACTGTTATATCTAGTATTTACAATATTCAAAGAACAATAATTGAAAGCAAATCACAACAATGTGAATGTGAGGTATATCCACAAGTTGAGTATTTACAATATTCAAAGAACAATAATTGAAAGCAAATCACAACTTGCACTAACGTATAAGCTAATGCAATTGAGTATTTACAATATTCAAAGAACAATAATTGAAAGCAAATCACAACTAGAATTTAAAGCAATTTGTATTAATTGTAGTATTTACAATATTCAAAGAACAATAATTGAAAGCAAATCACAACTGAAGGTGATTTTATTGATGAATTAGATAAAGTATTTACAATATTCAAAGAACAATAATTATTGATTCTATTATTTGTTTTTTTAATGGTATCAATGAATCCTCCAATGGCTATTGCGCTCAGCCCATCGGATTTGGAAAGCAAATCACAACTTGTTTCAGTCGTATTTACAATAGTTTTGTAGTATTTACAATATTCAAAGAACAATAATTGAAAGCAAATCACAACTCATTGTGGTTGTTTAGAACTATCAAACAAAGTATTTACAATATTCAAAGAACAATAATTGAAAAATAGTGACTAAAACAGCCATTCAATTACACCATCAGGTTTTATTTCAAAATCTTTTTGTTCAATTGCTGCTTTAAATTTAGAAGCTCCTAAAAAAATCCTAGATTGGTAAATATCTAAATTCAAATCTTTTTCCCCACCACCTAAATCTTCATTAGTTCTTGCTTCAAGATGATTTTGTAAATATACATAAACTGTTGCAGGAGCAGGCTCATTAAATTTATAAATTCTAAAAACTCTTTTTAAAAGTAAATCTTTTGAAATGTCTTTCAATTCATCCATTGTTTCTTTATAAAAAATTACTTTTGTACCTACTTTTAAAATACTGTCTAAAGGAAGATTTTTTTGGTTTTTACCTTTTCCACTTTCTATACTTTTGTAGTAATTATCGTTGAATAAATCACTTTCATTTTTCAAACCTAATTTTGCAAGTTCAAATAAACCAACAATTCTAAATGCTCTTTCAATTTTATTGTTTATTTCTAATTCATAATAAAGACAAAAGGTATTTTCATTGTTTTGAGCATATATCACATTCTTGTATTCTTGTTTTGATAAGCTATTATTAGTGTGAATTTCTAGTGCTTTTCCAGGAGTTAAATAACCCCTACCTGCTGCAACTTTACACCTTACTTTAATTATTAATGCATTGCCTTTATGAAATGGTATAGGCTCAAGTTTAGCTTTATCAAAACTTAAACCTTCGTCCATGCGTTTTTGTAGTTCATTTTGAACTAACTCCTTTACTTTATCATCTACTATATGTTTGCAATCATTTATACTAGTAAATGAAGATATAGAGTTACGTACAACTAAGTTTAATTCACCTTTATTTTTTATAGCACCATAGAAACTTTCTTTATGAAGCTGTCCTCTTATACTATCACCTTTAGCTAAAAGTGGAATTTTATTTCCAGTACCATCAGTTTTATATTGCCATTTTCCATCTGCCATTTTTTCTTTTACATATTGAACTTCACCACGTTTTCTCACCGTTTTATAAGTAGCAGTTAAAGTTCTATGTTGTGCTTGGTAATTTATTAGCACATCGTCTTCAATTCCTAATATATATTTAGTTTCAAAATTATTCCATTGTCTTGGTTTTTCATGATAGCCTTGGTTCAATTCATTTGCTTCATTATAGTTTAATAAAATTTTATCTCGAACAGCAGCACTTGGAATTAAAGTTAAAACAGCAGCATCAATTGCATGATGACTATGTTTTGTTCTTTCTTTCTTTTCAAACCTAGGTTGAATTTTATATATTTTTCTAAAATCGGAAGTAATGTTACCTTTTTGAACCTCTACTTTATTAAATACAGTTTTTAAATATGGCAAAGCATATTTAGTGATGGTTTGCGTATCTTTAAGTTGGCTGTTACGCCATCCTGCTTTATACTCTGTCACCGTAAATGATTGGAGTTTTTTTCTCCAATAATCCAATTCCATTTTTATTAAATGTCTTCTTTGTATGATATTATCTTTAATTTCCTTATCGTCAGATTTTTTAGCCCTCCATTCTTCGTATAAATTTTCTAAATTCACTATCTTTTCAAAACTTCTAATTGTTATTATTTTACCTTTTATTTTCTTTTCTGTTTCTTTCATTTTACCAAATACAATTTGCATGGTATTTAAAATGGCAGGATAATTTATACCATTTAAAGTATAGTCGCTTTTGTAATTTGGGCACTCACTTGGTAATTTTTTACCTTTAATTTGTTGGTTATATTTTTTGTCTGCAATGGTTAAGTTTTTTAATTCATTATCAAAACTCATACTGGCAGGAATGCTATGTTCAAAATCGTATTTTGAACCATCTAATATTTCACTTAAACTTATTGTTTTACCAGTATATAAACATTGCCTTTTTTGTTCTTCCCAAAGTCTAATTTTATCAATAACATTTTTATCTTGTTCGTTAAAGTTAGTTTTACATTCATTGTTTATTTCAACAATTTTTTTTTTGTAAATATCATTTTCCTTTTCTCTATCTCGTTGCCAACGCTCAATTGCCCTGCGTTTATTTGAATCATTTAGTTCTCTAGCTATTTCAATAACTATTCTAGTTTCGGGTTCTATTTTTCCAACCTTTATTAAATAATTTATTAGCTTTTTAAGTTTGTGCATGGTTTTTAAAGCCATTGGATTTTTAAAACCTTTACTAATTGGCTCTGGACTTCCTAAATAATATTTACCATCAGTTTCAATTGCAGGTACATAACTTTCTTGTTCAGAAGGATGCCATAAAAACTTAATATTATTCGCTGAAATACCTGTTTCATTCATTAAAGATTCAAATATTCTTTCATGTAACCTCCCTGCTTTTATAAAATGATTTTCAGCTTTCCATTTGGGCTTTGATAAAAATAAATTGATTTCATCTGTTATGTCATTTAATATATTTAAAGCCTTTTGTGTAGGTAATGCGTTCCAATAATAATCTCCAAAGTTTTCTGAAATTGTTTTTGTTATTGTTTCATTTTTGTTTGTTTCAAAGTTGTTTTTGTCTTCAAAATATAATGCAATTAATGAATTAATTATTACAACTTTCTTTTGTTCATACTTAAAGTTGGTAATTATCTCTCTAATAAATTTAGCATATATATTAGTGTCTTCATCAGTTAAATTTTTAAGTCCTAATACTTTGTGTAGGTTAGCCAAATAAACCGCTTCACTGTAAATAAACCCTTTTTGTAAGTAAGGAAGTATTTTTTTTATTGCACTTAAACTAAGCGTTGCATATCCTTGTTGTAATCTTATTTTAGCAAATACTTCTGCCTTATCATCTGCTAACTTTAATTTTTCTACTACAAATCTTTTCAAAAAATCAAATGGTTCCTCACCAGTCTTTTTATTGGTAGTTTTAGTGAAATGCAAGTGCCATAAATCTTCTATATTATAACTATGTTTTTTAGGTTCATCATAAATTAGTTCTTTAAATTCTAAAATATCTGACCATTCTTCACCAAAAATTTCTTTCATTTTATAAATAAAAGAAAAAGCAGGTACTTTAGTGTCTATTGGAAATTTAGCTGTTATTTCAAAGCCAACTTTATCTAATTCTTTTACAATACTAGAAAGTTTAAAGTCATTGGCTTTAAAAAACTGAGGGTAAACAATTTGATGCAACGCATCATTTAATTCAATTTTATTAATTGAAATATCATTTAATATTTTTGGTTTTATTTTTAAATTATTAATAAAAACCCAAGTTCTATACTCTTCATAAAGAGGATGGCTAATCGGACTTCTTCTTTTATTTTGTTCAAATGTACAAACTCCAACCAATCCTTTTTGACTTCTTAATGGTCTTTGCCAAATGATAGCTCCCCAAAAAGCTTTATATAAATGTTCCAAGCCTTGAACATTACATATTGCCTGAAGCTCTTTATCTAATTGACTCCTTAAATTATATCTTTTACGAATACGAACATGATTTTGTTTTTGTACTTCATACAATGCTGCACCTAATGTTTTATATTTAGCAATAAAAGGTTCAATTTCATCTGCTCCAACAGCTCCACTATCACCTCCACCTTTTTTTATTGTTTTACTAAGTTCGTCTTTTTCATTTTCGTCAATATTTTGACCATCATTATAACCTCGTCTTTGAACTAGTTGGTATAAAACCCTACCTATAATATTGGGTTCTTTTTTAAAAATTTCAACTTTTGATTCATCAACAATTAAAGATCTAAATAAATAATAACTTTCATGCTTACTAAAACCTAATCTTTCAAAATCAGGTTTACCATCTCCGTCAAAATCGAATCTTAACCATTGAATAAATTTTTCTGATTGAGGGTATCTTCTACCAATACCTTTTGTATAGTGTCTCCATTCATTTAATTCTTCAATCGAAAGAGGACACATTCCTTCAAGAATTAAACATTCTAATAATTCCCATTTTCTATATTTTTCAGATTGGTAATTTCTTCGTTTCCCTCTAGCTTCTGTTCGCTTTTGAACCATAGGATGCTCACCAGATTTATCCTCGGCTACTCCTTTATCAAAAGTAAGTACACCTTTATCTATAATTTGATTATCTAATTCGTTATTGATTTCTCTAATAGCCCAACCAATTGAATTTGTTCCTAAATCTAATCCTAAAATTTTTTCCATAACTTGTTTTTATACTTTATTAAATTATATTTGTTGTCGAAAGCTTATCACAATAAGGCTATAAGCCGAAGATAACTCTTAAATCTTGCGTAATCCGTGAGATTTTTTTTGTCCAAATTTATCTTATTAATCATTAATAGCAATTATTAAATTTTTATAATAATAGGAATTTTATTACTATTTCATTTCCCATTCTCATTTATTTTTTCAATTGAGTATTAGCCATTTTATTGTTGGGGTCTAGTTGGCTTACAAAGTTTTTTAAATGTGCTAAAAACTCTTCAGAACCCAATATATTTATTTCATCAAGTAAGCCCAATACAAAGCGGGTAATGGGTTTAGGGTCGTTTACCTCTAATACTAATCGATAGGTTTTATTCTTATTGTCTTGTTTTATAAATGGAATAACCATGGGATATTCTTCTTTTAAAATGACATAAGCCCTCAGGTTCAACATTAAATCTACTTTTATTTTTTTATTGCCAATATTGGCAAAACCAAAGGCATCTGGCTTTTCAAAACGATGGAATGCTTTGTATTCAAAACTTTTATCGGTAGGTAAAATAGCACTCATTCTTTCTACCGAAAAAAACTTGTTTTGTTGGCTTGCTATTTCATACGCACAAAGCATTTGGTAATTGTAAGTAAACTGTATTGGTTCTATAATTCTATTGCTAATATTATTAGAATTGGCTGAATAATATTTTTGCAAAACCACTTGTTTTTGTTGCTTTATAGCTTCATTTATTTGTGATACCATTTTGCCATTATTGGCATTAATCATATGGTTAACCTCTATGTCTATTTCCGATTTTACAAATAGTTTTTTTATAATTCCTTCTTTTAAAACACTGTTTTTGGCACTGCTTAAAAGCAATTCTTTAATCAACTGTGCTTCTTCTATGCTAAAATATTCATTGGCACCTTCATCATCATGTTTAATAGAATATTTATTGTTTTTGTCTTTGTGTACATCAAAGCCAATTTCGTTAATCAAATCAATGTATCTATACACTGTACGTTCAGTCAAATCAATCATTAAAGCAATGTTTCTGGCAGATTTTGCAGGGGCTTTCTTTAACAAAGAAATGAGTTTGAATACCCTTAATATTTTATGTTGATTGAGCATGCTTTAAAAATTGGTTTGACAAATAAGGACAATAAAAATATAAGCACCAAAGGATTGACCCTATTTGACAATAAATAATATTCAATTTGCATCCTAACACATAAAGTAGAGTTCAGCACCCAATTTAAAAACCGGGGCGTAACTGAAAAGTAAAAAAAGTAAACCAAAATTTTAAAAACAAAAAAATGAAGAAAATTAAATCACTAATGCTAGTTGGAATTTTAGCAATTACAGTTATGGTATCACTCACATCATGTATGACAACAAAAACAAATGTGGGTGCATTCAAAGAAATACAAGGAGATGAATACACTTATGCCAAAGGAAAACAAATTTGGTTGTTTTGGGGACTTTTACCATTAGGCAGAACAAGCACAAACACACCGGGTGACGGAAACTGTCAGGTTATAACTAGGTTCAACTTTATCGACTTTTTAATTAGTGGTTTTACTGGTGGAATTGTAACAACACAAACCATTAAAGTGAAGGCTAAAAGGAGATAAAACTAGCCTCTCACAGCTTAATATGGGCAAGTTTAAACAACACCACAGCGGATACAGAATGACACCAAAACTACTTCGCTCGGTTAAACAGTTATTGACAGTTACTACTAAAAAAAATAATTGTGGAGTTCAGCAACCACTTTAAAAAACGGGGCGTAATCTGAAAAGCCTAATGAGTAGGAAAATTAAAATTTTAAAAATTTATAAATGGGAAAATACATCAACAGTAATTTAATCAAAGACGAACATGTTGAATTAGAAGCAACTTATCATTGGATAATTTTCTTCAATTTAAGAGCATTACTAACATTATTCATTGCACCAATAATCGACAAATACACAGACGAGTTTGCAATTACAAATAAACGTGTAATTATCAAAACAGGTTTAATCAGTAGAAAGTCTTTTGAAATGAACCACACCAAAATAGAAAGTGTAAATGTTGACCAAGGTATTTTAGGGAGAATACTTGGTTACGGAACAATTAGAATAGTAGGATCTGGTGGAACAAAAGAAGTTTTTCCTAGAATTAAAAGTCCGTTGGAGTTCAGAAAGAAATTTCAAGAAATGTCAAATTAATTTATTCATTTAGATGGGAATAAATACTTGCTTTTCCTGAAAATTTAATTAAAAAAATAGTAAAAAAATAATAGTGGAGTTCAGCAACCACTTTAAAAAACGGGGCGTAATCTGAAAAGCCTAATGAGTAGGAAAAACAAAAAAAAATAAAAATCGATGAAAAAAACAATTTTAACATTAACAATTATTATTTGTGGACTAACCACATTTGCACAAAAAGGAAGTTACTTAATTGAAGCAGGTTTAACTTTTCCAAACTACACCGAATCAGTTTTGAAAAGCTTAGATTACAGCATTGAAAATTCAAGTTCAGCCAATCAATTGAAATTAGGTTATTTCATAGGAAATAAAATATCAATTTCAGCTGGTTTAAATATCTCAAATGCTACTACAAAAGCAAAAGACGTCAATGATTATTTAGGTAATTACAAATATTCTTATAAATACGATTTAAGTTTACTTTCAATGCTGGTGCATGTAAACTATAACTATGTATCTAACGACAAATGGAATTTAAGCAGTGGAATTGGATTAGGAACTTCAATAGCTAATGTTAAAACAACAGTTACTCCTACAACTTATTCTCAACCCGACCTTGCTAATGCTGGTGGCTTAGCATTACACATTACTGCTATTGATGCAAAATATTATTTAAATGATTGGTTTGGCTTACATGCTAAACTTGGACTTGGATCTGAAGGTGCTTTTGGCTTGGGTGCCACTTTTAGATTTAAATAATTCAAATCAAAATTTGTAGCGCTTGTTTATAGCGCTACTATTTTTTTTATTCTTTATATAAAAACAGTTAATTAAAAAAACATCATGAAAAATTTATATTTTACTTTGTTACTAAGTTTTTTTGTGTTCTTGAATTTAATTTCAACTACAATGTATCAACA
>CAMCEM010000119.1 GCA_945873755.1 Chitinophaga pinensis | reverse complement strand
TAATTATTGTTAAATACAAACTGCCTTGCACTTACCAAAAGGCCCGTGTTTTCGGCTAGTATATTGGCAGTTCGTTGTCCTTTTCCACCACTTGCCCTCAGTGTTAGGTTTTTATTTATAACATATCGGCTATGTATGCGCGGGGTGTAAAACAATCCGTACAAGTTATTATAATCTAATCTTTGCCCTGCTACCAAGGTAAATTTATTTAAATAACTATAAGTGTATTCAAAAAACGCTCCGCTAACTATTTCGTTTCGGTTAAAGTTATACTCTACTTTGTTAAATAGTTTTTCCTTGTATTGGTCATACATAAAACTAAGGCCAGTTCTAATTCTATGGTCGCTACTGCTAATAATTGATTGGTAAATTAAATTGGCATAAGCCGAATTTTGAGTTGCTTTATAATCGTTAAAACTAAAATAGGAATCTAGTTTTTGATTAACGCCTAATACTTGTAAACTAATGTTTTGGTATATTTTTTTAGGAAAAACGTAACCAATTTTTAACCAACCTTCTTTTCTTTCTGCATTTATTTTAGTACCAAATAATAGTATTTGAGATTGAATTTCATCACTATCATAATCAAACTGTCCGCTAGTTTTGTTATCAACCAAGGCACGCAATCCACCTTGCAACACTATTCCTTGCCCGTTATTGTACTTAAAACGATAAGCTGCATTCAGTTGAAACCCCAATGGATTATCCAAATATCCATCTTTGTTATTATCCATTCGAGCAGTTAAAAAACTGCCATGCAACATTAACGAATGGCTAAATGAATTTTTATAAGTTTTGGCTAAAATTAAGTTTGATTCGTACCTGCCACCCTCGCTTGCATAAGCATTAAAATATATTTTTTCTTTTACATCGGGCTTATGCAATTCGGTATTTATTTGCCCTGCAATGCTTTCAAATCCATTTACCACCGAGCCAATTCCTTTGGTAACTTGTATGCTGTTTATCCAACTTCCAGGTGTGTAGGTGTTGCCATAGTTTACTGCAATTCCTCGTGCCCCTGGCAACATTTCTTGCGTTAGTAATGAGTATTGGCTTGCCAAACCCAGCATTTGTATTTGCTTAGTTCCTGTTATGGCATCGGTTATATTTACATCCACAGAGGGATTGGTTTCAAAGCTTTCGCTTAGGTTACAACAGGCAGCTTTAAACAACTCTTTTTCATTCATTATAGTTGTTTTCCAAGGGTCAATAAAACTTATTTCTGCGCTTTTTCTATCTATGGTTATGTTTATATCTTTCAAAGTGTTTTTGGTAATTAATAACACTTTTATAAATTTTTTCTCCGCTACAAAAATAGTATCAGTCTTAAACCCAACATATGATACAATTAGTTTTTTAGTAGTTTCAAAAAATGGAATATCAAAAACCCCATTGCTATCGGTAGTCATAATGTTTTTGTCATTCATCCACCTTACCATTGCCCCTTGTATAGGAGTAATGTTTCCTTTTAAATCAGTATTTAAAACTATTCCCTTCAGGTTTTGAGCTAAACTAACTTTTAATGAAATAATTAAAATTATTAATAATATATTTTTCACTGTAAATTCGGGTTGGTTATTGCGGGTTGGTTATTCGTTTTTCGTTATTCGTTTTTCGTTTTTCGTTTTTCGAATTTCGTTTTTCGTTTTTCGTTTTTCGTTTTTCGTTTTTCGCTTTTCGCTTTTCGAATTTCGAATTTCGAATTTCGTTTTTCGTTATTCGTTTAAAAAAATCCCCCTATACCGAAAGCTTTCGGCACCCTTCACTCAGCAATGCCAACTCATAAGGGGGAATTGTTCCCACACAAATTATTTAATTAGTAATTAAAAAATTAACATTTTAATTCAAAATTCATAATTCAAAATTCATAATTCATAATTTTAATCGTGGTGCGTATTGTCATTGTCTCTATACATGCAGCAATCAGGAAGTTTTAAATAAACTGCATCTGGTGCTTTGGCTTTTTCGGTATCGTGGCCACTAGCAGCTATTATTTCATGTATTTTTTCAATTGTAATTTTATTTGATAAATAAACTACTTCCATTATTTTGGTATCTACATTCCATTCGGCTGATTTTATACCTTTAACATCTAAAGCAGTTTCCATTCTATCTTTGCATTGTGGGCAATTGCCAAATACTTTAAACTTGGCAGTAGTAGGTTTTACTTTGCTAGTAAATGCCATTAAACATATTAGTGCTATTGCTATTAAAATTACTTTTGTTTTAATTAAATTTTTCATTTGTTTATGGTTTTTTAAAGTTTGGATTATTTATAAATTCGGTATCGGTTAATGTTTTTAAAAATGCTATAATTTGTTGTTTTTCTTCATTGCTAAGTCTCCCTTTTTCTGCCAGCGCAATATCGGCAGCTAAGTTTTGTGAGGTTACTTTAAAGCCTGAATTGTAATGCTCCAATACTTCATCAAGGGTTTTAAAACGCCCATCGTGCATGTAAGGTGCAGTTAGTTCAATGTTTCGCAAAGAGGGTGTTTTAAACTTTCCTTTATCGGTTTCTTTTAAAGTATTTTTATATCTTCCTAAGTCGGTAAATATAGAATCTAACCCATTGTTTCTAAAATCAAAATCGGTAAAAGTACTTCCTAGCACATGGCAATGAAAACAATCCCCTTTCTTTTGGTCTTCATACAATTCTTTTCCTTTTAATTCATCAAAAGTTAACTCTGCTTCACCTCTAACATACTTATCGTACTTGCTATTTGCCGAAATAATAGTTCTTTCAAACTGGGCAACTGCTTTCATTAATAATTGCGTAGTAATGCTATCAGTTCCAAAAGCCCTTTTAAATAACCTAGGATATTCGTTGTGCTTATTTAATTTTGATAAAACATTATTCAAAGTTTCGTGCATTTCAATAGGATTGGTAATTGGCCCAATAACTTGGTCTTCTAAAGTAGCTGCTCCCCCATCCCAAAAAAACTTTCGTTCCCAAGCCAAGTTCATTATTGGCATGGCATTTCTAGTTCCAATTTCACCTGTTATACCTTTACTAAATTGCAAAGTACTATCAGTAAAAGCAAATCTTTGATTGTGACAACTGCCGCAAGATTGAGAATTATCTAATGATAACATTGGATCATAAAACAGCTTTCTTCCTAATGCAATTCCCTCCACTGTCATTTTATTATTATTAGGAATAATAATTGGAGGAAAGCCAAAGGGAGCAATTAAATTAAATGGTGTTGCGGGTGTATCAATTGTATTGCTTGTGTTTACCGTTACATCCGTATTTTTTGAACATGAAACTACAAGTACTACACCTATAATTATTATAAAAAATAAATACTTTTTCATTTATTCAATATTTTTATACGAAAAAGACTTTTCTAAATTATTCTTTAAATTTGATATCCAAAATCTATCAACTTCCTCGGTTGATTGTCGATCATTATCAACATTAAAGTCGATATTACTACTTGAAGAATATGCTTGATTCAAATCAAAATCAATAGTCAACTTTGAATTAATCCCATTTATATTAACTTCAGGTAACCATACTTCTACAAATCCCCTGGCAGCTTCTGTTCCCAAATGAAAGCGCAATGGTTTAACTTGATTGGCTGAATTAGTAAAATTTCCTTCGTGTTTAAAAAATATGTAACCCGTGTTCCAAGTCCAAATCATTCCGTAACTTGGATCTAAATAACCGACTTGTAACCCACTTGTATTCCTTGCTGAATCAACCCCTAAAATAAATCTTAACTTAGTGTATTTACCTGTTGGTACATTTTTTAATGAAATGGTATTTTGTAACGTTTCATTTAAATCAATTAAATTATAGTTTTTAGCATAAAACAACGCTCCATTTTCTTTTTCTAAAACTATGTTAGTTACATAATACTTTAATATATCTACTGTATATTTATTTCCAATTGCATTGGTATAATTAGTATTATCAGTATTTATAGCCATACCTGAAACTGTATTATTAAATACTACATTTATGTTTGCCACTGTAGCTATATTGTTGTTTGTTTGTTTTGTTTCTTCTTTAGTACACGATACTAAAAGGAATCCTGCCAATATAATGGCACAGAAAATTAAATTTTTCATTTTTTTAAATTGTTTTAAATTGAAATGCTATTACACATTTCAATAATTTGTTATAAATAATTATTGAATAAAGATTTGTTAAATAAAATAACAATTGCCATTAAATAAATGGCTAAAACAATCCTAAATACGAAGAAAAATAGCACTTAAGTGCTTTAAAATATTGGGTGGTTTATTATCAAAAATATAATAGCAGTTTGTATATAAACTACTAAAATTAAATTGAAGTATTTTGTTAAATGTAATACAAAGTAAAGTAAATTTTTGTTGAAAGTTTATGTTTATTACCTTCAATAAGTTTGTTTTACTATCATCAATTTTGCAATGAATGTTCACATCGTTGCAACATGAATTATCAGTCATTTCATCACATTCACAAGCATCTTCATTTGAATAATTAAACAAGCTTATATCTGTAATGCTTCCACCACAAAAATGTATTTTAGCATTTACTTTACTAGTAAGTGTTAAATAGAATAATGCAAATAATATGTATGCTATTTTTTTCAATTGCAAAACAAATGTAAGTAAATTTTAGTCCATAAAACAAAAAAAAGTCCTAATTGGTTAATTAGGACTTTTTTTATATAAAATTATACACCTACATCGTGTAATGCACTTTCGTAAATATATGGATGGCGGGTAGGATAAAGATTAGCTTTAGTTAATGCTTTCATAACAACTGTTAAAAACAAACCTGCAAAAAAGGTAATCATTCCTATTTCCATAAAACCAATTCCTTGGTTTGGAATATCAATTGAACCCATAGGGTTGTGTTCTGAAATGGTAGTTGGTAAATCCATAGCACCAGGCATAACCATTAATAAGCAATCGTTCCAATGTCCAACTAAAATTGCACCACCAACTATGAAACCCATTGTTCTGTTTCTTTTGGCATCTCTCATCATAAATAAGAAAAACGGAACAATAAAATTTAAAACGATATTAATGTAAAAATTAAAGCTGTAAGAACCAAACATTCTTTCTCTGTAGTAAACTACTTCTTCAGGAATATTTGCATACCAAATTAATAAAAACTGAGCCACCCACATGTAAGTCCAAAATACAGAGAATGCAAACATAAATTTACCTAAATCGTGTTGATGTTCGTCTGTAGCAATTTTTAAATAACCATTACCGCGCAAATACCAAACAATTAAGTAAATAACGGTTAATGCACTTACCCAACCTGTTGCAAAATTATAAATAGTAAATATAGTTGAATACCAATGAGCATCAATACTCATCATTAAATCCCAAGCCATCATAGAAAAAGTAAAACCAAAAACAACTAAAAATGTAGCAGAGATTCTGAAATTTTTCTCAAAGTTTTCAATTCCTCCAATCAAATCTTCGTTTTGAGAATTTTTTCTAATTTTAGCTGCACAATAAATCCAAAATGCTGTAAATAGTACTAATCTTATTAATAAAAATGGTTTTGATAAGTACCAAGTTTTTTTCATTAACAAAGGGTCTGTTTCCATTACCCCAGGGTGTGCCCAATGGTAAATTCCACCATGTAATACATAAAAATTAATAACAATAACTGCTAATAGTAAACCTGCACCAATTACCATATAAGTACTCATGGCTTCAGGAATTCTGCGAATGGCTACATACCATGAAGCGTTCGATAATTTACTAATAACTACAAATATAATTGCACAAGTGGCAATGATAAACGTAAAATAACTATCAACTAATAAATTAGCCCAAAAACGTTTTGATACCAAATGGTGCAAATCTTCTGCACTTAAATTCATTCCTTCAACCGAAGGATGATAAGTAAAATAACCTATTACAGTTAAAATAATTCCAGCTATCATTAAACCGTATGACCATTTTTTATTACCATCGGTAACAATATATTTTTCTTCTTTAATTTCTATATGGGTATCGTGTGACATAATTTTTTTTACAAATAATTAATTCAAATTAGTTTTTTACAGTGCTATCAACCACAGCTGAAGGTGAGGCATCGGTTGCTGGTGTTTTAAAAGTATTTATATAATGTATAACTTGCCAAATTTGGTTTGGTGACAATACTGTACCATAAGCTCCCATTAAATTTTTACCGTATTTTATAGAATAAAATGCTTTTCCATCATTTATAGTTGGAAGTCTATCAGCATAACTAGGTACTTTAGGAAATTTTCCATCGGCAACAATAGTTCCATTTCCAAGACCGTCTTCACCATGACAAGGAGTACAATTTATATTATACAATCTTTTTCCTTCTGCAACATTATAGTTTGTTGCTTTAATGGTATTAACTAAAGAACTAGCACTTTCATATGCTTCTGCAGTTTTAGCTAAATTATATTTTGCATAATCTGCTTGTCCTCGTGCAATAGTATTTTTTGCAGGTAAACGCATGTTCATACCATTTTCATTTATGGTATTTGGCTTATCTTCTTGTTGGCTTAATGGTTCATAAGCAAAAGAATGGTACATATTTGGTGCATATTCAGTTCCAGGATTATCTCCTCCTGCAGAACAAGAAGCTATAAAAGCTAATCCTGAACCAACTATAATTGCTAATGTTATATTTTTTAGTTTCATATTATTAGTCTTCAAACTCCCTTTCTCTTATTTCAATTGCACCATTATTTTTTAATAATGAGCTTAATTCAGCTATATCAGTTTTATTGGGAATAATGTCTATAGCAACTACAAATAAATCGTCAGTAACTCTAATATCAATAATATCGGCATTTTTACCCCAAGCCATTCTATTAACTGCAAAAAAGCAACCAACCATACCAAAAGCAGTACAAAGAATTGATAATTCAAAAGTGATAGGAATGTAAGTAGGGATATGTAAAAATGGTTTACCACCAATATTAATTGGCCAATCAAAATAAGAAGTATACGTTTGTAAAGTTAATGCCAAACAGATACCTAACATTGCAAAAATAAATGCAGCTACTGTTAAATTAGATCTTTTAATACCTAAAACTCTATCCATTCCGTGAATTGCAAATGGCGAATAAACATCTCTTACTCTGTATCCATCATGAATTAACTTTTTTGTTGCATCATAAATATGGTCAGGATCATTATAAATTCCTAAAATTACTTTATTAGTGTCCATGAACTGAATCTCCTTTCATTTCTTGCGTTTGAATTGGCATTTTATGGTTGTTGTTTAATAATTCAGTATAGTGTTTTTCTAATTCAATTGCATGTTTTGTTTTAACTACACTTTTTAATTCAGCCATATTAATTGATGGCAAAAATTTCATGAACAAAAAGAAAAAGAAAAAGAATAAACCAAAAGATCCTAATAAAATTGAAAATTCAACTATAGTTGGTGCGTACATTGTCCAACTTGATGGTAAAAAATCTCTATGTAATGAAGTAACAATAATTACAAATCGTTCGAACCACATTCCAATATTTACGATAATTGACATAACAAATAAAAACCAAGGAGTTGTTCTAGCCCATCTTGACCAAAAAACTTGTGGAGCCAATAAGTTACAACTCATCATTATCCAGTAACTCCACCAATAAGGACCGGTTGCTCTGTTAATAAAAGCATATTGTTCATATTCAACTCCTGAATAAGCGGCAACAAAAAACTCAGTTATGTAAGCCAAACCTACTAAAGTTCCTGTTAACATTACTATTCTACTCATTGCATCTAAATGTTCAGTAGTTATATAATCTTTATAATCTAAAACCTCTCTTGCAACTACTAATAAAGTTAAAACCATTCCAAATCCTGAAAATATTGCTCCAGCTACGAAATATGGAGGAAAAATAGTTGTATGCCATCCAGGAACCAACGAAGTTGCAAAATCCATTGAAACAATAGAGTGAACTGATAATACTAAAGGAGTTGATATTGCTGCTAATATTAAACTAATTACTTCATACCTATGCCAAACCTTAGTTGAACCATTCCAACCCATTGCAAAAAATCCATACCAAAACTTTCTGGCTTTTGAAGTTGCTCTATCTCTAACAGTTGCTATATCAGGTATTAAACCAACATACCAAAAAACTAAAGAAACTGAAAAATAAGTTGAAATTGCAAACACATCCCATACCAATGGTGAATTAAAGTTTACCCATAAACTACCAAAAGCGTTAGGAAGTGGAATAGGCCAATATGCTACCCAAGGACGTCCCATGTGAGAAATAATAAATGATGCAGCACATAAAACTGCAAAAATTGTCATTGCCTCAGCAGAACGATTAATTGACATACGCCATTTTTGACGAAACAACAATAAAACTGCTGAAATTAATGTACCAGCATGACCAATACCAACCCAAAAAACGAAGTTAGTAATATCAAAAGCCCAACCTACAGTTTTATTTAAACCCCAGGCTCCAATACCTACTAACATAGTATAAGTGGTTGCAAAAATCCAAATTGCTAAAACTATAGATGATAAACCAAAGCCAATCCACCAAGCCTTTGAAGGCTTATTTTCTATTGGTCTTGTTACTTCTCTTGTAATATCACTATAGGTTTTACCACCTGTTACGAGCAAATCTCTAATTGGCGATTCGTATGACATGTAATTATATTATTTTTATTTATTAATTGATTATTGAATTTTAAGAATGTGCTTTTTCAGATTCTTTATGTCCTTCATGCTTTTCTTCATGTTTTGTTGGTGCTTTCTGTTCACCAGCAATCGATTCATTTACATTTCTTATCTTAGTCATGTAACCAACAGATGGCTGTACATTATACTCTTCTAATAAAACATATTTTCTTTCGTTTTTAAATAATTTAGAAATTTCACTTTTAGGATCATTCATGTCTCCAAAAACTAAAGCATCAGCTGGGCAAGATTGTTGGCAAGCAGTTTTAACATCGCCATCAACCATTATTCGATCTTCAATTTTAGCTTTTAATTTACTTGCTTGAATCCTTTGAACACAGAAAGAACATTTTTCCATTACTCCTCTTGATCTAACAGTAACATCTGGATTAATAACCATTCTACCTAAATCATTATTGAAATGGAAATCGAATTGATCATTTTCTCTGTATTTAAACCAATTGAATCTTCTAACTTTATAAGGACAGTTGTTTGCACAATATCTTGTTCCAATACAACGATTATAAGTCATTTGATTTAAACCTTCAGAACTATGAACAGTTGCTAATACTGGGCAAACTGTTTCACAAGGAGCATGACCACAATGTTGGCACATCATTGGTTGATACATCACTGAAATATTTTCAAAATCTATCTTTTCATTTTTATCGTTATATTCTTTTTCTTTGGTAGAAGGTTTTCCTGTAGTTAAGTTTTTAAAACTATAATATCTGTCTATTCTAATCCAATGCATTTCTCTGCCATTTAGAATTTCTTTT
>CAMCEM010000118.1 GCA_945873755.1 Chitinophaga pinensis | reverse complement strand
TCGTGTGATGAAGGATTGAAAAAATCAGAAGGAATTGACCAAAAGGAAATACCGCATTTGCTAAAAGATCCTTACATTAAAATGCTAGGCATATGTGGTGAGTGGAATGTGACTTTTAAGGTGAAAAGTAGTGTAAATAAGCGACATTTTGAAAAAATTATAAAGGAAAATTGGCTCATAAAAAACGAAAGCAATCGATTAACATTGTATGTAAAATCAGGAAATACAAAGGGTTGGAGCATTATAAAAACATTTTCTGGTGAAATTTCAGGCGATAAATTGACCATGGAAGGAGAAAAGTTTAACACTTTTTTTATGTATGAAATTAATATTATTGATGAAAATGAGTTGGAGGGTACAAAAAGCGTCATTTTTCCAGATCCAGCCAATATTGACTATACATTGAAAGCAAAGAAAATAAGTTAAAAATGATTCTTTGTTAAACTAAATATAATCAATCCCCGCCCTGTGCTTAAATTTATTTCTATCAAATTTATAGTAACAGGATTTTTAAAGGTTTTAAATAGCTGTTGAGGTTTTGCAAACGCACTTAGCTACTATTTGCATTTGCAATGCAAAAAACATCAATGCCTTTAATATATTTGTTTTATGAATGGAATAGTAAAAAGCAGATTACAAATCCAAACCAGCAGGAATTAAATTTATAGTTCCAAAAATCTAAAGTTTAACTAGTTTTATTTTATTCCTGCTTCCAGTTACGCTTATTATATATATCCCTTTTGGTAAATCGCTCAGCTCAATTTCCGAATCGTTTTCGGCATAAATAACACTTAATTTTTTTACAATTTGACCATTCATATTTACAATTTCTAATTCGTTAATTATATTAGGAATTAAGCCCCTTACTACTATTTTATCGTTAGTAGGATTCGGATAAACAGAGAAACTTTTTGTTGTAATATCGGCTAATAAGTTTACTTTTTCTATGGATGAATAACTAAAGTTTCCGTCAAAATCCACTTGTTTAATTCTGTAGTATAAAGTAGTAATTTCTTTATTTAAACTGCTTATGTCTTCATTATAAAAATAGTTATTTACTACATTGCTATTTCCTTTTCCTTGTATTGAATTTATTTTAGTGAAATTAATACCATCAATTGATCTTTCAATTACAAATTCTTTATTGTTAATTTCTTGGGTTGTTACAAATTTTAAATTTACAATATTATTTTCAGAAAGTTCAGCAGTAAACAATTTCCATTTTACTGGTAAAGTAACAAACGTAAAGTTTCCAGCATCAGCCCCAATATCATTAGGTGTTAAGTTACTTCGTGTTTGACCATCAAAATCAACTAAAACCAATGATAAAAAAGCACCATTCGATTCAATTGGTGTAGCCCCGCTTACATGCAAATCGACTGTAGAAACAGATCCCGAAGCGTTTACAAAATTAGGGTTCACTCTGCCACTTCCACTATCAAAATTAGAAGCAGTTCGCCATTGAATAATTGAATCGTAATTTGTTGTTCCAATTTGACCTAAACTAGCACCTGTTCCACTATAAAAATAACAGTTTTTTGTTCCTATAATCAAACTATTTGATGCAATTCCAATAGCGAAGTTTCTTTTTAAGGTTCCGGCAGAAAATGACCTGTTGTTTACTAAAATATTATTGGTTAAGTTAAAGTTGGCCGTACTATTTCTTTTTACACAATAAGTATTTGAAATACTGTTTCCTAACAAACCACCTACAAAAAATGAATTGTGCCATACATCTACATTATCGGTGCTATTGTTTTCAAAACAACTTATATTTATAGGAGCAGTCATGCTATTTCCTGCTGCATTTATTCCTAACCTTATCATATTATTAGCAAGTAAAACATCACCTTCAATTAAATTTAAACCAACCATATTTGAAACACTGTTTTGACTGCTATGGTTAAATGAATGAACAAAGTTCCGAGAAATATTACATCTATTATTTGATATGTTATTTAAGTAAATTCCTGAAGTGTTGCATATTCCTGAAGTATTTAAATTAACCAAATTTCTAATTGTGTTTAAATTAATATTATATCCCAAGGCATTTGTAATTCCATTATTAATAATATTTATTCCTTTTAACGAAAAAGAACTGTATTTTGACGATGGATTACTGGCCGTTAAATTCTGAATGGTATTGTTCTGAATGGTTAAAGCACTTGCATCTAAAATATCTATTCCAACCAATCGGTCTATTAAACTTGAAGAAGCAAAATTGTTTTGAAGCCCGCTTATAATATTATTTGAAATATTGTAATTGTTTGAATTTCTAACATTTCCAGGAATAAAGCAATTGGTAATTCCATAAATTGATTGACTTGAATTAGCAGTGTTGTTTATTGCATTGATGCTGTTATTGTTGGTTAAACTACCTATTAAATTATTACTTACACTTCCCGATGAACTAATGATTATTCCTGAAAACAAAATTCCATCATTATTTGAAGTTCCTGATAAACTAAAAGCGCCAATTTTATTGTTGTTAATTGTAACGTTAGTTGTATCGTAAGCTTCTGTTAAAATCCCAACAACTTGACTAGAAACATTGGCTTCGTTAATTATACCAATACTATTTGTTCCTGTATCGTTTCCTATATTATTATTGCTAATATTGATATTTGAACTTTTACCAAAAGAAGTAAATTTTATTCCTGCAAAAATGGGTAATCCTAACGAACCAATGCTACTTCCTACAAAAAAATTTCGAATTGTATTTCCTGTAATATTTATTGAACTTGAACTGCCAACAGTTACTTCAATAGGAATCACACTATTTCCTTCTGAAACAGGTCCTACTTCCCAAGGATTTCCTAAAGCAAACGCTTGGCTGCCACCAATTACATTGTTGCTTATGGTATGATTTCCTTCACTGTTAGAGTAAATATTTATTGCATTCATAGTTATATAACCATTTTGTGCCTGCGTTGATAGTGATGATGTTTGGTAAATGGTATTATTTGATATTGTAAATTGATTAACTTGTCCTCTTATTAGAATTCCACTGTTATAAAAACTGAAGTTTCCCAAAAAATCATACAGTATATTATTACTTATCGTATTGTTTTGTGAAACCGCAGGAAGGCTTGAAAAAACATTGGTACCAAACGTTATCAGAGAACTAGGAGAATTTATTCCAAAAATTTCATTATTCAATATTCCATTATTATTGCACCCTGTAAAAGAATAATTACTTTGACTTGTAAAAGATATTACGCTAGATAAAGGAAATGTACTTGAACCATTATCATTCAATGAAAGTTTACAAAAACGAATGGTATCGTTGCTACAATCGCCATCAAATAAAATGGTATTTCTTCCGTTTGCACAAGTAATATAAAGCGCCCTTGTTGAGCCCGCTCCTCCTGGCCGTCCATCTATAATAATTGAATTAGAATTGGTAAATAGAAATGCGGAGGTATTAGTAGGAGAACTAATGGTTAATGTGGTTACATTACTTGCTGGCCTTATAGTTAAAAGCCTTGTGCTTGAAGTACCAATATTGCTAATATCAATAGGGTAAGTTTCTAAACTGCTGTTATAGGTTGTATTTAATTGAATAATTACTGAGCTTGCCATTCCGCTGCTTCGCAATGCGTTTAAAGCAGCTGTTATAGTATTATAATTTCCTGGCACATTTATAGTTCCACCAATTGTTCCTAATAAAGTAGATGCACTTCCTGTTAATGCAGTACTTAATCTGCCTTCGTTTAATGCAAAAACCCTATAAAAAAATGTAGTTCCGCTTGCTAAATTAGTTAGGGTATAATTAGTGCTATTAGCTGCTATTAAATCAACAAATACAAAATTAATATTATCTACAGATCTATATATTGCAAAACCCGATTCGGTTGAAGTGATGTCGGTCCAATTTAAGCGCATACTATTTATTGTAATAAAATTAATAGCTAAAGAAATGGGTGCGCTTATGCTATTATTTACAAAAAGATAAGTTTGATTAGTTGCCGGCTTTGTATTTATATTATTGGTAGAAAGTGTTGTACTTATAGTTGGTGAAGTTCCTGTTCCTGTTAACGATTGGTAAACAAAATTTGATCCATTTAAACCTCTTATTCCAATGCTTGCACTAGCACCTGAAACAGTTCCAGATTCTTGCTTGTATAAATACAGAATATTTCCTGTTGATTCAAATAGTTTTACTTGAAATGAAATTACTGGGGTATTTGTGTTCCAATTCCATTCGGCATTGCTCCATTCGGCAGTAAAAATTCTATTTGGTGCAACACCCGTTGTTTGATATCTAAATGAACCACTTGAAAGATCTAAGTCGTCCCATAAAGGAGCAATTAAGTTAGTAGGTGCTGAAGTAGAGCTAAGATTATTTGCTGCAATCGAATTGGTAATAATTCCTGGTGTTAATGCTATCCACCCGTTTGTGCTAGCAGACAGTGAATTGTGACGTGAATTTAAATAAAAAAAATCAAACCCAATTGGAATATTATTAAACAAACCTTCATTTGCCGATCCAGAACTTAAAACACCTAAAATTGAGTTTGTGGTTGTAAGCGCGGTATATGTTCCAGTTTGTGCATTAAATATATAATTATTAATATTTTGACTAAATAAATGAAATAAATAAATTTAAACCTACTAAAAGTAATAATCGAGACATGGCAATTTTTTATTACATAAACTAAATAATTAGCAATTAGTTTTTTGCTACTTATGCAATTACAGAAATTTTACAATCTGACTATTATAACTTTAAAACCAAAAAACAGTTGATTGGTGCACCCGAAGGGACTCGAACCCCCATCATCAGAACCGGAATCTAACATTTTATCCATTAAACTACGGGTGCATTGTACTGCAACAAATATACAATCGTTCTGCAAACTATAATTGATTATAAAAATAAATTGCTGATTTGGATTGTAAATACAATTCATTTAGTAGGGTATTTATACTCCGGTTTTCACCTTGCCACCAAAAAAACAAATGTTTCAAAAAAGCATTTATTTCTCGCATTTCAAAAGCTAATAACAGATAACCATGGTTTGCAAAACCGCAATGGCTGCTTATATTTGACCATTCATGAAAAGCGTATTTTTCTCAAAATATTTTGTAATGTTCATAGGTGTTTTTATCACTTTATGGCCAGCTTTTTATAACCATTATGCTTTATTTTTTACCGACTCACAAATATATATAAACTGTGGGAATGAGTTTGGTTTTACTGAAGACCGTTCATTTGTTTATGGTTGGTTTCTTGGCATTTCAAGTCTTTTTGTTTCGCTTTGGTTTCCAATAATATTACAATCAATAATATTTAACCTAGTATGCTTTAGTTTTGTTCAAAAGCTAGTTCCTAATTATGTTTTAAAAATTTATTTACCCATAATACTAATATTAAGCGCATTTACTTCCTTGGCTTGGGATGTAAGCTATTTAATGCCCGATGTATTTTCACCCATTTCCATCATGGTTTTGTACTTGCTTTTAACTCATTCAAAACCATTTGGAGCGAAATGGATTTTATTGGTTTTTGCTTATTTGTTGGTATTACAAACTCACTTTGCATTTATGCTTTTTCATTGCTTGGCATTAAGTATAATTATATCCCTAAAATTAGTTAATAAAAGGTTTATTCATAACCTAAAATTTAGAGCAACTTTGGTTTTAACCTTTTTAGTTTTTATAAATATTGGTTTATTTACCTTAGAAAAAAAAGCTTTGGGAGCCAATGAATTCAGTGGCGTATCGCATATATTTTTAATGGGTAAAATGGTTGAAAATGGTGTTTTAGAAAAATATTTAAATAATGAATGTGCTACAGAACACTTTGAAATTTGTAAATATAAAAACGCATTGGCGCCTAACAATTACAGCGGAAATTTTTTGTTTAACGACAGCAGCGCTTTTCAAAAAACAGGAGGTTGGGCAAATCCTCAAAATGAATATAAAACCATAATTAAAAATATTTTAACCACGCCCAATTATTTATGGCTTTATGTAAAAGCCGTTTTTAAGGAAACATTTTTATTGTTTGGTAGAAACGTAATTGGCTCATCCATTCATGCTTATCCTCGCGATGGTTGGGGGCCACACCCTGCTGTGGTTAAATATTACAGCAACGAATTAAAAACTTACGACAATTCAAAGCAAAACCAAAATTCCCTTCACTTTCCATTTAAAACCATTTCGGTTATTTATGTTTATATACTTATAGCCTGTTTTATTTTTGTTTTATTTTATTTTAAAACCCATCCGCTTGTTGTGTTTTTTGTTTTACTGTCTTTATTTTGTAATGCATTAATAACTGGAGGTTTAATAGGATTAGAAGACCGATATTGCACAAGGCAAAATTGGTTAATTGTTTTATTGGCTTTAGTCATTTTATTTAAAACAGTTTTTCCTAAATTTAATACGCGTACTTTTAGTTAATTTAACTTTTATAAAACACTTGCTTTACTAACTTGCAAGCCTTAATAATAAACAATAATGGATATAATTAAAACAACCAAAGATAGTCATACCATAATGAACGAGTTGGTTTTACCCAACGATACCAATACATTAAATAACTTAATGGGCGGCCGACTGTTGCATTGGATGGATATTTGCGCAGCTATTGCAGCACAAAAACACAGTGGAAAAACAGTAGTTACTGCCTCGGTAGACAGTGTAAGTTTTGGTAAATGTATTCAATTGGGCGATGTTGTTACGCTTGAAGCTGCTGTTTCTCGTTCTTTTAATTCATCGATGGAAATACATATTGTGGTGCATGCCGAAAATATTCCAAGTGGCGAACGGTTTAAAAGCAATGAAGCTTATTACACTTTTGTAGCGCTTGACAGAAGTGGTTCGCCATTAAAAGTACCTGCTTTAAAACCCGAGGGTGATGAAGAACAAAAAAGATTTGATGGTGCACTTAGAAGACGTCAATTACGCCTTGTACTTGCTGGAAAAATGAAACCCGCTGACGCAACCGAATTAAAGGCACTTTTTATAACTGAATAATCCTATCAAAACCTATTTATCCATATTTACTTTTCTTACTATTTTTGCTAGTAATATTTTTGCAGCAAATAATTATGTTTTTGTGCTTTCGCCAAACTTATTGGAAGCACAAAAACACATTGCTTCATTGCGATTAGATAAAGGTAAAGCCTATGTTGAAGCTGAAAAAAAGGCAAATAAATTTAATCAAGCCGTTTACTTTTTCGAAAACTATATTGATTTTTACAGGGCTTTGTGTTTACAAAACAAAGCTGATTTTGAAAACATAGAAAAATTAAAAACAGTAAGGTTAGATGCTTTTAAAAAACTAGATGCAAGCAATCCGTATAAGCTTTTTGCACAGGCTGAAATACATTTGCAAAGCGCTTTTTTAAAAGGAATGAACCAAGAGTACTTGGGTGCTGCTTGGGATTTTAAATCATGTTATCAATTATTAAGTCAAAATGAAAAGCTTTTCCCTCAATTTATAGCTAATAAAAAAGACCTGGGTTTACTCAAATCAATACTAGGAACCATTCCCGATTCTTACCATTGGATAATAGGAATGGCTGGCATGAAAGCCGATTTAAATGAAGGAATGGCATTACTAAAAGAATATATTGAAAAGGCTGATGACAACGAGATATTAATGGAGCGAAAAAACGCACAATATTTTTATGCCCTTTTTAACTTAAATTTTTTAAAGAATAAACCCGAAGCTTGGAGAATAGCAAACAATTATACCTATGATTATAAAACAAACTTAATGAGTTTGTGCGTAAGAGTATTTGCCGCAAAAGGAACCGATAATAATGAAGTTTGTATAGCAACATTAAATGAAAGACCAACTAGCAATGAGTATATTAATTTCCCTTATTTAGAAATGATGCATGGTTCTGCCCTTTTACAAAAGCTTGACTTGAGTGCAGTGAACCATTTTAAAAAATTTATATCTGCTAACAAAGATATTGCTGATAGCAAAGAGGCTTATTTAAAATTAAGTTGGTGTGCTTGGTTAAAAAACGACACAGCCAACTACCTGCTTTACAGAAATATTTCGTTAAATATTTCGAAAAAAGGAGAAAAGAACTTATTGGCATCAAGCGGAGGTAAGGACTTTTTCCCAGAAAAAACATTACTAAAAGCACGATTGCTTTTTGATGGTGGCAATTATGCCCAAGCACTTGAAACCATTCAAGAAAAGCCAATTGCGACACTTAAGAATAGTTTAGAAAAAGCAGAATATACTTACCGATTAGGTAGGATTTACCACGAAAGCAACAAGCTTTCAAAAGCCATTGAAAATTATGATTTAACAATTAAGACAAATTATAAAGAAAACGAATATTTAGCAGCCAACTCCTGCTTACAATTGGGGTTTATTTACCAAAAACTGAAATTTAACCAATTGGCTAAAACATTTTTTAACAAGGTTTTTGATTATAAAAACTACGACTATAAAAACTATTTACAACAACAAGCAAAAGCTGCAATATCAAAGCTTGAAAAATCGTGAAAAACTTTAATTCTATAAATCCATATACCGAAACGCTTTTAGCAAATTTTGACTTTGAACATAAAAGTATTTTAAACGACAAATTGGCTATTGCTTATCAAAGATTTTTTGCTTGGCGTAAAACTACGTTTGCCCATAGAGCTAACTGTGTATTAAAATTAGCCGATTTGTTAAATGCCAATGCCGATGAATTAGCCACTATAGCTAGTACTGAAATGGGTAAGCTAAAAACCGAAGCCAAAGCCGAAGTTTTAAAAAGTGTGCGCCTTTGCGAATATTACGCTACCCGCAGTGCCGATATTTTACAAAGCAAAGTCAGTCAGTCGGAAACGGGAGCAAGTGTTGAAATAAAGTATGAACCTTTAGGTGTAGTTTTAGGGATTTTTCCATGGAATTTTCCTTATTGGCAAGTATTGCGAAGCGCCATTCCAATTATTATGAGTGGCAATTGTGTGTTAATAAAACCTGCACCAAATGTGCCCCAAAGCAGTTTGGCTTTGCAAAACTTATTGAATCAATGTGGTTTTGAAAATGGGGTTATACAAACCATTTTTGCAAGCGAAACACAAATAGAAAATTTAATTAACGATTCAAGAATAGCTGCTACAACACTCACTGGAAGTGAAAAAGCTGGTTCAGCTGTGGCTAGTTTATCGGCTAAAAACATCAAAAAATCAGTATTGGAATTAGGTGGCAGCGATCCATTTATTGTGTTAGCCGATGCTGATTTGGAACAAACTTTAACAGGTGCCATGCAAGCCCGTTTTCAAAATAATGGGCAAAGTTGTGTATCAGCCAAACGTTTCATAGTGCATCAAAGTATTGCCGATGAATTTTTAAAAAGATTGATTGAAAAGATTGAAAAGTTGGCAATTGGCAACCCATTAAACGAAAATGTCTCCATTGGTCCTTTGGCTCGTAAAGACTTACAAGAGCTATTACAAAACCAAGTAAATGATACTTTAAATGCTGGCGCAACCATTTTGCATCAAACCAAAAATATTCCTTCGACTGGTTTCTTTTTTCCACCAACTGTTTTAGGCAATATTCCAAAAACTGCTAGGGCTTTTACGGAGGAACTTTTTGGTCCGGTAATAAGCTTTT
>CAMCEM010000117.1 GCA_945873755.1 Chitinophaga pinensis | reverse complement strand
TAACTATTATTACGAAACTACTTATTTTACCAATTTGCCCAGTATGCCTATAGTGTACTTGAAAAACGAAATATTAGTAAACAAAAATAATACTGCTGTTTTTTTTAAAAACTTTAATGGCGCTAAACCATTAACTAAAAAAACAGCTGGTAAGCAAATTCAATATGGCTTTGAAAGTGAAATGATAAATAAGCGCAAAGACGAAATAATGAGCAACGATTTTCAAAGCGACCCTTATTTTAGGCTTATTGTTTATTTTAACACTACTTACAATTATGTATTTGAAACCAAACCTAAAAAAAATGATTTAATTACTAAATTAGACAATAAAGATTTATTGGAATACGCAGTAAAAACCGTAAAATCGAGTTGGGGTTCAGGTAGAAATGGTAACAGCAGTAACTACCTTCAGTTTTTAAAATCAGATGATGTATATAATTTATCGGACGAAGATTATATGAAAAAGTACTATGTAATCTGTCGCGATAATGCT
Organism: Chitinophaga pinensis; assembly: GCA_945873755.1. Taxonomy (GTDB): domain Bacteria; phylum Bacteroidota; class Bacteroidia; order UKL13-3; family UKL13-3; genus JAAFJM01. Next base: position 9,103 of record CAMCEM010000117.1, on the reverse strand, counting down.
TTTTTAAGTGACTTAGCATTTAATTTTAAAGAACAAAGTTATGGCTTACCTCTGTTAACAAACTTTATGGAACACTTAGGTAGAAGAGATATACCTTATGAGGTATTAATGTTTGCCTCAAAGCATGTAAGTCCAATAAAGGATATAATTGATCCTGATGATTTTTTATGGGGCTTGAGGTATAAGTTAAAAGGGAAATATTATTACATAACTTCTTTTAACTCTAACAGTCAAATAAACGACATAAGTGAAATATTTGAAAACACGGATGCATACGCACTTCAAGGAATTTTTGGACCAAAAAGTAAATTGAAAATTTCGACTATTACTATGCCAACTTCAACCAACGAAAACAATGTGTATACAATAAACATTGATGCCAATTTTAATTCAACTTTAGATAGTTTAAAGCTTAACGTTAAAACTGAAACTACCGGTTACCAAAGTGCTTTCGATAGATTTAATTTAATAAAAAATAATAATTATTTTGAGGAATACGTTAAGTTTTTAAATGACAGAAAGGTTATTAAAAAAAGTAAACCGTTTTTTTATTTTGCAGGTGAAAATTATTACGGAGCCAAAAAAGACTTTGTTTTAAAGGAAGAAGAAAGAATAAAAAAAGACTATTTTGATAATTTAAATAAAGAGAAAAAAGAAAATGTTGAAAAAGCTGCAAAAGAGGAATATTATGTACTAAAATATGAAAAATATGAGTCTTTAAACGATGGAAGATCAATTAAAAATCCTAATCCTGCTTGGAAAGAAGAGTTTACCATAGGCAATACTTTAAAACCTGCTGGAAATAACAAAGTTTTTGAAATTGGCCATGTATTAGGCGAATTATCGAAAGTAAATAGCAATGATGATAGAACCAACAGAACAAAACCCTTTTTTATTGACTTTAATAAAACTTTTACTATGAAAGTAAATATTAAAATACCGCAAGGTAAAATGCCTGTAGGTTTAGAACAACTTAATGTATCGGTTAATAATAGCATTGGTTCAATTACTTCAACAGCTAAGGTTGAAAATGGGGTAATTGTTTGGAACCTAACTAAAAAGTTAAATGGCTTTAGACACGAAGCTACCAAATGGAACGAATTTTTAAACATAACCGATGCTGGTACCCAATTAAATAATGCTAAAATACTTTTTAAATAATAAATAAATACTTTAAAAAATGAAAAAATTACTATTAATAATTATTGCTCTTTTAACAATTAATACTTTAAAACTAAATGCACAATCTGGAATTGATTTTGCACTTTCTCCATTAAATTTACATCATTTTTGGGGTAACGATGAAAATGAAAAAAACACGCTTTTTCAGTTTGGTGCTAAAATTGGATATTTTAAATGGGTAAACGAATATATAATGAGAGGTCCTTCTTTTCAATACAATACAACACTAAATTTAACAAACACTATTAGTGAATTTGATTATATGAATAATACACCAATAATATCGCAATATAATGTGCAAACAGCCTCTTATATTTTTAAATATGAGTATGCATATGTATTTAATGCAATTGACTATAAAAGCCATCATTACATACGAAGTTCATGGTTAACAGGCTGGAGTACTAAACTAGAAAAAACGCTAGCTAGTAAAAAAAATGTATCTTCCTCATCAGATGAATATATAAACAATAAAGAATTAAATGGACGCTTTGCTTTTCCTATATTTGGTTTCGAATTAGGCTACGGTTACCAATATAATGTTACTAAAAAATTAGGTGTTTACGCAGATATCAATGTTGGAATGCGCTTATTTGAAGCCATGGGGATAATGAACTCTAACGTAGGAGTAAGATACAGGTTTAAATAATACTAACAATAATAAAAAGCCTTCAAATATTATTTATTTGAAGGCTTTTTAGGCTTATAATATTCCAATATTTAACTCAAAATTAACAATGGTTGGTGAAAACACCACAAGACAAATTTAAAGTAATGAAAAAAATAATTTTTTTAATATTCACGTTTTTAATAGTTTGTGTTGGTAAGAATACAGCACAAAGTGGTTTTGATTTTGCTTTAGTACCATTTGATTATAATAAAAGGGCTGACTTAGATGATAATGGAAGAAGTTACTTATATGATGGTACACATGTTGGATTTAAAGTTGGTTATTTTAATTGGCAAACCGATAATTTAATGAAAACATTTTCACTTCAAGTTACTACCATTGACAAAGATTTCACTTACTATAATTATTCAAATAATACCAATATTATTAAAGAAAATTATTCACACAACGCCACTTCATTTTTATTTAAAATTGGAGCCATTAGGGTATTTAACGAAATTGATTCTAAGTCGCATGGTTATTTCAAAAATGAATTTCTTTTTGCTTTAAGAAATGATGAGGTAACATTTAAAAACAAAGAACCTTTTTTTGATAATCCAGATCTAAAAAATAATTTTAATCCAGATTATAAGGACCCACTTCAATTTTCATTTGGTTATAATATAGGTTTTGGTTATCAATATAATATTATTGAAAAATTAGGTTTATATGGTGATGCAAACATTGGTTTTCGTTTTTTCGAAATGATGGCTTTTGTTAATACCAATGTAGGAGTAAGATATAGAATAAACTAATCAAACAATTATTAAAAAGCCTTCAAATTTTATTTATTTGGAGGCTTTTTTGGTTTATTGTTTAAATTAAATTTTAAAATATTGCTTATGTAGGTATTGCCTATGGTATTTTCACCATGTGCGTCAACTTAAGAAGCAAAAAAAGAGAAACTCCAGATGAGTTTAAAATTAATAGCCCCGAATGAAATTCGGGGTTAAAGTGTAGAAAAACAATACGATAACCCCTAATTATTTGCGCTAAGCATTCGGCTTAGCGCAAATATTTAGGGGTTATCGTATAAAAGTCTTTATTCATTTTTTAACGGATTAAAACCCGTTGTTACAAAATGTTTCGTTCCTCTGGAACTCAATTTTTATAGATGTTTACAAGAAAAAAACTTTAAATTAAGTTGACGCAAATGGTGAATACACCAACCGCAGGCAAAAAACTATCACAAATTATTTGTTTGTATTTGTCGGGCTTTAGCAAATTTTGCTAATTTAAAATTGTGGCTGTAAAAAAGTAAATATAATTATGCATTTGACATTATAGTTTTAACAACAAAAAGGTTGGTGAAAACAACCGCAAAAAGTAATTGATAGTAAGTTAATTTAAGCATAAAAAAAACCTAACCAAAATAATTTGGTTAGGTTTTAATATTAAATGGTATTTAAAAAATTAGTTTTTCAATAATTTAAATACTTGAGAATCTGTTCCATCGTTTACTTTAACAAAATAAACACCAGTTTTTAATGTTTCAGGTAAATTAATATCAATGGTACCATCGGTGGTTGAAATAGTTTTGTAAACTATTTTTCCAGTTATATCAGCAATTTCGATAGTTGAATTTAAAACAATGTTATTTAAAATAATAATGTTTTTAAATGGATTTGGACCAACTGTAATTTGATTTCTTACATCGCCAATACTAATTTTAATAGTTCTTGAATATTCGAATGAATTGTCTCTATCAATCATTTTTAAACGATAGTAAACTACTCTATTTCTAGAAAGAATATTTAAGTCGGTATAATTATAATTTACTAATGCATTTGAATTTCCTTTTGCTCTAATCGATTCTATTTTTTCAAATGTTCTTCCATCTAAGCTTCTTTCAATTTCAAATAAATTGCTGTTAATTTCAGAAGAGGTAGCCCAATTTAATGCAGCATTGTTATCGCGAGCAGCACCATTGAATGAAACCAATTTTACAGGTAATTGACTAAAAATATCAGAACCTGTGAACCAAGAAAAATTAGTATAACCAAGACCAGTTATTGTATTTAATCCAGTATCTACTACACTGGCAGTATTAGTACTCCAAGCAGTTCCGGCATCTTTTTTAGCTAAGCGTAAATCCATTTCTGTAAAACCAAAAGTATTGCCCATAGTACCCATCCAATTATTGCGGTAGTTTAGTTTAATGTCGTACAAATAAGTGCCAGTTGGTGTTTGAATATCGGTATAAAAATTCATAAAATTAGTAACTGTTCCAATTTGTTGTGGTGCTCTTCCTGAATATTGGCGAACTGCAATGGTTGTTGGAGGAGTTGTAAATGCATCCCAAGTAATTGAAGCAACAGTATCTAAACCAACTGTAAACAATTGGGTAGTTCCAGCAGTAGGAGTAGTAGGTGAAGCAGTAGCCATTGGAGCCAAAGTGCTATTGCTAGGGTTTACATTGTATGCACCTAAATCGGGAGCACCATCAGGAAGTGTTAACGGACGAGCATTACCATTAATATCGGTTGTTACTCTTGCTAAATAATCGCCTTTTCCATTTAATAACCAAACTGCAGTATCGTTAGGGTTTGGAGTTAAATTAGTTGTAGAAGTATAAGCTGTTCTGTAACTAATTGAATTTTTATCGAATAAAGGATAAGTAGCTCTATGTGTTGTTAAACTTCTTGCAGCAGCTGAGTATATTGGAGTAGTTGAACCAGAAGAAAAATAATTGTTATAATCGCAATTTAATGTGGCAATATTTGGTGCTGCTGTAATATAGAATGAGTATGTACCAGTTGCATTAAATATATTGTTATTAATTTTTACATTGGTTAAACCACTATTTGCTAAATAAAAATAACCCCCACCTGTATTGAAACTGTTATTAAAGAAATCAATATTTGAGGTAGTATTATTACCCCAATACATTAACAAATTAGCAGATGAAATGGCATTGTTAGCAACCAAACCTCTTGCTGTTGGCAAGTTGGCTCTATAGTAATTATACCAATAGGTAGTTCCATTGTTGTTTAAATCTGATTTATTATTTATGAATGTATAAGCTGAATCTTGGTAATACCAATACATATAATTAGCAGTTGTAGATACTGTAGGAACTGATTTAAAAGTATTACCATCAAATGTTGAATAATTACCATAATAATTGTAATAAAATGGAGCATAGAATGCACTATCAAATGTATTTCCTTTCCAATAGGTATACTTTGGTCTATTAGAAGAATTACCAAAATAATAAACTCCATAATACGATCCTGTAAAAGTATTATTTACATATCCAACACCTGTTCCACTTACGTTACTTGCATAAATGGTGTATGTGCTCGATGCAAAAGTATTTGTATAATAATAAGGTATTCTTACTGCACAATTGCTTAAAGTATCATACGATGCATTTGACCCAACAACCACACCATAAATTGAATTACCAGAAGTAGCTGTCGATTGTAAAGTAAGCGCATTTACTTTGTAAAAATTTCCGCTAAACTGTAATACATAATTATTTCCAGCACCTGTATTCCAAGCAATTCTTACTGAATCTTTATTATTAGCCAAAGAAGTAAATGTTACAGTATTGGTTGCAGACATTCCAGTAACTGGAGTTAAATTTATTGATTCATTGTAAGTTCCTGTTTTAATTAAAAAAGTCACTACACTATCAACTCCTCTAATATTCATAGCACTTTGAGCACTGGCTATTGTTGGGAAATTTGATGGAGAACTACCAATAGTATAATTTCCTTTTAAAGGTGTACCAATTACTAATACCAAAGTATCGTTGGCCACATTTGGGTCAGTAGTTGAATTAGGATTGCTAGTAAAAATTTTAACAGTATTAGAAACACCTGCAATAATATTAATTTGGTCAGTTCCTGTTAAAGTTATTGAAGCTGTATCGCATGGCGCAAGAGTGGATGCAGAATAATTAACAATTTTTGGAGTTCCACCATTGTGAATATAGCCAACATTTACACTCGAAATATTATTTGTTCCATTATTTTTAAATTTAATGGTAATATCTTGCAAACCAGCTGAAATAGGAAATACTGGACTATTAATACCTAATACGCCTGCATCATCACTACTTGCTACAATTTCGTATGCACCAATATCAGGTATTGTTGAACGAGTTGAACCGTTTATATCTGTTGTAACAGAAGCAATAGTATCTCCATTCATACAACCATCATTAGTAACTAAATTGGTATCGTTTATAAAATCAGGGTTACGGCTTATAGAATTAACATTATAGCCAGATGCTCCTTTGAATGCAGTAAATCCTAAATTAGTTCCAACATAAATGTATGGTGAAGTAGTATCTGGCCTGTAATAATTGTTAAAATTTAATTGGCTGGTTGCAGAAACTATAGAGCTTGAACCTAAATACATTGGAACAGCTTTTGATGAACTATTACTAATTGCAAAATGATTATTTCTAATTCTATTTCCACTTCCTGAACCTAGGAAAAATGCTCCAGTTGAATTGGAAGTTGTAATATTGTCAACCAATGATGAATTATGGTAAAAATCAATATTTGATACCGTGTAACCGTATATACCATACGAACCATTAATTACAAATCCTCCTGCAACAACATTATTATTAATTTGACCTCTTTTTGTAGTTCGGGCATTAATGTTATCTAAATACATACCCATATAATTACTGTTATACATTTTGTTACCAGTAACTATTAAATCGAAAGAATCGGCAGGTAAAATAATTTGACTTAAAAATAAATTATAGGCATACGAACCTGAATTTTTTCTTAATGAAGATGAGTTATTAGTAATTGTTATTCCTTTTAAACCTGCAGCAGCAATTCCATAATTGTATGCATTGTTAATAGTATTGTTTCTTATAAATATTTTTTCTGATTGTGCACCATAGTTACTGTAATAACCAGCATAGAAGTATGAATATTGATAAATTCCAAAATAACCGTTTGATATATTGTTAGAGTCAATAAAAATATTATCTAAAACATAAGTATCATAATAGTTTATACTGTTATTTGCACCACTCATTAATACACCACCAAAAAAGTCGCTTGTTCCAGAAATGGCATTAGTACTTAATAACTGAATATTATTGTTTGCTATAGTTACATTACTTACTCCATTTTTGCTAATATGAACGCCCCAAGCAAAATTTGTAGAATAAGAACGAAGGGTAAAATTACGGAAAGTAATATTACTTCTTCCAATTTTAATTATGTGACGGGTAGTATTGGTTTGGTTATTAAATTCAATAATACAAGTATTTTTATTTTGTCCAGTAAATGTAATAGTATTGGTACTTGAGTGACCTACAATTGGATTTTCTAAAGTTAATTGGCCTACATAAGTTCCTGGTCTTACATCAAAAGTTACTGCAGAAGCTAATCCACCAGCATACAAAGCAAAGACTGCATCAGCAGGAGTTGCAAAATCGGGCGAAGTACCACCAACAGTGTAATTACCACTTAAAGGCAAATAAAATTGGGTTCTTAAAGTATCGTTGGCTCTATTTGCATCCAACGTACTATTTGGTCCATCAGAATAAACCAATATACTATTTATGTTTACAATATTAATTTGATCAGTACCTGTAAAAGTTACTGTAACTGTATCGCAAGGTGCAAGGGTTCCGCTCCAAGCTTGTGTTCTTAATGTGCTTGTATTATTTCTGTATGATAAGTTAAATGATGAAACAGAATTGCTTCCATTGTTTCTAATCAATACTTTTAAATCGGTTAATCCAGCAGTTAATGGTGGAGTTGGAGATGTAATAGTTACTACTTGTAAGTTATTATTTAAAGCGGTTACTTCATAAGCACCCATTGTAGGACTTGTTGTAGAACGTGCATTGCCATTAAAATCAGTTGTTACAGATGCAACGGGGATGCCAGCAAAACAAGAATTGTCAATCATTAAATTGGTATCATTTACAAATAATGGATTTGCTACAATGGAATTCACATTTTGTGAACTAGCTCCTCTAAACGAACCTGAGTTTAAATTAGTTCCAATATACATTAATACACCATTTGAAGTATCAGCCCTGTTGTAAAGATTATAATTTAAAGTATCAAAAACTGTAGAGCCTGAAGCATAAAAAGGCAGACCTTGACCAGCTTTTGATTCGTTAAAAATATTATTGTAAACAGCATTGCCGGTTCCTCCTGTAAAATAAGCTGCACTATAATTACTTGCAGCTCCTGGTATATCGTGATTTACTGTATTATGTACTATTGTCCATTGGCTTGAACTTGAAAAATATAAAGGCGAACTGTAATCGTATTTTACCATTCCACCTATAACGTTGTTACTAATTAAACCTTTGTTACCCACTGGATTATTTGATGAAACAATGTATAAACCTTGGTAACCAAAGTTAATTATCCTATTATTACTTATAACTCCTCTTTTACCTGTAGCACTTGTAGAATTCAACATGTAAACTCCATAATTATACAAATTACTTGTTCTTAAATTCATAAAGTTTCCAATTATGTTTATTCCATTTTGAAAACTTAAATAACATGCAAAACTTCCACTACCTAAAATTTGATTGTTTCTAATTCTTTCATCTGCATGTAAATTTCCGCTTAAACCAAAAGAAATAATACCCGCGTAGCCAGTATTTAAAATAGTGTTTGAATCAATTTCAGTTCCATCAACTCTTACACCAGTAGTAGCCGAAGTTGTGCTTCCACTAATTACAATACCAGCAAAGTTTGATGATGTAGAAGTAGCACCTGTTCCAGTTAATTCAACCAAACAGTTTTTAATTTTATTATTGTTACTATTAGTACCAGTAATATGAACACCCCAACCCCAAGTTGAACCTGTTCCTCTTATGGTCATGTCTCTAAAAGTAACATTGTTACATAAGTTTAAACCAACTGTATGGCGCGAGCCAGTAACAGTTGCAGCAAAAGTTACAATGGTATTAGTTCTACCATTTCCTTTAAAAGTAATTGTGTTGGTAGTTGATGTTCCGGTAATAGCAGGTACAGTAACTTGGCCTGTAAATGTAGCCGAAGAAACATTAAACTGAACAGGACCACTAACTCCAAAAGGACTAGAGTTAGCAGGACCAGCATCAGACCTAGTTCCTGCACTGGTTAAATAAGTAATTGCCGAAGCAAAATTTTGGAAATTGGTAGTGCTTGCTGCCACACTAGGATTAATAGTGTAGGTTCCACTTAATTGTGTTGCAAAGTTTGTTTTACTAAAACAAACTAAAACAATAAGTAATAAAATACTGTAAATTTTTTTCATATAATT
>CAMCEM010000116.1 GCA_945873755.1 Chitinophaga pinensis | reverse complement strand
TATGCTTATTTATGTTAAAATTTTGTGTTATAATGTGAAGTTTTTCCTTCATAAATCGTTATCAATAAGCTGCAATTTCGTTTAATTAAATGTTATAATTTAGAAAAAAAAAATATCTGTTACCCATATTTACAAAAAGTAGCTCCATTCGTTAATTACAATTGTGCAAGTTTGGCATTTAACAAAACAGTATTAAAACAATAAATACTTAATAGTTTTAGTATTGCCAATGCCTAATTGGGGTTAAAATTATTGTAAAACGAAATTGATGGATAAATAAAAATTATTTATGTTAATGCAAATTAATAGATAAATTCTAACATAGTTTGCAATTCAACATTAACTTAACGTAAATAATTTTAATGCACGTTTTATTAATAAAATAGCAAAAAAAATATTTTTAAAATCATAATAGTAAATAAAGCTGCTAAAGTTATTTTTTACTCCTTGTTTTTATGGAGCACTCCCAATGTTTTTTAGTGTTACTTGGTTTTTTTTATGCCGCTGTTGGTGTTTTAGCGAAGCGGCACCAACAGGATTGAATAAACAATTATTTGCTTTGTTTTTTGTACTTTTATTCTCATGTTTACACCCAGTTTGTAAATAGTTTTTTCTCAGGCTAACGTTGGCTGCAAGGTTGACGAAACATAAAACGAAACATTGAACAACATATAAGAATGAAAAAAATTGGAATTATTGGTGGTGGTTTTACAGGGACTATGACTGCTGTTCAACTCATCTACAAATCGACTGAACCATTTGAGATAATTCTAATCAATGAGAGAGAAACTTTAAATAAAGGGATTGCCTACAATCCATATTCTAACAAGCATTTATTAAATGTGATTGCGGGAAAAATGAGTGCATATCCCGACAAACCTGACCATTTTTTAGATTGGGTAATGAAAAAGGAAATTTTTATAAAAAAGGATAAAACGCTTATCGCAAACTCTTTTTTACCGAGACAGGTTTACGGGGAGTATCTGTTTGACATTTGGGAAGAAGCAAAGGAAGAAGCAGAATCAAAGCAGATAAAACTGACTGTTATTGAAAGTTTTGTAATTGACCTTGATACATCAGAAGATATTATTTCATTGTGGCTTGACAACAATCAAAAATTGAATGTTGACGAATGTGTTATAGCCACAGGAAATCATATTCCAAGAAATCCTAGAATTAAGAATATGGATTTTTACAACAGCCCTAACTATTTCCAAAATCCTTGGAAAATTGAATCAGTAAAAGACACTAAAGAAAATTTACCCATATTAATAGTTGGTAATGGCTTAACAATGGTTGACACTGTTCTTGGTTTGCTGGAGCAAGGTTTTAAAGGAGAAATTTATTCCATTTCACCAAACGGGTTTAACATTTTGCCTCATCGTCACAATGGATTAAAATATTCAAAATTAGTTGAAGAACTGCAAGACAATATGAATATTTATGAATTAGTTAAACTCATTAACAAGCACATTAAAACTGTTAGAGAGTATGGTGTATCTGCCGAACCGATTATTGATTCTTTGAGACCTCAAACGCAAAAAATATGGAAATCATTTACTGACCACGAAAAAGAATTATTTATGTCCAGACTTCGACACTTATGGGGAGTTGCACGACACAGAATCCCATTACATTCACACGACAAAATACAACAATTAAGAATTGACGGAAAACTTCATATTAATTCAGGTAAAATTATTGACATCACCGAATTGAACGAATCAATAACAGTCCAATACTTTGACAAGAAAGAAAATGGGATAAAAGCGATTAATGTTTCTCGCATTATTAATTGCACAGGACCGGAAACTGATTTGGCTAACCTTGATAAAAGTTTCCTAAAAAATTGTTTATTGAAAGGAATTTTAACACAGGATAAGTTAAAAATCGGCATTAAAGCAGACACAGAATCGTTTCAAATTATAAATTCAGATGGAAAACCACACACTAATTTATATACGATTGGTTCAAACTTAAAAGGTGAATTATGGGAAAGTACAGCGGTAAACGAACTGCGTGGGCAAGCTGAAAAATTAGCGAAAAAACTAAAAGCCAAAATGTTAATACATAAAGATTAATTGTAGCATTTTTTCAAAAAGGTAAAATTTAATCCTATGTTGACATAAAATTTGGGAACTTTTAAGCCGATGTTGGTGTTTTAACGAAGCGGCACCAACGTCTATAACCATTAATATTTCCAGCACTCACTGGCGTCCCGCTAGCGAGTGCAGCCAACCTGTCACCCATGCCAAATACCCAAAAACATACCAAAATCGGATTCATATTTATAAAATACTAATAATTAGAATATTAAAATTAATAAATCCAATCATATACGAGTATAAATCAAAAATTAAGGCAAAATAAACAAGGATTTATAGTTAGGAAATAACAATTTATAGTAAAGAAACGACAACTTACGCAAAAGAAACTCGGACTTACACTTCCGAAATAACGATTTACAATAAAGAAACAATGATTTAGAGTAAAGAAATAACAACTTGCTTTAAAGAAATAACAACTTCATGAAGCGAAACACCAATTTAAAATAAAGAAACACCGACTGTAACTGACTAAATTGCCGCATAAGTTATGGAAATGAAGATTTGCATAACCGAAATGACAATTTCAGTAAAAGAAATTCAAAAATTGTATTAAGGTATTTGCATTAAGTCTATAATATATTGCTAAAATACTCATGAAATAGTTGTTTAGTTCAATTTCATTGTTGTAATACAGAAATGCTTTCGGTATTAAATGGTAGAAACAAAAATTTCTGTTTTAGTGGAAATCCAAAATAAGCCCTTAGTCTCACATACCATATTGGATTACTAATAAATAGGTTTCATTCCATTGCTTTTCCAATAATTTATAATGGGTTCATAAGGTCCATATTTATGTTGAGCCTCGGTAAATGTATCGGCAAACGGACCTTTATCGTAATCAATAGCTTTTTCTTGTGGGTAGGGGTAATCAAAAGTTATAGGATTTGGCCTTTCATGTATTTCATCATTGTTTACAAAAGCAGCTATATCCAATGCTTCTTCATCGGTTAACACAGGCTTGTTCCATTTGGCTATATTATATGGCATATTGGCTTTTATCCACTGTGCTTGTTTTATAATTCGGTGCATGCTTGAACCAGGTTGGTAGCCATATTTTCCCCATAAAGGCGGATAAACATAGGTGGTAGAGTCTGGTTTCATTAACCCTTCTCCATTTTCGCTATGGCAACTTATGCAATGTTTTGCATATAGAACTTTTCCTTTGTCGGGATTAGCAGCTCTATTTGGAAACTCAATTTTTAAATTTTCGTGCCCTAAAAAAGTATCATTTTTGCTTTGGTCGCTAATCCATTTTAAGTAACTTAAAAATGCCAACATTTCTTTGCTATCTAAAGGCAAAGGTTTTCCGTTGTGTGGCCTCATTATGCAATTGTTTACGCGTTCAGCTAGGCTCAATACTTTTCCTTCGCGTCCACGGTACTGTGGGTATTCTTTGTGCGAGTTAATTAAGTTAAACGAAAAAGGTTTCGTACCTGCATTTTGATGACAATTGGTACAATTCATTTTATTGCCCAAATATTGTCCGTTGGTTCCGTTAGGCCCAATTAAAATGGCAGTATTCAGCATTAAGTCTCTGCCATATTTCACCTTTTCTCCGAACTTATCGTTGGGAATATTTAAGGTGTCAATGGTTGTTTCGTAAACTTCTTTTTTAGGTGCTAAATCTATTCTATTTAAGTAAATAAATATAAATACTACAAAGCCTATGATTATTGATAATAAAATTATTTTTTTCTTCATAAAATGAATAGCAAATATATTGAATTGATTATTTTTAATTAAAATACTTATCCCAAAGCGGGTAAAATTTTTATATTGCCGCTTTAAAAATCGTTTACATGAAAAAATATTTATTACTTACGCTTTCACTTTTAACCATTGGTTTATTCCAAAGCCATAAAACCGATGAAGGCATGTTTCCGTTATCGGAACTTAAAAATATTAACTTAAAAAAAGTTGGATTAAAAATTAAACCCATTGAGTTATACAATCCAAATGGAGTAAGTATAATGGATGCCATAGTGAGGGTAGGAGGTTGTACTGGTAGTTTTGTAAGCAACGATGGATTAATAGTTACCAACCACCATTGTGCATTTAGTTTTGTAGCTGCCATTAGCGATACTGTAAACGATTATATAAACAAAGGTTATTTGGCTCGAACTAAAAACCAAGAAGCGCAAGCCAAAGGTTTGGTTTGTAAAATAGCAGCAAGCTACGAAGATGTATCTAACAAAGTATTGCAAGGTACTCAAACCACTGCTGACGCTGCCGAAAGATTAAAAATGATTGCCACTAATTTAAAAACCATTACAGAAGCCGAAAATAAAGCCAATCCTACTTTAAGTTGTGAAATTTCAGAAATGTTTACTGGAAGAACTTATGTTTTGTTTCGCTACAAATTATTAAAAGATGTCCGCTTGGTTTATGTCCCTGCTCGCAGTATTGGCGAGTATGGTGGTGAAAAAGACAATTGGGTTTGGCCAAGACACAGTGGCGATTTTGCTTTTTTAAGAGCATACGTTGCACCTGATGGAAGCGCTGCAGATTATTCGCCAAACAATGTGCCTTACAAACCTGCCAAACATTTAGTAATAAATGCCAAAGGGGTGAATGAAAACGATTTTGTATTTGTGTTGGGTTATCCGGGTAGAACTTACCGCCACCAACCAGCTTCGTTTTATAAATACCACGAAAAATACATGTTGCAATACATTAGTAATATTTACGATTGGCAAATTGATGAAATGGAAAAGTTGAGCAAAGGCAATCAAACATTGGCTATAAAATATGCATCGCGCATCAAACAATTAGCAAACACAACTAAAAATTTTAAAGGTAAATTACAAGGATTTAGAAGAACTGGTTTAACCAATAAAAAGAATCAAGATGAAGCTTTGCTGCAAGATTTTTTAAGTAAAGACGAAGTATTAAAATCTACTTATAGCAATGTAATTCCACGCATCAATGTGTTGTATGACGAAATATTAAAATTTGCTCCTCGTAACTTATGGTACGACCAAATTTATAATGTAACACCAATGTTATCAATGGCTGCTGCAATTGATAATTTTAAAAATGCTTACCAATTATTAAAATCGGATGCAGATAAAAATGAGTTTAAATTAAAACAAGGCTTAAAGCTAAAACAAGCACTTTCTGTTGCCTTTTCGAAATACGATGAACCTTTTGAAATAGCTGCATTTAAAAAAATGCAAGCCGATGCAAAACAATTTAATAAAGATAATGATGTAGCTGCATTTGAAGCAAATATGAATGCTGATGAATTGTATAGTAAAACCATTTTTAAAGATACAAAAATGATAGAAAAACTGGCTAACGAAGACATTGAAAAACTGTTTTCGTTGCAAGACCCATTGCTTGACTTAGCGGCTAGTTTAAACAAAGAAATTAACTTTTTTGATGAACAAGATAAAAAGCGCGAAGCGGAATTAAACTTATTAATGGCTAAGTATGTAGATGCAAAATCGGTATTTCAAAACAAAAGTTTTGTGCCTGATGCAAATGCCACATTACGCTTTACTTATGGCTATGTAAAAGGTTACTCGCCAAACGATGCCGAATACCAAAAACCATTTACTACTTTAAGAGGTGTAGTTGAAAAAGAAGATGGCATTGATTATGAATTATTGCCAATAATTAAAGAACTATATGCAGCGAAAGATTATGGCGATTTGCTAAAACCAAGTTTAAACGATTTGCCAGTTAATTTTTTATATAACCTGGATACCACAGGAGGCAACAGCGGAAGTCCAGTTATGAACGCCAAAGGAGAGTTGGTAGGAATAAATTTTGATAGAGCTTACACTGCAACCATAAACGATTATGCTTGGAACGAAAGCTATAGCCGAAGCGTGGCAGTAGATATTAGGTATGTGCTTTGGGTGTTGCAAAAAGTGGCTAAAGCCGATGAGTTAAGTAAGGAGTTGAGTAATTAAATATAACACAAACTATCCGTAGAGTTAGCGAAGCCAAACTATCTGAAGAGTTAGCGAAGCGCTCTTCGGATTGGTAATGAAATGTAGTGTCTCCGACACGGTCCAGCTGGTTCGGATTTGCAATCCGAATCATTTACCAGCTGGTTCGGATTTGCAATCCGAATCATCTAATATAAGGATTTGTAATCCGCTTTTTACTATGCTTACTATAAAACAAATATATTGTTACGCAGTTTATTTTTCGCATTACAAATGCTTTTAGTAGTAAAGTGCGCTTTGCAAAACCGCACTGGCTGCATATCAATTTACTAATGGTCTGCTAATAAAAGTTCGTTTAAAAAGTTAGGATATACTTTTTCCCAAAAGTTGCTGAGTAAATTGTTATAGGCATCTTTACTAGCATTTTCGGGGGTTAACTGAAAACCTTTTATGTCTTTTAAAGCATCTTTATAAATTTCATGGTCATTTCTAACTTCAACAATACTAATATCCATATTAATATTTGCTTGTAACATTTTACCCCACATTACGCCTAAATCTAATGTGTTGGCAATAATTTTTACTTCGTAATCTGCATTTTTTCTATCAGTAACAAAGTTGCATCCGCTTTCTACTAATTTACGTTTTAGTTGAGGTTCAATAATATTAAACGCCATGGTTTTATCTAATATTTTTTCATTACTATTCATGTAAATTTTTACAGGTTCAACCACCAATCTGAAATTTGTGCTAGGTGCATCTATATTGGTTAAAATATTTTTTAGTAAATTGTTTAAACTATCTGTTTTAATAATGGTAGCAATATCTACCATTATTTTTACTTGCTGAATGGGGTCTTTGGCCAATATTTTATTCAACGAAAAAGTAGCAATTCCATTTTGGTCGGTTTCGGCTGAGCTTCCATAATCAAATTTTGTTTGATTGGCTTTTAAAGTTAAAGGAACAAAAGGCACAAATAAGTTTTCGGCATTTAACTTAACTGAAGCAGTAAAAGGGTTTATGATTGGCTTACCAATTTTTCCTTTTAGTTCAACTACATCGGTTCTTACTTGTAATTTATACAATTGGTTTTGTATTTGATTTACAATTTCATTCACCAAATACACTTGTTCGCCTTTGTAAATAGTGGCTACATCTTCGTTCAAATAATTTTGCAAAGCACTTAAAGCTTTTACTCTAAGCCTTACTATCTGCATAAAATTTTCTTTTAAACTTAGCTTTTCTGCATTGTCTAAATAATTTATTGACTGTTCAATGGCTGCACTTAACTTTCGTTTTTTAGCTGCCTCAAATTCTTCTTTCGACAGTTTGTAGTAAATATAAAAATCGGTTTTGTTTTCCCAACTGTCCACTACTTCAAAATCTTCAACCATAGCGCTGGTATTTACTTTTATATCCGATGCGTATATTTGATTTAAGTTTGAATTGTTTTGGTATCGCGAAAGAATAGAGTTGCTTGAAATAGTTACTTTGATTTCACTAATCATATCGGTTAAAGCTTTCTTTTTTGCCAATTCCTGAAAATCGATTGGGTTTAAAGTTTTGTTGGCATAACCAACTCCTACATAATAAGCTGCACTCACTGGTCGTTGTTGAACCCAATTAGGCTGAATGCTTCTGTCTTTTCTGTTTATACCATTTTTTTGGGTAGAACACGATAAAAAGAAGAAGGATAAAATTGATAGCAGAAGAAAAAATTTTGTTTTCACTTTTAAAATTTGCAAATATTATTCAAACACTGTACCACTATTGGTTTTATTAAATAATGTTCGAAAATATTGATTGTTTTATTAAAAACAATATTTTAAAAAGTATAGATTAATTTTAATGCTGCGGACCACAATAATTGCCACTAACTTCGGTATTATTTATTTGTGGGCTTACAAATGGAATTCCTAAATTTAATCCTCGAAGTATAAAAATACAACCAAATACAATTGCAAAAACGGGCATCAATAAATTGGCTTTTTGCCTAAATTTTAAATTAATAACTTGTCCTAATAACGAAATAGCTAACATAACCGGGAAAGTTCCAAGCCCAAATGATGCCATGAATACTGCTCCCGAAAAAGCTGATTGCGTGGCCAAAGATGCAATTAATGCTACATAAACAAAACCACAAGGCAATAATCCATTGAGGTTTCCTATTAAAAAAAATGAATACATTTTATTGCTAGAAAATAATTTTCCATACCATTTTTTGCCCCAAAAAGTTAATTCAAATTTATTAGCAATTTTAGGTAAAAATAGTTTGGTTAATGGAATAGCTAAAATAGTTACACCAGCTAAAATGCTGATGGATTGTTGCAATCCGGCTAGTTTTAATTGGAAACCAAGTGTGCCAATTATTAGCCCTAAAATAGAATAAGTAAAAATTCGACCAGCGTTATACAGCAACCTCGAAATCCATAAATGATTTGGATTATTGGCAACTTTAGGAAGCGCAAACGCTATGGGTCCGCACATGCCAGCGCAATGCAAACTGCTTACCATTCCTGTTATTAATGCTGTTAAAAAAAGCATGTTTTATTCAACTTTAAAATTCTTTTCTAAATAGTGTTTTCCTAAATTATCAGTCCAACTGAATTTACTAATCCAGTTTCCTTTTTCAAAATTGGTTAAATCAATTTGAGTTGAACTCGTATCGTTTAATTGAATATCAAAAGCTTTATCTTTTTCTTTATTGGCTAAATACTTAAAGTTAACACTTGCATTTAAAATCGTTCTTTTTCCAACATTATTTATGTGCAATAAAGTTTTTTGGTTTTGTGTTTTAATTTCAAAAACAATTAAACTGTCAACGCCTTTGTTTTCATTGATAGTATTTTGGTAATTTTCGCCTTTTTCATAATAATCTGTTTCTATTAAAGCCACATCTTGATTTACCATTTTTATAATCATAAAAATAATAAAACACATAAAAAGTACGGTAAGTGCTACTAGTTTAGTTCCCCAATTAATTTTCATTTTTTTTCATTTTTAAGTTATTCAACAGGTGCTACAAAATTCGATTTAACTTGTTCAATCAATACACCATTGCTTTTTACATTTATAAGCACCTTAATTTGATTTTCGGTAATATTTTCCGGTTCAATTTCTATGAAAAAACTAGTTTTACCAAGCTCATCTTTGGGTACTTTAATTTTGCCTTTTTCAATTAATACAATACTGCCTTTAGGCGATATTAATTCCAGTTCGATAGGAATAGAATCAAAGGTTTTATTTACAAATTCTATATTGTATAAGTTACTAATATTGCCATTAGCTTGCGTTTGATAAAGCATTCCCGAAGTTCTGTTTAAAGTAGTTTCAATTTGTTTTCTGCTAGCTACTAAAAACACCAATAATGTAAGCAACCCAACCAATACTACCGAATAACCAACATTGCGTAAAGTAAACTTAAATTTTTCGTTTTTATCAATTCCGTTTTTAGAGTTAAAGCCAATCAATCGCGTTGGTTTATCTATTTTAAGCATTACTTCATCGCAGGCATCTACACAAGCAGTACAGTTAATACATTCTAATTGAGTTCCGTTTCTTATATCAATTCCAGTTGGACAAACTTGAACACATAATTTACAATCAATACAATCGCCTTTTGGTGCTGTATTTGCCGAATCTTTTTTATTGGCTTTTCCTCGT
>CAMCEM010000115.1 GCA_945873755.1 Chitinophaga pinensis | reverse complement strand
AATGATTTATAACCAAATTAACTTGTTGAACTTTAATTAAAATAAAAATCGATAATCCTCAAATAAATATACAAACTATTGTTTTTCAATATATTTTAACCAAAAAATCTTTAAAAATTCTGCAATTAAATATTTTGATTTTAATCATTGCTACAATATCTCTTAAAAATATGCTTTTAAAAATCAAATAATCTAATACTTTCGTAATATATTTATTTAACATAAAACACTGAATATGACAAACATTTCTATTTTAGATATAATTTTGAAAAGTGCTTCTGCAGCACACCAAAACCTTACCCCAGCCGATTTAGTGAGCCATGCAATTATTAATGGCGAAGGCGTATTAACTGATACTGGCGCGTTAATGGCTGATACTGGTGAATTCACTGGTCGTTCGCCTAAAGACAAATTTTGTGTGGTAGATAGCAAAACAGAAAATACTGTTTGGTGGGGCGATGTTAATAATCGTTTCGAGAGCGACAAGTTTGAAAAATTAATGAACAAAGTAATTGCTCATTATGCAGGTAAAAAAGTTTATATGCGTCATGCTTATGCTTGTGCTGACCCTCGTTACAGATTGAACGTAACTGTAGTGAACGAAACTGCTTACCATAATTTATTTTGCAATAATTTATTCCTTCGCCCTGAGGCTAGCGAATTAGCTAATTTTGGAACTGAATGGTTAATTTTAAATGCGCCTAGTTTTAAAGCAGTAGCTGCCGAAGATGGAACCCGTCAACACAATTTCTCTATCATTGATTTTTCTAGAAAAATCATTTTAGTAGGTGGTAGCGGTTACACAGGTGAAATGAAAAAAGGTATTTTCACTGTGTTAAACTATGTTTTACCTCAAGAACGCAATACTTTATCAATGCATTGCTCAGCAAATATTGGTAAAAATGGCGATACTGCTGTATTCTTTGGTTTATCAGGAACTGGTAAAACTACTTTAAGTGCTGATCCAGATCGTAAGTTAATTGGTGACGATGAGCACGGTTGGGCTGAAGATTCAGTATTTAACTTTGAAGGTGGTTGCTACGCTAAATGTGTTGATTTAACAAAAGAAAAAGAGCCTCAAATTTTTGATGCCATCCGTTTTGGTTCATTGGTTGAAAACACTCGTTTTATTCCTGGAACTACTACAGTTGATTATACCAATATTTCGGTAACTGAAAATACACGTGCTGCTTATCCAATTAATTTAATTGATAATATTGCTGTGCCTTCGGTTGGAAAAACGCCAGAAAACATTTTCTTTTTAACTGCTGATGCTTTTGGTGTTTTGCCTCCAATTTCTAAATTAAATGTAGGTCAAGCTATGTACAGTTTTATTAGTGGTTACACTGCTAAAGTAGCTGGAACAGAAGCTGGAGTTACTGAGCCATCGGCTACTTTCTCTGCTTGTTTTGGTAAAGCATTTTTACCTTTACACCCAGGAAAATACGCTGAATTATTAGGTAAAAAATTAAAGGAAAATCCTAATGTAAACGTATGGTTAATAAACACAGGTTGGAGTGGTGGTGCTTATGGAACTGGTTCTCGTATGAAATTGTCTTTCACACGTGCTATGATTACCGCAGCTTTAAATGGTGAATTAAACAATGTAACATTTGAAGAACACCCAGTATTTGGTTACCAAATGCCAACTACTTGCCCTAATGTACCTGTTGAAATTTTAAACCCACGTAATACTTGGGTTGATAAAGATGGATATGATGCACAAGCCAATAAATTAGCTGCTATGTTTGTTAAAAACTTTGAGCAATACGCTAGCGGTGTAAGCCAAGAAATATTAGACGCAGCTCCAAAAGCTAGTCAAGCAAACTAAGGTTTTTAAAACTTTGTATATTAAAAAAGCGACTCGGAAGGGTCGCTTTTTTTGTGTATATATTTTACATTATTTAGATTTTTTTATTCAAAATTTTATATACTCGAGCAAAAATGCTAAAGTTCAAATGGATTAATAATTTTCAGTTCTTTAATTTTTTTAAAATCATCTGTATTTCTGCTCACTATTGCTAAATCATTACATAATGCAGTTGCTGCAATAATTGCATCAGGCAATTTAATTTTATATTTTTTTCTTAACTCTATTGTTTTGTTTATAATTGATTCATCTAGGTTATAAACCATATTGTCATTAATAAAATCAACAACTATTTGGTAATCCTCTCCTGACTGCAAGTTAAATCCTAGAACTTCTATTTTAGTAATAACAGAAATTTTGGGCTCTTCATCAACTATGGAATTAACAAAACTGGTTCCATTAAATGGAAGTTTTCCATTCAAATAATCAATGACTGTGTTTGAATCAATTAAATATTTTTGTTCTCCCATTCGTTTCTACTTTCTGTAATATGGTTTTGAAAAGCATTGAATTCATTATCACTTAAGTTTAACTTACCCGAATATTTTTTAGAGCGAGTTTGTTTATCTTCTAGTGGTTGGCGTAATAACTTTATGATATTTAATTCTTCCAAATCTTTCAATAATTGATACGCCTTATTATTATTTAATTGAATTAGTATAGTTTCCATTATTTATTATAATTTTATTTATCAAAAATACAATTATATTTTACAAAACAAGTTTGAGCAATATAATTATAACAAAATATTTTAGATAGGTTTTACAATATAGGATAAACTAACAAATCTGCATTCGCTAGCATGTTGCTAATTTAAGTGTTAATCAGCTTTTGACTGTGTTTATTGTAATCAAAAAAAGCGACTCGAAAGGGTCGCTTTTTTTTGTTATAATTGTATTTTCAGTAAAATTATTTAAATTCGACTCATGTTTAGATTAGATAAAACAGCGGGAAAAAAGGTAAAACTAGGACAGGAAACTCTAGCCTTTGTTTATAGGCAAACACAACCTTTTGATAAACGTATTTCTGCTATTGAATTTTTAAGAAAACAAGTACATGGAACTCAATCAAGACTTCAAAGAGTTTATAGAATTATTAAACTTACAGATTTATAAAGACACAACTTGCCAATCAAAAGATTTAATGAACTATTCGATTCACTAAATTAGTTAAACCATAAGTCGTTATTACAATTAACTCAATATTCCTTTTTCATCATTCATACTTCAAAATTTATCATTAATACTTCCTATTTTCGTGCCCTTTATGCATTTAACTCAGGAACAAATCGACATTGTTCAATCAACAGGAAATATTAAAATAAACGCAGTAGCTGGTTCGGGTAAAACCACTACCATTATTGAATATGCCAAAGCCCGCCCTGCTAGTAGCCGCATTTTGTATTTGGCATTTAATAAATCGGTAAAGCTAGAAGCGGTAAAAAAGTTTGCTGAAAGTGGTTTGAATAATGTGCATGTAGAAACTGCTCATTCGTTGGCTTTTAAATACATTGTAATGCGAAGCAATTATACTGTTAGGCCGCAAGAATACAAGACTCAAGACATTGTAGACTTGTTACATATTCAGGTAAGAGGCGAAAAACATGCTTCGTATATTGTGGCCAATCACATCAATAAATTGGTGGCTTATTTTTGCAATAGCAATAAAAACAAAGTACAAGATTTAAACTATTTGAGTTTGATTACCGAGGCCAAAGCCAAGGCATTTGTAACCAAACATTATGCAGAAATAGTGCAACAAGCGCGTGTGCTTTTGGCTAAAATGGATAAAGGTGAAATTGAAATTACACATGATTTTTACTTGAAAAAATTTCAATTATTGAATCCAGATTTACCTTACGATTATATACTTTTTGACGAAGGACAAGATGCTTCACCAGCCATGCTTCACACATTTTTAAACCAAGCTGCTACCAAAGTAATTGTTGGCGATACACATCAGCAAATATATGGTTGGCGATATGCCGTTAACTCCTTAGCACAAGCCGATTTTAAATCATTTAACTTATCAAGTAGTTTTCGATTTAGCCAAAATGTGGCAAATTTAGCCATAGATATTTTAAAATGGAAAGACCATTTCAATGCGCCAATTTCAATAAATATTAAGGGAAAAGGTGCCGATAAAACAGGTAAATCAAAGGCAATCATAGCACGAACTAATTTAGGATTGATACTAAATGCCATTGAATTTATTACCGAGAATTCCAAAGTAAAACACATATATTTTGAAGGAAATATTAACTCCTATACTTATGCCGATGATGGCACTTCGCTGTATGATGTTTTGAATTTATATAATGGCAAAAAATCGCAAATAAATGATGCCTTAATTAAAGGCATGAAAGACATTGATGAGTTAGAGGATTATATTCGAAAAACAGAAGATAAGCAACTAGGAATGATGCTTGAAATGGTGAAAGAATATGAGAATGAAATATATGATATCATCAAAACCATTAAGAGCAAACACGTGGATAATGCTGACAAACACAAGGCTGAAATAATTTTTTCTACGGTTCACAGGTGTAAAGGAATGGAGTATGATTGTGTGGAGTTGGTGAATGATTTTATTACGGAAGAAAAGCTCGAAAAATTAAAGAATGAAAACAAGGAATTTGATGAAGAATTTGAGTTAAGTATTCCCAAATTAAATGAAGAAATAAACTTGCTATATGTGGCAGTTACACGAACTAAAAACAAGTTGAAAATTCATCAAGATTTGATGCCAAAAGATTTTCCAACTGCTCCTCAAATAGATATTATTGAGAAGAAAACAGAAGACAAAACACCTAAAAAAGAACCTGCAAAAATTTTAAAACCTGCCCAACGCAGATTTATAAATTATAGTGATGAGGATGCAATAATTTATCATGGAGTGGAAGAAGATGTAGTAATAAATAAAAAGCCGAAGGAAGCCTATCAACCTTGGTCAAAAGAACAGGATGATTTACTAAAAAGATTGTATCAAAAAGGCATGAGCATGACCGATTTATCCAAACAATTTAATCGTACCAAAGGAGCCATTTGGTCAAGGGTGAAAAAATTGGGAATTGATGTGATGTAAGTTAGTACAAATTATCAGATAATTTTTTCACCTCATAAATCGGCAAAATTTTAACTGCTTCAATAATATATAAATCATTTAATTAAAATAAATATATCGTTTTATTAGAAAAATCAATATTGATGTTAAAATGCGAAAAATCAAAATCAATTAAAACAAAAAGATCACCCAAAAAGATTAGTTTTTTCAAAAAAGTTGATTGATTCTAATCAACAATTTAACCTTTCAACAATATATCAGGACAACAATTTCAATTTAATCAATCTATCTATCTTTTCAACTAAAAAAAATTTTATTCACACCTACTGCATTCATTTTAGTATTAGTTATTTTGCGAAATAATGGCAAAAAAGCAAAGTAACGACAATCCAGATAACGAAACGCCTTTGATGAGGCAGTATAACACCATAAAAACTAAATATCCGGGTGCTATTTTGCTGTTTCGTGTGGGCGATTTTTACGAAACTTTTGGTGCAGATGCAGTGAAAACTGCTGAAATTTTAGGCATTGTTTTAACCAAACGTGCCAACGGACAAGCTTCTCATATTGAATTAGCAGGATTTCCGCATCATTCCTTAGATACTTATTTGCCAAAACTAGTTAGGGCTGGTCAGCGAGTAGCAATTTGCGATCAATTGGAAGACCCCAAAATGACCAAAACCATCGTAAAACGTGGTGTTACCGAACTCATTACGCCTGGTGTTAGTTATAACGATAAAATACTTGACAATAAAAGCAATAACTACCTTTGCGCCATTCATTTAGACAATGATAAAGAAGCAGGAATTGCTTTTTTAGATTTATCAACTGGGGAGTTTATGGCTTCGCAAGGTTCGCTCGAATACATAGATAAATTGGTGCAAGGTTTTAAACCTTCGGAAGTATTGGTTTCTAAAAAACAGTTTAATTTTTTCAAGCAAAAATTTGGCGAAAAACTATACAGCTATCAATTGGATGAATGGGTTTTTCAATACCAATATAGTTATGAAAAGCTCTTAAATCATTTCAATACCCAAAATTTAAAAGGATTTGGAATTCAAGAAATGCCAATGGCAATAACTGCTGCGGGTGTTTGTTTACATTATTTAGCAGAAACTCATCATGAGCAAATTGGCCATTTTCAAAGTATTAGCCGCATAGATGAAGACAAATATGTTTGGTTAGATAGATTTACCATTCGCAACTTAGAACTTATTCAAAGCAGCAATGACAATGGTGTTGCCTTAATCAATATTTTAGATAAAACCATTACGCCCATGGGTGCTCGTTTGCTTAAACGTTGGATGGTTTTGCCTTTAAAAGATTTAGCACAAATAAACGAACGACTAAATATCGTAGATTTTGCTAAACAACAAAAAAGTTTTAGGGTTCAAGTTATTGATATTTTAAAACAAATTGGTGATTTAGAACGCATGGTTTCAAAACTGGCCATGAGGCGCATTAGTCCTAGAGAATTGCAGCAATTGAATCGTTCGCTAAAGCAATTAGAACCCTTAAAAAAATTGTTTTTACAACAAAACAATTCATTGCTTCAAAAGCTAGCTGACCAAATAAATATTTGCCAATGGGCCATTGATAAAATTGAAAAAGAATTACATCCTGAAGCGCCAATTGCTGCCAATAAAGGCAATGTAATTAATGCAGGTGTAAATACTGAATTAGATGAACTCAGAGCCATTGCTTTTGGCGGAAAAGATTATTTGTTGCAAATGCAATTGCGCGAGCAACAGGCAACAGGAATTACAAGTTTAAAAATTTCTTTCAATAACGTGTTTGGTTATTACATTGAAGTAACCAATTCGCACAAAGATAAAGTGCCACCTGAGTGGATTAGAAAGCAAACTTTAACCAATGCGGAGCGCTACATAACCGAGGAGTTAAAGCATTACGAAGAAAAAATTTTAGGTGCGGAAGATAAGATTGGTGTAATTGAAGAACGACTTTACAACGATTTGATTTCGGCCTTACAAGATTACGTTTTACCCATACAACAAGATGCCATTGTTTTGGCTAAAATTGATTGCCTTTTTTCTTTTGCCGAATTAGCGGAAAATAATAATTATTGCAGACCTATTTTAAATGAATCGCATGAGTTAAACTTAATCGATTTGCGCCATCCTGTAATTGAAAAACAATTACCAATTGGTGAAGCATACATTGCCAACGATACTTTTTTGGACAATGAAAAGCAGCAAATGATTATTTTAACAGGGCCAAATATGAGTGGAAAATCTGCTGTTTTACGCCAAACTGCTTTATGTGTGTTAATGGCTCAAATGGGTTGTTTTGTGGCTGCAAGTCAGGCTAATATTGGTTTGGTAGATAAAATATTTACCCGCGTTGGTGCAAGCGATAATTTAAGTGCAGGCGAAAGTACATTTATGGTGGAAATGACTGAAACTGCCAGTATTTTGAACAATATTTCGAAAAATAGTTTGATATTGTTGGATGAAATTGGCCGCGGAACTGCTACATACGATGGTGTTTCCATAGCTTGGGCCATTGCCGAATTTTTGAACAAACATCCTTACAAACCTAAAACACTTTTTGCCACACATTACCACGAGTTAAACGAGTTAGAACAACCCGAAAATGGCATTAAAAACTACCATATTGCAGTAAAAGAAACCGATAAAAAAGTTTTGTTTTTACGCAAACTAGCATTGGGCGGAAGCGAGCATAGTTTTGGTATTCATGTGGCTAAAATGGCTGGAATTCCGGTTACAGTTACTGGCCGTGCTGCCGAAATTTTAAAACAATTAGAGCAAGACAGAACAGAAGGAATTGGCAAAAACTCCACGATAAAAGTAAAATCCCCCACCATTCAGTTAAGCATGTTTCAAGTAGAAAACCCTGAACTAGAAAACCTAAAAAAGAATTTGGAAAGTTTAGACATCAACACCCTCACACCTATTGAAGCCTTGATGAAATTGAGTGAATTGAAGCAGATGATAAAATAGAAATGTACGGACGTTGAGCGGAGTCGAAACGTGAATTTTGGATTTTGAATGCTGAATGGTTGCTGAGCGGAGTCGAAGCATGAATGTTAGATTTTGAATTGTCTGTTACTGAACTTGTCGAAGCACACGGTCGTTAAGCGAAGTCGAAACGTGGCGTCATTGCGAGGCACGAAGCAATCTCACAGACAGATTGCTTCGTACCAAGCAATGATGTCGTCAATGTCTTTTTCTGCATCCTTTTCAATCAGGATTTGATAACTCATAAATTATGTTTTTGAGTTAATTCTAACTTTAGTGCACCCCAAGTTTTTAGTTTGGATGTATCAACAGTTTTGTTTTCTATACGCTCATCAAGAACTTCTTTATGCCAATCAGATACAATCAAATCTTTTTTTGGATGTTCAATACTATCCCAAAGATAATTGGCTAGTTCCAGCCTTTCTTGTGTGTTCAATTTTTCAATATCTATAAGAAGCGCCATGATTTTTTTATTTCAAAAGTAAAGTAATAGCAAGTAATTAGCAAACGGACTAAGCGTTGTGCGTCATTGCCAGGCACGAATTCGACTGTTCGTAGTCTTGTGAGCAAGGTTTTAGCGTTGGTGACTACGAATTAATAAATGAAAAAGAGTCCGATTCCTATCGGACTGCAACTCGTTCATACCTTTATTTAATTGCCCGTGTCGGAGATACTAAATTTAATTTTAAATCCTTAGTGCGCTTCGCTAACTCTACGAATAGTTGTGAGTTTGGGCGTCATTGCGAGGCACAAAACAATCCCACAGACAGATTGCTTCGTGCCTCGCAATGATGTTGATAATTGCAGGCGATGACGCCTGCAATGGCTGAAAAATTCGTAAGTTTTGGAGTTGCATATATTTATGAGTTGTACGTTATGCGTAGCTACAACTTGCGGTTGGACATTAAATTGAAAATTCAGTTCTTTTGACTAAATTTGTAACATGAATACTATGCGAATTGACATATTGAACCCAAAGGCTGAAAGACTATTAAAAGACCTAGCAGATTTAAACCTAATCGCCATTCAGGATACTTCAAAAAATGGTTTTGCCAGCGTTTTGAAAAAACTACGTTCAAAAGCAAAATCGGCACCAACATTTGATGAAATAACGAGCGAAGTAGAGTTGGTAAGAAGCAAACGTTATGCAAAATAAAGTTAGTAGAATAATTATTGACACTAACCTTTGGATTAGCTTTTTAATTACCAAGGACTTTGCCAAAATTGACGAAATTCTTTTTTCAAGACGTGGTATCTTAGTTTTTAGCCAAGAGCTGCTAGACGAATTTTTAGCAGTTGCAAAACGACCAAAATTCAGACGTTTCTTTTCAACTACTGACATAGAAGTACTACTTGAAACAATAGACGAATATGCCGACTTTGTAAAAGTTCAAACTCAAATTGAAATTTGCAGAGACCCAAAAGACAATTTTTTACTTTCATTATCGATTGACGGAAAAGCAGACTATTTATTAACTGGTGACAAAGACTTATTAGAATTGACCAAATTTGGTGAAACAACTATAATAACCATTTCGGACTTTCTGCAAGATCAATAGCACGAACGTACCTCTACAGTTCGTGGTCTTGTGAGCTGCGCAGTAGTTTTGCTGTCCCATAGATTCTGTGTTTCGCCATTGTTGGTGTTTTAGCGAAGCAATACCAACAATATCATTTTTACCTATTTTTGCCACATGAACCTCCTCTCCATCCTTCAAAAAGAAAGAAGCAAAAAAACAAACATTGAAGTTGCCAATTATATTGGCAATAACAAAAAACGTTTTGCTGAATTAATTGAAATAATAATTGGTAAAGATAAGGAGATGGCTAACCGTGCGGCTTGGGTAATTCCAAGTATTGCCGATAAAAATATAGACCAATTAATTCAACCGTATTTAAAAACTATGAT
>CAMCEM010000114.1 GCA_945873755.1 Chitinophaga pinensis | reverse complement strand
CAATACTTTATCGCCTTTTTCAATTTGCAACAATTGTGTTTGATATGCAACTGTGTATGGCTGACTTATAGTTTGTCCAGCGTCTATTTTAAATGCTTTATCTTGATAAGCGTGAGTTCTAAACTCGGGTTGAATAAAAAAATGGCGAGGAATTTTATACATAGCTGACAATACCTTTTCATCAACTATACCTTTTGTTCTTAGTTCTTCAACCAATCTTTTCCTTGCTCCTCTGTCTTTGTAAGTATCTTCCATTATTGCTTTGCAAAATAATGAAGCATTTTTATAGTTAATTTTTCATTTTAAGTTTAAAAACAATTTGTATGTGAACAATTTATAATAATATACAAAAACAACAATTTATACTTAATGTGTTCAATTTTTATGTTAAAAACAATGTCGCTGTTTAAAGTTTAGACTCTCTAGGTTTATTATTAATTAGGGTTAGCCCTTAGTTTTGTTTTTGATTTAACAACCAATTTATACAATATGATTCAAATAGGTATTGCAGGTGCAAACGAGTTAAGTAAAAAACACATTGAGAAAATATTAGAAATTAATGATTTTAATTTAGTAGGATTTTACGACCATGATGAACAAAGCAGTAATTATATTAGCAATACTTTTGGTTTAAAAAAATTTGATTCATATGCCGATTTATTGGCTAACACACAAGCAATTGATATACTTTCACCAGTAGGTACACATTATAAATACGCATTAAAAGCCATAGAAAGTTGCCGACACGTATTTATTGATAAAGTTTTAAGCGAAAATTTAGAGGAAGCAAAAGAACTAGCCAACTTAGCTTTTGAAGCAAATATTCAATTGCATGTAAGTAGGTACGAAAGATTTCATCCTAATTTTCAATTATTAAAAAAGCTTTTAAACAATCCATTATATATTGAGTCGTTTAAATTCGATCCACATATAATAAACCTTTCACCTGATAACTTAGTTTTTGATTTATTGTTAAATGAACTAGAGTTAGTTTTAAATATAGTTAAAGCCAATGTTTTAAAAATACGAACTACCGGGGCTTGTATGCACAGCGATGTAATTGATTTTATAAATGTAAGAATTGAATTTGATAATGGCTGTGTATATAATATGGTAGGTGGTAGTTTTAAATCGGACCAAAAAAATAAAATACGTTTCTTTCAAAAAAATAAAACTTATGGGTTCGATTTAAGTAACTTTAGAATTTCAGTTTTGAACTCGAGTGAGGAAATAAATGAAAATCAAGAAGAACAAATACTTAAAAATACAGGCAAAAACACCAACGAAATGATTAAACGCGAATTGGAACATTTTGCTCAAAACATTACATACCAATCGTTAAGACTAAGAACATATTACGATAATTACCAAGCCATAGAAGTAGCCCATCAAATTATTGAAGATTTAATGAAAAACAAACGTTAAGTATTTATTTAAATTAAAAATAAATTCAATTATTAGGCTTTTAATGCTTTTGTAATACATTTGTGGTTATATGCCTTTTCGCAATCAGATTATTATAATTATATCTTTGTTTTTAGTAGCTTGTTCTACCGAAAAATCAACAATTCCATCTTACATTTATGTTAATAAATTTAAGTTAAGTACTAATTTTATTTCTGAGGGAGATACATCGATAGATGTACAAGATGTATGGCTTTATCAAAACAATGAATTTAAAGGTTCATTTGGCTTACCCGCATACATTCCATTAATTGAAAAAGATAAAACCAATTTAACTTTACGAGCTGGAGTAAAACGATCGGGGCAAGATGACCAACGACTTCAATATCCACTTTTTACTGATTACGACACAACAATTACTTTAGCAAATTTAAAAAGCGATACCCTTTTTCCCATTGTTTCCTATTTGCCAAATTGTAAGTTTCCTTTAATTCAGGATTATGATGGGAACACAGAATATTTTTCTATTTTTCAGAAAAAAAATGGCGATAGTATAATAAGAATTAGTAATGATCAAGCATGGAAATTAAATAACAATTGTGTTAAAATTCAATTGGCTGACTCCACATATCAGCTAAATTATATTTCAAAAGAATTTCAAAATTTACCCTCAAATGGAATTCCTATTTACTTAGAAGTAGATTATAAATGTACGAGTAGTTTTTTTATGGGTTTAAATGTATTATATACCGATGGAACTTCGAGAGGTTATAGTGTTTTAACTGCAAACTCGACAAACGGATTATGGCAAAAAATTTATTTAGACTTGGCTACTGAAATAGGGTCTGAAATTGCTCAAAGAGGATTTGGAACTAAATTTCAACTGTTTTTTAGGATTGAAAAAAGTGGGGAACCTTTAAAAGACAACACCAACTTGCATTTAGATAATATTAAACTTATTCACTTTTGAGAACTAAAAGAAAATTTCATGTAATTTTATTAGTTGCTATGGATGCAGTAACTGCTGCATTTGCATGGTCGTTATTTTTTGCTTATAGAAAACTTTTTATTGAAACCGATATTTATGGTAAAATTGATATTGTAATAGACAAAAACTTTTATTTAGGTTTAATTTATATTCCTGTATTTTGGGTTTTCTTATATTTTTTAGCCGGTAATTACAAAGATGTTTGGCGCAAATCGCGTATTAAAGAGCTTTCAAAAACATTTAGTATTTCAATAATTGGTGTAGTTTTATTGTTTTTTACTTTATTGCTCGATGATGTTGTGGGCAACTACCAAGCCTATTACAGAACTACTGTTACTTTATTTTTATTACACTATGTAATTACTGTTTCGCTGAGGGTATTTTTTGCAACTTATATTATTAAGCAATTACGTAAACGTATTTTAGGTTTTAACACTTTGGTTATTGGCAATAACGATAGAACTTTAAACTTGGTAGATGAACTTAACAATAAAACCAATGCACAAGGTTTTTTAATTAAAGGTTATGTAAGTGTCGATAATATTAACAAAAACGAACACAAACTAAATAATACTTTAACATTTTTAGGAAATTACAGCCAACTTCAAACTATAATAAACCAATATCAAATAGAAGAAGTAATAATTGGAATTGAAAGCAATAACCACAAAGAATTAAATATTATTACCGATTTATTGGAAGATGAAAATGTAATTTTAAGAATAATTCCAGATACCTACGATTTGAGGAGTGGCTCTGTAAAATTGGATAATGTGGTAGGAACTGCTTTAATTGAAATTAATCAAGATGTAATGCCTCAATGGCAAAAATTAATAAAAAGAATTTTAGATGTTTTTATTTCCTTGGTAGTTTTAATTGGTCTCTCACCCTTGTTTTTATTAGTAGCATTAGGGGTAAAATTAAGTAGCCCCGGAACTATTTTATTTAAACAAATACGTATTGGTTATAAAGGCAAACCATTTTACATATTAAAATTTAGAAGCATGTATACCAATGCGGAGCAAGATGGACCCGCACTTTCAAGCACCACCGATAACAGAAGAACCAAATTTGGTGTTTTTATTCGTAAGTATAGGTTTGATGAAATTCCACAATTTTACAATGTTTTAATAGGCGAAATGAGCCTTGTTGGTCCAAGACCTGAACGAAAGTTTTTTATTGACCAAATAATAAAAGTTGCCCCACACTACAAACACTTGCAACGTGTAAAACCTGGTATTACTAGTTGGGGAATGGTAAAATATGGATATGCTGAAAATATTGATGAAATGGTAGAACGCCTTCAGTTTGATATTTTATACATTGAAAACCGCTCCATAGCTATTGATTTTAGAATAATTATTTACACCTTTTTAATAATAATTCAAGGAAGAGGGAAATAAGGTTTTGATTTTTGTCCTTCGTCCGATAGCAATTTGACGAGAAAAAAAATAATACATTTTCCGCTGGTTTGGATTTGCAAATCCAAATCATTTACTACAAGGATTTGTAATCTGAATATTATAATGCCTTTCCTGAAGTAAAATGTATTAAAAGTTATAGCTATTATTTGTATTCAAATGTCTGCTGGTAATTAAGTAAGGTTTGTAATACCTCATCAGTTGCTAAAAGTTGTATATCCGTTTTGGCTTATTTGGAAAGCTAAACAAAAAACATGTAAACTTTCTTACTAAATTGAAATCAGCATTAGTATTGGGACTAATAATATTAAACAAATAAAAATTTTATTATTTATTTTATTTTTGTTTAATAAAATGTTTTTGATATTTATTAAAAAAAATGAAGGAATGGTTTAAATACGAATATGGTTTTGTAAATATTGATACTGATAATATCTATTTTACAAATTCTGGCAATTGGTCTGAAACAATTGAATTAGAAGAAAAAGGATTACAAAAATCGAATATAATTCGAAAAATTAGAATTAAATTGTTTTGGGTTCTAAGCTTTGCAATAGGGATATTTTTACTATATTTAAGTATGGTTAATGGTCGTATAAGTATTCTTCTTATAATTGGACTTCCTATTGGATTATTTTCTATTTATAATTATTTGAAAACAGAAATTGGTTCACGCTTTAAATTACCAATATCAAAAATAGTTTCCATTGCTATTTTAAGTAATAATGTTTCTATTGAGTTTAAAAATTTTGAAAATAAAATAGAAATAGAGAAACTACCAAATATTGAAGAAAAAGGTATTGAAATTCTTGAAAAAATTCAGGGTAAAATACTTTTACTATAATTTTTTTTAATAATTTATAAAAAAAGCTTTACTAAAAAGTAAAGCTTTTAAAATTTAAATGGGGTGGAATATGGGGCTCGAACCCACGACCTCCTGAACCACAATCAGGCGCTCTAACCAACTGAGCTAAAACCACCATTTTATTTGTTTGGGGTTGCAAAAGTACGTTTTTTTATAAAAAAGACAATATTATTTTTATATATTATTCCAAGTGTTTGGTTTATAATTATAAATGATTAAAAAAAAAGCCAAAGTATATTACTTTGGCTTTTTAAAAAAATGTTATTAATTATTTAGTTACTTCCAATTGATTGTTTGAAACGCTTTCTATCATTTTCATTCAAATGAATTTTACGTAAACGCAACGATTTTGGTGTAATTTCTACATACTCATCAGCTTGTATATATTCCATACATTCTTCTAATGAAAAATTAATTTTAGGAGCCATTCTAGTTTTGTCATCAGTACCAGAAGCACGCATATTTGTTAATTTTTTCTCTTTAGTAATGTTTACTACTAAGTCATCATGGCGGTTATTTTCACCAATAATTTGACCCATATATATTTCATCGCCTGCTTCTACAAAAAAGCTTCCACGATCTTGTAATTTATCAATTGAATAAGCAATTGAAGTACCTTGCTCACCACTTATCATTACACCTGCCATTCTACTTGGTATCACACCTTTCCAAGGCTCAAATGCTTTAAAACGATGTGCCATAATTGCTTCACCAGCAGTTGCTGTTAAAACGTTATTTCTTAAACCAATAATTCCACGCGAAGGTATTTCGAATTCTAAATGTATTAAGTCACCTTTAGGTTCCATTATTATCATATCGCCTTTTCGTTGGCTTACCAATTCTATCACTTTACCCGAAACTTCTAAAGGAACATCAACAGTTAAAATTTCCATTGGTTCACATTTTACACCATCAATTTCTTTTACAATAACTTGTGGTTGTCCTACTTGCAATTCGTAGCCTTCGCGTCTCATTGTTTCAATTAAAACAGATAAATGCAAAATACCACGACCAAACACTAAATATGAATCAGCTTGTCCGGTTTCTTCCACACGCAATGCTAAGTTTTTCTCTAACTCTTTGAACAAACGGTCACGTAAATGTCGAGATGTTACAAATTTACCATCTTTTCCAAAAAACGGTGAGTTATTAATACAGAACAACATGTTCATTGTTGGTTCATCAATATTAATAGGGGTTAATCCTTCAGGATTTTCAAAATCAGCAACTGTATCGCCAATTTCAAACCCTTCAATACCCATAATTGCACAAATATCGCCAGCAAAAGCTTCTTCTACTTTTAATTTGCCTAAACCTTCAAAAGTATACAATTCTTTTACTCTCGATTTTTGAATACTTCCATCTCTCTTCACTAAACTCAAAGGTTGATTAACCTTTACACTTCCTCTTAAAATTCTTCCAATTGCAATCCTACCAGTAAATGAAGAATAATCTAGGGAAGTAATTTGCATTTGTAAATTACCTACTTCTACGTGTGGTTCAGGAATTTCAGTAATAATATCGTCTAACAAAGTGGTAAAATCAGTTGTTGGGTTTTTCCAATCTCTTCCCATCCAACCTTGCTTTGAACTTCCGTAAAGTGTATGAAAATCTAATTGCTCTTCATTTGCATCTAAGTTAAAAAACAAATCAAATACAGCATCATGTATTTCATCAGGACGACAGTTTGGTTTATCAACTTTATTAATTACAACAATAGGTTTTTTGCCTAAAGCCAAAGCTTTTTGTAAAACAAAACGCGTTTGTGGCATTGGTCCTTCAAAAGCATCAACTAATAGCAATACACCATCAGCCATATTTAAAACTCTTTCTACTTCACCACCAAAATCTGCGTGACCAGGTGTGTCGATAATATTAATTTTATATCCTTTGTATTGAACTGAAATATTTTTAGCTAAAATGGTAATACCACGCTCGCGCTCTAAATCGTTATTATCTAGTATTAATTCGCCTTTTTCTTGATTTTCACGGAAAAGTTGTGTTTGGTGTAATATTTTATCAACCAAGGTAGTTTTCCCGTGATCAACGTGAGCAATAATAGCTATGTTTCTGATTTTTTGCATTTAATGTCTTATTTTAAAAGGGTGCAAAAGTAGCTTTTTTAACTCAATAACAAAATATAAAGTATTATTAATTGTATATTTAACAATAAATTATTGTTAAATACAGGACACTAAACAATGGTAATCAATAATATATAATAATATGGAATATATATTTATATAAAAATCATACTATTAGAATTTAAAATACTATTAATTTGATCCAAAATAAAAATTATTTAAGCAAATGAAGGAATATGTAAGTGCTGAAGAAGCTGTATCGATTATAAAATCAGGTGATCGGGTTTTTTTACATGGAAGTGCAGCCACACCTATTTTTTTAATAAATAAATTATTAGATAGATACCAAGAACTAAAAAATGTAGAATTGGTAAGTATTTCAACTTTGGGCGATATTGATTTTGGCAATACAAAATATTCTGGAAGTTTTTATATCAATTCACTTTTTGTTTCGGCAAATACCAGAAAAGCTGTAAACGGTCCGCAAGGTGATTATATACCAATTTTTTTAAGTGAAATTCCAATTTTATTTAGAGAAAATTATTTGCCTTTAGATGTTGCCATTGTTCATGTTTCGCCTCCAGATATTCATGGTTTTTGTTCGTTAGGAACATCGGTTGATGTGACTAAAGCAGCTGTAGAAACTGCTAAAATTATAATTGCACAAGTAAACCCTAATATGCCAAGAGTACATGGTGCAGGTTTTATTCATGTTAATCAAATTTATAAAATGGTTTGGATTGAAGATGAGCTACCAACTGTAAATTATAGCGAAAATATTACGCCTTCTATCGAAAAAATTGGAGAGATAATAGCCAATTTAGTAGAAGATGGTGCCACTTTACAATTAGGAATTGGAGCAATTCCAGATTCAGTACTCAAAAATTTAACTAACCATAAAAATTTAGGATTACATACCGAAATGTTTTCTGATGGGGTATTGCCTTTAATAGAAAGTGGTGTGATAAATAACAGTATGAAAAAAATTATTAATGGCCGAATTGTAACTGGTTTTATGATTGGAACTAAAAAACTATATGATTTTGCAAACGATAATCAACTAATAAGCGCTCAAGATATTTCTTGGGTAAATGATACTGACATTATTCGTCAAAATCCAAAAGCTACCAGTATTAATAGCGCGATTGAAATAGATATTACAGGTCAGGTTTGTGCTGATTCATTTGGAACATATCAATACTCTGGCATTGGTGGGCAAATGGATTTTATAAGAGGTGCATCACTTTCAAAAGGAGGTAAACCTATTATTGCTATGCCTTCAATTAGTTCAAAAGGAATTTCAAGAATTGTATCAACATTAAGCATTGGAGCTGGAGTTGTAACCACAAGGGGAAATATACATTGGGTAGTAACAGAATATGGTGCAGTAAATTTATTTGGAAAAAACTTAGAACAACGTGCTTTTGAATTAATTAAATTGGCACACCCAATGCACCGAGAAGAATTAGAACGTGCTTTTCATGAGCGTTTTAAAGTTTAACAATTTATTTCAATATTAAAGCTTCAAAATATTGCATTCTGTTTATTGTAAATATTGCTTTTATTTGCAAATAATAATAAAATAATTTTAATAAAAATGAATTACGATTTAGTAGTAATAGGTAGCGGCCCTGGAGGCTATGTGGCAGCAATTAGAGCAAGTCAGTTAGGATTAAAAACTGCAATTATTGAAAAAGCTGAAATGGGTGGTGTTTGTTTAAATTGGGGTTGTATTCCCACCAAAGCTTTACTAAAATCGGCACAAGTTTTTGAATATATAAAACATGCCGCTGATTATGGAATAAATGTAAAAGAAGCCTCACACGATTTTGATGGTGTAGTAAAAAGAAGCAGAGGTGTTGCTGACAATATGAGCAAGGGAATTGCTTTTTTAATGAAAAAAAATAAAATTGAAATTATTGCTGGCCACGGAAAATTAATAGCTGCAGGTAAAGTAGAAGTAACCGAAGCAGCAGGAACTAAAAAAACGGTTGAAGCCAAGCACATAATATTAGCAACTGGAGCCCGAAGCCGCGAATTGCCAAATATAAAAATAGATAATAAAAAAGTATTGGGATACCGCGATGCAATGGTATTGCCAACGCAACCAAAAACCATGTTGGTAATGGGAAGTGGTGCAATTGGCTGCGAGTTTGCTTATTTTTATAACAGCATGGGTACTAAAGTTACTATTGTTGAATTTTTACCAACAATATTACCTGTTGAAGATGAAGATTCGAGTAAAGAAGTAACCAAAGCATTTAAAAAATCGGGCATTGAAATATTAACTTCTGCCTCGGTTGAAAATGTAGATGCAAGTGGCGAAGGTTGTAAAGTAACCATTAAAACTGCTGAAGGTTTGAAAGAAATGCAAGTAGATGTGGTGCTTTCGGCTGTGGGAATTCAAACAAATTTAGAAAATTTAGGCTTAGAAACTTTAGGTGTTAAAACCGATAAAGGCAAAGTTTTGGTTGATGATTATTACCAAACCAATGTTAAAGGCGTTTATGCCATTGGCGATATTGTTAAAGGACAAGCATTGGCGCACGTGGCAAGTGCTGAAGGTATAATTTGTGTTGAGAAAATTGCTGGTCATCATCCTGAACCATTGAACTATAACAATATTCCAGGTTGTACTTATAGCTCTCCGGAAGTAGCCTCAGTTGGATATACTGAAAAAGCAGCTAAAGAAGCTGGATATGAATTAAAAATAGGTAAGTTTCCTTTTAGTGCAAGCGGAAAAGCAAGTGCGGGTGGAGTAAAAGAAGGTTTTGTAAAAGTAATTTTTGATGCTAAATATGGTGAGTTTTTAGGTGCGCACATGGTTGGTGCAAACGTAACTGAAATGATTGCTGAAGTAGTAGTAGCGCGTAAGTTAGAAACTACTGGAATGGAAATTATTAAATCGGTGCACCCACACCCAACCATGAGCGAAGCCATTATGGAAGCTGCTGCACAAGCGTATGGTGAGTGTATACATTTGTAGGTAGTTTTTAAGTGTTAAGTGTTTAAGTTTTAAGTTCGAAGTGTTGAAGTATGAAGTATGAAGACGAAATTCGAAGCACGAAATTCGAAGCACGAAATTCGAAGCACGAAATTCGAAGCACGAAATTCGAAGCACGAAATTCGAAGCACGAAATTCGAAGCACGAAATTCG
>CAMCEM010000113.1 GCA_945873755.1 Chitinophaga pinensis | reverse complement strand
GCATTGCGAGTAGGCATTACGCAATCAAACATATCAATACCTAAGGCAATACACTCTAATAAATTTTCGGGAGTACCAACGCCCATTAAATAACGAGGTTTATCTTTAGGTAAAATATCACAAACCAATTCTGTCATTTCGTACATCATTTCTGCAGGTTCGCCAACCGAAAGTCCGCCAATGGCATTCCCATCTCTTCCTTGGTCTGCTATAAACTTTGCACTTTCTATTCTTAAATCGTTATAAGTTGAGCCTTGAACAATTGGAAATAGTGTTTGCTTATAATTATATAATTCTTCAGTACTATCAAATCTTTCAATGCATCGTTTCAACCATCTGTGTGTTAACCCCATTGAATCTTTGGCATATTTATAATCGCAAGGATAAGGTGTACATTCATCAAAAGCCATTATAATATCTGCCCCAATTTGTCTTTGAATGTCCATTACAGATTCAGGCGAAAAAAAATGTTTGCTACCATCTAAATAACTTCGAAACTCTACACCTTGTTCATTAATTTTTCTAATTTCATTTAAACTAAAAACTTGAAAACCTCCACTGTCAGTTAACATTGGTTTTTCCCAATTAATAAATTGATGGATGCCACCTGCTTTATTTATTACATCTGTTCCAGGACGTAGATAAATATGGTAAGTATTTGCTAAAATTATTTGCGCTTTTATTCGCTCAGCCAATTCAGTTTGATTAACACCTTTTACAGTTCCTTGCGTTCCAACAGGCATAAAAATTGGAGTTAAAATTTGTCCCCTCTCGGTTTCAATTATACCTGCACGTGCCTTTGAATTAACATCGGTGTTATTAATACTAAATTTCATGAAATAAAAAATAAGAAGATTGAATGTATAATTTTAAAAAAATTATTTATTCAAAATGTAAGCTAATTTGAATTAGTTGAGGATAAATACTTTCTAAAGCTTGAGTATAAGGGTAAGCATCTCTGAACAATGCATTACCATAAGTTTGACAAGTTTTTATTTCGGGCGAGAATTTAAAATATTCAAAATAAATGTCTAACCCCACTCCTGCTTCCCAACCAAAAGTTATTGGATTTAACGAAACCACCGGATTTTGAATTCCTCTAGTTTTGTCAATGGTGCTACCAAAATCATAACTGAAACGTGGACCTGCAACAACATAAGCCCTTGTATTTTTTCTTCTTTCCGATTTGTATTTTATAAGTAGCGAAGCATCGCAGTATGCCGACTCCACTTTAACTACTTTTTGTGAGTTTGGAAAGTCGTAAGTTAAATTACGTTGTACAAATGAAATAACTGGAGCCATTAAACGAATATCCCAACATTTACCTAGCCTAAAATTAGTTACAGCTCCTAATCCTATTCCAGGAAAATTGGCTACTGAAACATTTCGCATGGTATCAGTTGCAAAAAAACTAGGTCTTGTTTCCACTTGTAACCTTCCAATGTTTGAGGCTAAAGTAAATCCAAAATGAACTTTTTGTTGGTCGTATTGTGGTAAATTGGGTTGTGCTTTTATTAAATTTACTACACAAAAAAGTACTAAGAATGTATTAACTAATTTTAATTTCAAATTTTTCACTTTTTATTTTTGGGCTACGTAAATGGTACAAGTACCGAATGTTAAAGGTTTTACAATAATATTGTTAAAACCGCAATTACGCAAATGATTTGCAAAATCATTTCCCTCAGGAAAATACTTTACACTTTCGGGCAAATATTTATATGCATTGCCACTATTTTTATTAATTAAAACAGAAATGTTGGGCAAAATGAATTTAAAATAAAATCCAAATAATTGCTTGATAGGAAATGCTTTAGGATTAGAGAACTCAAGTACAACAAGCTTCCCTCCTACTTTTAAAACCCTATTTATTTCAGAAAGTCCTTTATCTAAATTTTCAAAATTTCTAACTCCAAAACTAACTGTTACAGCATCAAAGTAGTTTTGTTCAAAATTTAAATTTTCACTATCTCCTTTTACTAACTCTATTTTTGAATCTAAATTTGCTTTAGAAATCTTTTTTCTGCCTACCACAAGCATTTGTTCCGACAAATCTAATCCTATAATTTTTTCAGGATTTAACTGTTTATTTATTTCTAAAGCTAGGTCGGCAGTGCCTGTTGCAACATCTAATATTAATTGAGGTTTAGATTCAATTAAATATGAAATTGCTTTTTTGCGCCATAAAGTATCTATTCTTAATGAAAGGAATCTGTTTAAAAAATCGTAGCGAGGTGCAACGCTGTCAAACATTTCTTCAACTTGAATTTTCTTTGATTTATCTGAGGTGTAATCTGGTTTTACTTCTTTCATTCACTTTTTTGCGTTGCAATATTAATTAATTGAATTGCGAACTCTTTGAAAAAACTCTCTCAACGCAGTTGGTTTATCTTTATTTTCGTTTTGTACTTTTTCTAAAACTTCAATAGCACCTAAAATGTGTGTTAGCTGCTCTCCTTCATCATCGCCTATAACTTCAATTTTTAAAGGTTCTTCATTTAAAATATTATTTTCGGCTATTGTCAATTCTTCTAGCGAATAATTTTCGACTAATAGTTTAATTGCTGGTATTTTCATTTATAAATTAGTTTAATAAAGCAATCATTTTTTCAACTCCTTCTTCTTTTGCTGTTGTGTCTGACGATAACACTTTTCCATCTTTAATTACCACAAAGTAAGGTAAGTTTGTAACTCCACCAAATTTTCTTGCTTCAGGATTTTCTTCTGCATTTATGTCTAAGAACATTACATCGCTATATTCTTCTTTATTTGATATTTTTGTAAATTTAGGAGCAAATAACCTACATGTGCCACACCAGTTTGCAAAATACTTTATTACTATTTTCGAATTGTTTTCTATTATGTTATTAAATTCTAAATCAGTTACTTTAGTTACCATTTTTATGTGTTTTTTGTTTGATTTTAACATTCAAAAATATGAATTGTTGTTATTAATTTAACATGATTTTTATGTAATAGTTTTAAAAATAATGAATTAAACTTGAAACATGATAAAACGGGCATTTGTTTATGGTGATTTACTTTTTGAAAGTATGTTGGTTATTAATAACGAAATTCAATACTCAAAAAAGCATTTTGAAAGGTTGACAAAAAGTGCTGGCATATTAAAAATGGACCTTCCAGAAAAATTTGACTTTGATAATTTCACCCAAAGTATTTTAAACGAAATAAATGGAAAAACAAATTGTAGGGTTCGTTTTGTATTACACAGAAATAGTTTAGGATTTTATTTACCCAACTCCAATAGAACTGACTTTATAATTGAAGTATTTGATTTACCAGAAAACTGGAAAAAGGAAAATGAAAAAATAAAAAAAGTAGGTGTTTTTACTGAACAAAAAAAAGCAATTGGACCATATTCAAATTTAAAATCGGGCAATGCATTAATTTATGTTATGGCCAAAATTTGGGCAAAAGAAAACGGAATGGATGATGCTTTAATTTTAAATCAAAATGGCAATATTATTGAGGCTGCTAGTTCGAATATTTATTGGAAAAAAAACAATAATATATATACTGTTCCTTTATCGGAAGGTTGTATTGCAGGCGTTTCGAGAGAAGTATTTATTGAAAGTTGTAATGCCAATAACACACCAATTATTGAACAAATTTGTACCATTGAAGATTTAAAAAATGCTGATAAAATATTTATGAGTAATGCATCAACAGGAATAAGTAGCATAGAACTTGCATAAAAAAAGCCGTTTTAAAAAAACAGCTTTTTTATTATAAAGTTATAAACTTAATTTAAAATAACATAAAAGGCATGAACAATTCCTGGTAAAACTCCTAAAATCCAAAGTATTATATTAATTAATACAGGAGTTGATTCCCAATTAGTATGTAATCCAACCGCTACTGGAGGTAAAAAAACAGCTAATACATACAATAAAACTTTATCTACTTCTGTACCGTTTTTTTGAGCTTGATTAAATTGGTTGTAAGCCATGCTAAACAATCTCTTTTTTTCTTTAAGCGAAAGCTTTTTAACTTCAGTTTTCAAAGCATCAGGTGTAATGGTGTTAATGTTTTTGGCTGTAAAATTATACAACATTTCTGCAGTATATCCTTTAATTACTGAGTTGGTTTTTGCACTTAAACTTAATGTTCCTAAACCAATTAAAATGGTTAATAATAGAATTGTTTTTTTCATAATATTTAAATTTATTAATTTGTTAGTTGGCAATATATATTGATATTTATATAATACACATTGAATAAATATTTTTTTATTCACAATTTTATTAAATTGCTTCTGCTACCACAAAAGTACTTCCGCCAATAAATATTAAATCAGACGATTGAGCACTTAGTTTTGCAGCATTTACTGCTTGTTCAACTGTTTCAAAAGCAAAACCTTCTAGTCCTATTTCTTTGGCTTGTATTTGTAATTCAACTTCATTTAAAGCACGAGGCAATTGTGCTTTGCACCAATAATAAGTGGCATTTTTCGGAAGTAATTTTAAAATTTTTTTAATGTCTTTATCTTTTACCATGCCAATAACCATATGCAGTTTTTCAAAAGTTTGTATTGCTATTTGTTCTACAATATATTCAACACCATTTACATTGTGGCCAGTATCACAAATAATGGTTGGGTTAGTTCCTAAAATTTGCCACCTGCCCATTAAACCAGTATTAACTATAACATTTTCAAATCCTTTTTCTATTGTTTTAAAATTATTTATAAATCCTAAATTTTGTAATTGTTTGCTCGCTACCAACACTGTTTTAAAATTATTTTTTTGATAAAAACCACCAAGCGGACAATTTAAAGTATAGTTTGTATTATTAAAATCAGTTTCAAATTCGTTTTCAAATAATTGGTTTGGTTTAAATTGAAACCTAGCTCCATTTACTGAAGTGTTAAAACTTTCTATATCAATTTGCTCTTGAGCAAAAATTAAATTGGCATTACACTCCTTGGCCTTGGTTATGAATACTTGGTTTATTTCTTCGTGCTTTTCGCCAATAACAATTGGAGTAAATGGTTTAATAATTCCTGCTTTTTCAAAAGCAATTTTGGGTAAAGTATCTCCTAATAAATCGGTATGATCCCAGCCTATATTGGTTATAACACTCAATATAGGGTTTATTATATTAGTTGAATCTAATCTTCCACCAAGGCCCGTTTCTATTACAGCAATATCAATATTTTGTTTTGCAAAATAATTAAAACACAAAGCAACAGACCATTCAAAAAATGAAGGTGAAATTTCATCAAATAAAGTTTTATGTTCTTGTACAAAATCAACAATTTCATTTTCGGGAATCATAACACCATTAATTTTGATACGTTCTCTAAAATCTTTTAAATGTGGTGAAGTATATAAACCGACTTTCAATCCATTTTCCTGCAATATTGATGCTAATAAATGACTGCTTGAACCTTTGCCGTTTGTGCCTGCAATATGAATACTTTTGAAATTATTTTGAGGGTTATTTAATGCATTACAAAGCAATACAGTATTGGTAATATCTTTTTTATATGCTGCGGCTCCAATGCGAGTAAATAAAGGTAATTGTTGGTATAAATAATCTAGAGTTTGTTGGTAGTTCATTTAAATTTTTTTGATTTGGAGATTTTTGATTTGAGGATTTAAAGATTACAATAATTGAAAGATTAAAAATATATAAGATGAAATTTCGATTTTCGTATTTCGATTTTCGTATTTCGATTTTCGTATTTCGATTTTCGTATTTAAAATTTCCTAAACCATTTCATAAACTTTTCCTGGTAATGAACGTATAAATCCTTTAAACTCTAAATCGAGTAATTTATAGGAAAGAAAACCACTTTCAAATTCTAAATCAATAGAAATTTCATCAATACCTATTTTAGTTTTTTGTTTAATATAATCTACAATCTTAGTTTCATCAGGGTCTAAGTCCAATATTAACTTATGTTGTTTTGGTTTTATTTTTTTTTCAATATCCCAGTTCATTAATTCTATTAAATCTGATGGTTTAGTAATCATACTGGCTTTATTTGCTTTAATTAAATAATTGCATCCTTGCGAGAACGTATCATTAACTCTTCCGGGCAAAGCCATAA
Organism: Chitinophaga pinensis; assembly: GCA_945873755.1. Lineage (GTDB taxonomy): Bacteria > Bacteroidota > Bacteroidia > UKL13-3 > UKL13-3 > JAAFJM01. Next base: position 3,890 of record CAMCEM010000113.1, on the reverse strand, counting down.
TATCTTTGTTGTAACTATTGGCTATTTCAGCAGTTATCATTGAGCCACCTCTCGAAGCAGTTTCCACCACAACTAATACATCGCAAATGCCAGCTACAATTCTATTTCGAGCAGGAAAATTTTGAGGATCGGCTTTTGTTTTACTTAAATACTCAGTTAATATTCCACCATTATTTATCATTTGGTTGGCTATATTTTTATGTTCTCTTGGATAAATTTCATCTAACCCATGCGCTACCACACCTACAGTAGGCAAGTTTTCAGTAATTGCAGCTTTATGGCTTTGAACATCAATTCCGTATGCAAGTCCGCTTACTATTAAAGCATTGGTTGTTTTTAACTCTTTTAATAAATTATCGGTAAATAATTTACCATATTCAGTTGCGTTTCGGGTTCCAATAACTGATACTATTTTACTATTATTTAAATCGGCATTGCCTTTGTAAAAAAGTAACATTGGAGCATCTTCAATTTCTTTTAACCTATTTGGATAATCTTTATCTAAATAAAATAAAGGTTTGATGTTATTTTTTTCAAGGAACAATAATTCGTTTTCTGCCCTTTCAAAATTTTTAAATGAAAGTATACTTTCGGCTATGGTTATTCCTACCCCAGGAATTTTTAAAAGTTTTGATTTATTTTGTTTAAAAACTTCTTCTACTCCACCACAATAACTAATCAAAGTTTTTGCAATTACATTTCCAACATTAGGAATTTGTTTTATTGCTATTTGGTAAAATAATTGATTATTGCGACTCACTTATATTGTAAAATTTAAATAGTATGATGCTTCAAATGTTTTGAAGGGAGCCAATTTAATTATTCCTTTTTTAAAATCAATGTCTTCATTAAAATCTAATTCATCAGCATATCCCAGCCAAGGCTCTAAACAAATAAAATCTTCATTCCCTTTTTTTGCCCAAATTCCTAAATCATTAAAATCTTCAAAAATACAATCTATTTTGTAATTAGATTTTTTGTGTATCAAACTTATTTTTTTAAACGAGGTGTTTTTAATTACAATTGCGTCTTTATCGAATAATTCTTTACTAAGTTGTAGTTTAGAATTATTTAAATATAAAATTTCATTTTCGTTTATAAATAAACCATCCTTTAATAATTCTCTATTTATATTATCTAGCCTATAAAAATCTATTTCATATTCGGTTAAATTATCACTTGGCAATTTAAATCCAGGGTGAGCACCTATACTAAAAGGCATAACTTTATTATTTAAGTTTTGAACCTTGTAAGTAATTTTTAATTGATTTTCTATTTCGGTAAAAGAGTAAATGATATAAAACTTAAACAAAAATGGATATTTTTTAAAGGTTTCCTCATTGTCATTTAACAAAAAGGTTAAACTATTTTCGTTTTTTTCTACTAAATCAAAATCATGGTCGCGAGCAAATCCATGCTGACCCATCACATATTCCTTTTGGTCTATTAAAATAATGTCTTTATTTAATTTTCCAACAATAGGAAACAAAACAGGTGCATGCCTATTCCAAATTAACGGATTTGCGCTCCATATAAATTCATACTTTCCGTTTAAGCAAAAAAAGTGCGACATTTCAGCTCCTTTTTTATCAACAATTAGTTGAAAACTATTGTTTTTTAGTACATAATTCCTATCATTCATACTCAATTTAAATAAATTAAAACACCACTTGTCATACCATGCATACAACTCCAAAAAATTGTTAATAATAGGTAGACATGTGTTTGAAAATAAAATATATTTGTAATGTTTAAAAGCAATAATAAACAAAAATTAAATGTTAAGTATCACACGAATTTTTAAAGTCCTCATAGTTACTTTTTTACTCACCTACACGGTTGTTTCATTTCAATCGATTATAGATGGGTTCCAATTTGTTGTGGATACAGTAGATTTCGTATTGAAACCAATAAAATCACTATTAAAAGGTTTGTAAGGTGGATAATTTTATTACATTTGCCACATTCAAAAAATAAAAACAAATATTATGGGAAAAGGTGATTTAAGATCGAAAAAAGGTAAAATGAAAAATAAAAGTTTTGGTAAATTACGCAACAAGCGCGCATTATCTGCCAAAAACAGAATTCATACAAAAGCTGCTTAAGCCAATGCTTCGGTGGTGGAATTGGTAGACACGCCACCTTGAGGGGGTGGTGCTTGCAAAGGTGTAAGAGTTCGAATCTCTTCCGGAGCACAATTCACAAAAATATTAAATCAGCATTTTTTTAATGCTGATTTTTTTTTGATTAATTATTTCAAAAAAAATATATGATTTTTTTTATTAAAATTGAAAAATATGAAAACTCCATTAATAATTAAAATAAAAGAATTAGCAACAAACAATAAAACAGATATTATTAATGTAAGAAGACATATTCATGCCAATCCTGAATTATCGTTTGAAGAATATAATACTAAAAATTACGTTTTAGATTTGCTTAAAAATATAGGAGTAACAAATATTGAAGTTAAGGCAAAAACAGGAATAGTGGGTTTAATAAAAGGAAAAAATCCAAGCAAAAAAACCATTGCTTTAAGAGCTGATTTAGATGCCCTGCCAATAATTGAGGAAAACGATGTAATTTATAAATCAAAAAATGTAGGTGTAATGCATGCCTGCGGACATGATGTACATACTGCAAGTTTGCTTGGAGCTGCAAAAATTTTGATTGAACTTAAAAATGAATTTGAAGGAACTGTAAAATTAATATTTCAGCCGGGCGAAGAAAAAATTCCTGGTGGAGCTAGTTTAATGATTGCTGATAAAGCATTAGAAAATCCTGCACCTTCAGCTATTTTTGGACAACATGTTATGCCTTTAATTCCGGTAGGAAAAGTAGGTTTTAAAAGTGGTTTGTATATGGCTAGTAGCGATGAACTTTTTATAAAAGTAATTGGTAAAGGTGGTCATGGTGCTATGCCACATTTAAATATTGATCCGGTAAGTATAGCTGCTCAAATAATAGTATCGCTTCAGCAAATTGTAAGCAGGTTTGCCCAACCAATTATTCCAACTGTACTTTCATTTGGAAAAGTTATAGCTAACGGTGCTACCAATGTAATTCCAAATGAAGTTTTAATTGAAGGTACTTTTAGAACATTAGATGAAAACTGGAGGACAGATGCACATAGTAAAATGATAAAAATGGCTACTTTAATTGCTGAAAGTATGGGCGGAAAATGTGAGTTTGAAGTACGTAAAGGTTATCCATTTTTAAAAAATAATGAAGCATTGACAATAAAAGCAAAAGATGCTGCAATTGAATTTTTAGGAATAGAAAACGTAGTTGATTTGGATACTTGGATGGCAGCTGAAGATTTTGCTTACTATACCCAAATAATGCCTGCTTGTTTTTACCGATTAGGAACTAGAAACGAAGCACTTGGACTAACTTCATCAGTTCACACTCCTACTTTTGATATTGATGAAAATGCTTTGGAAATAGGAAGTGGGCTAATGGCTTTTTTAGCAATTAATGAATTAGGTAATTAGCAAATCTTGTAAGTTTACCAAGCTTGTTCACCAATTAAAGGTACAAATTTAAAATTTTCTAAAACAATTTCTTCGTAAGTATTTGTAGATGTTTTGATAATACTATGCATTTTTTGAATTTTGCTATCCCCAACCGGAATAATTAAAATACCTCCTGTTTTCAATTGATTAATGAGAGATTCTGGCAAAACAGGTGCACCAGCTGTTACTATAATTTTATCAAAAGGAGCTGCACTTTCATAACCTTTACTGCCATCACCTAAAATACACGTTGCTTTATAACCAAATTTTGCAATTCGAGTATGTGCTTTTTTAAACAATTCTTCTTGCCTTTCTATTGTAAATAACTCAACACCTAATTCCAATAAAATAATAGATTGATAGGCTGAACCTGTT
>CAMCEM010000112.1 GCA_945873755.1 Chitinophaga pinensis | reverse complement strand
TAACAATAAATGTACCTGGATTACTAAATTTTTTTGTAGGGTTTAATATTGTTGAATTAGTTGTGTCGCCAAAATACCAAATTTGGTTATTGAAATTTTTAGAAGAATTTATAAATTGAAAATTATTAGTTTTTAAACATTGAACAGTGGTATCAAAGTCGAAATTAGCTATGGTATTTGGACTAATAGTTACACTTTTTGTAATTGAATCTTTGCAACTATTATTACTTTCTACTTTTAATTTTATCAAATAATTTCCAGTATCCGTAAAAATTTTGGTTGGGTTTGTTAAGTTAGAAATGTCGTTATTTCCTAAATCCCAAGTATAAAATGTTCCATTTTGTGTGCTATTGGTAAATGAAAAATAATTGTTTTTCAAACATTGTGTTGAATCATTTATTACAAAACTGGCTATAGGTTTTTGTTTTAAAATTACCGTTTTGCTTGTAGAATCAGTGCAAGAATTGTTGCTTGTAATGATTAATTTGATATTTAAATTATTGGAATTGTTAACTACTTTTACGGGATTGGGTGTGTTTTCAGTTGTGCCATCACTATATATCCAATTCGAATTTATAGTACCCTGACTAACCGAAGAATTATTTGTAATTACTATAAAATTAAAAATTTCAGAAATACAAGCTGTATCTACACAAGTAAAATTTGCTTTTGGTTTTTGATGAACTACCAATAAAATTGAGTTAGAAGTATCGGCACAACCTGTATTGCTTACTAATACCTTATAGTTACCTGTACTATCAGCAAAATAACTACTACTGTTTGAGCCGACAATTAATTGATTATTCAAAAACCATTTATAACTTGAATTTGAAACTGTGTTAACTTGAAATAAAGCTTTTGAACCATTATAACAAAAACTATTTTTATTAACACTTAACACAGGCGAGACAACACCTGGCACGATTGATATAGGAAAAACTATTGCATCACTTAAGTTATCGGAAGTATTTAAAATTTTTAAATTATAGTTTTTGTTAATGGCTAAACCTTGTGGAATAATTACTGATATAGTTCCTTCCAAAAGTGTATCGACTTTGGTAGCCAAGTATGTTGCATTTGTAAATGAACCCAATGAGTCGGATAGTAAAACAAAAAAAGTGTTACTTGGCAGTATATTCACTCCGTTTACTTTATAGTTTATTATAAGGGGTGTTGAAGTATTATTACAAAATGAATTTTGAGTAGTGGGTTCAATATTTACAAATGGGTTTTTAACAAATAAATTTATACCTTTTTGTGCCAACGATTTTAATGGACAATTTCTATCACTCCCTGTTATAGTGATGGCATGTGGCAATGTTCTGATAGCCGAAGTGGGTGGTGTCCAACAAAATTTAAAACTATCAGCTTTTGGACCCATTAATTCTCGTTGACTTAATATATAATTTCGAGTAAATGTTGCATTGGATAAATAAGGATTAATTTGATTTGGATTATTCCAACTTAAATCGGTTGTATCGGCACTTAAAGGATTAAATGATATTGTTTGCTGGTCTTCGGCCACAATGTTTAAGCATATTTGCTGCCTTGCATAAGCAGTTATATTTTCATTCGACAGTACATTTTTATTATAAATTTTAATAATAGGAATTTTATTTGTAGCACAACTTATTGATTGAAACTGAACGTCTCGCCTAGTTATTCCTACATTTACATACACACCATTAATTAATTTCCATTGTGTTACTTGTATTACTAAAGATGTATTAAATAACCCAACTGGCCTTACCAATAAATCGCCTGTTATAGGATTAAGTCGAATACCGGCAGGATAAGCAGCATTGGCATTAGGTGCACCTAAATAAGGAAATGGATAATTTACTGAAAATGGTTGTAAGTATGTAACTGGAGTATTTAAACTTCCAAAAGTAGGACCAAAAGCATAACTTAAGGAATCGCCATCCACATCAATTGCGCCTAAATTGTATGAAAAGTCATTGCCAGCGCAAGCAATAATAGGTGCTTCGTTTACAAAAACAGGGGCTGAATTAAATGTAGATTGACACCTATCTAACTCGGCAATTGAAAAAAATGAAGATGGTGCTATGGTAGTTAAATAATTTGAACGACAGCATGTAGAAGCAGTAAAACCAATTCTACAACACGCTGTTGGCACGGAAGCAATGTTAACCAATCCTTCAAAATTAAACACTTCAATTCCTGGTGAATAAGTTCCAGCAGTGCGCGTATTACAATTGGTGCAAATTGTTTTAGCAGTGGGGCATGTTTGTAAAATATCAAAACCACTGGTGGAGGGAACAATATTTAAAACAAAACTTCCATAATTTATACCCACATAACCTGGGCTTAATCCTGTAACTTGTAAAGTCCAACCTGAACTTGATGTGGTGCAACCAGTCATATTGCCATTTTGTCCAATATTACAACCTGAACAAATAGTTACTCCTTCGCAATTCATATAACATTTAAATGAAACCAAAAAAACACCAGGGGTGGAAGTTGCTTTATAACTAATTTCGCCTCCCCATAATGTTCCTGCTTTTGCATTTTTATTTATAACAAATAGAAAGCACAAACTTAAAGCAAAAAGTACTTTTAATATTTTGTTGGCTTTGTAAGTAATTGTTTTCATATTTTTAAAAATTATTTTATTCAAAAATATACTAACAATATTTAGTACCTAACAATTACTCTCCAAAATTGAAATTTTAAGAATAAATTATCTTAATTTTAAGAAAATTATGTGTGAACGGAATAAAAACTAATTTTCTTTTTTAGCTTCAAAACCTTGTTTGCCATTTAAAATATCAAAAAATAACCAAAAATCGGAAGCCAAACTATACAAAGGATATTGGAATGTGGCGGGTTTATTTTTTTCAAAAAAGAAATGACCTACCCAAGCAAAGCCATAACCAACTAAAGGGCAAATAAGAAGGAATGAAATTTTATGAAAAATAAACGAGCCAAAAAACACAAAAAAGAACAAACTGGTTCCCACAAAATGCAATATTCTACTGGTAGTATTTTGGTGCTGACTTAAGTAAAAAGGATAAAACTCTTTTAATGATGTATATTTTTTTTCCATTCTGAATTGATTTAACAATAGTAAATATATAAACGCATTTTTAAGATAAAAGTTAATAAATTAAAAATTGATTTTGAATATTAATACTAAAACTTAAATTGCTCCTCAAAATAACACATAAATATTTAAAAAATGAATTTTCCAGAAAACTTAAAATACACCAAAGACCACGAGTGGATTAGAATTGAAGGTAATGTAGCATTTATTGGTATTACCGATTTTGCTCAGAAAGAACTAGGCGATATTGTATATGTTGATATTCCAAGTAAAGGAAAAACAATAACTAAAGACGAAGTTTTTGGAACAGTGGAAGCTGTAAAAACTGTATCTGATTTATTTATGCCTCTTTCAGGCGAAGTGTTGGAGTTAAACGCAGAGTTAGATGCAGCACCTGAAAATGTAAATAACGATTGCTACGGAAACGGATGGATGATTAAATCAACCATTACAAACGAAAGTGAAATTGCTGATTTATTAGATTCAACAGCATACAAAACTTTAATTAATGCTTAATAATTTTAAAATAAATACAAATGCCTTATTTAGCCAATTGCTAAATAAGGCATTTTTGTTTGCAGTAATGTTAGTTTTTAGTACCAAAATTATTTATTGCCAAACTAACAATTTATTAAAAAACAATTTAACATTTTCCATTAATACCCAATCGTTATCCAACACAAAAGGGAACGACTCCGCAATTAATAACTTTAGATTCAGCAATATTTCAGTTGCTTACAAATATGGCATTTATTCAACGAGTAGTTACACCAACAGTAATTTAAAACTTACTCATATTAGCTTGTCGCCATCAATAAGAATAGGTAATGCTAACTTTTTTAAGAATAATTTAAACAGGGTTTTAGTAAATTTTAGATTAGGATTAAATGGACTTTTTATAACTTCAAACAAAAATTCATTTTTAGTAAACACAACTGTTTTTGCAAATGAAGATGAATATACTTTTCAGGATGCATTGATGCGTTACTCAGGTATTTTTATTTTTAATAGAAAAGTAAATCAAAAATTTTCATACAAAGTTGGAACTACTTTTACCTATATATTTGGGGAGCCATTATTGTTACCCATTTTAGGTTTTAGTTTAAAAACATCGCCAAGCTCCAAACTAAATGTTGTTTTACCATTAAATATTAATTGGAGAAAAAACTCAAAAATAAATAAGTTTTCTTATGGTTTTTCTTTAGGTGCAAATGGTGGTATAAATAGATATCAAAATAAATTGAGTGTTGACACTACTAATACCATACTAATTTTAAGAAGAAGGTCGCTTCAGTTTATTTCTGATTTAAGAATAAAAAATAAGAACAACACCATCATTTTTCAATTGGGTTTTAATGCCAATCAAAAAGTAAGTTTTACTAACCAAAACGACAATGCAGTAGTAAATAATTTTGTTTTTAACGGAAGCAACAGTTTATATGCAAACATTACTTTTTTATGGTTTTTAAAACCAAAAAGTAACCGTGAAAAAAATGAAAACGATTACAATACAATTACCGAAGACGAGGTAATTGACAATAGTTGGCTAGATTTTTAGGGATTTAAAACAAATATTTACTTTTCGAACTAGTCGGTTCTAGTGATAATTTTTTCAAAAAGAACAAAATAAAATTGAGTCATTCAGTAGTTCTTCTTTGGCGGAATCCTTACCATGGCAACCAAGTTAGCAAATGGCAAATAGTCATTTATAGCAAAGAAGATGCTTATAGCATGACTAAATATAAACATACAATATTCATTGCCAAGCACAATTAATTCCCTAAATCATATGCCTTAGTTATAACTCGTTACTTAAAATCATCAATTAATTTCAACACTTTTCCAAAATTGTAATGCTGCACTAACATTAAGCTTTTGTCGTTATTAAAAAAAGCCCAATAACGCTCGGTGTCAAAGGCAAGTTCTTTGCCTGTTGTTTCATCAATTATGTTTTTGGTGTGTTTATCAATTGCTTTGTTATATAGCTTTAAATAGTGCTCTTTCCCGTTTGTATCGATTATTTTTAAGCTGGCAATTATATTGGTTTTTAGTACACTGTCAATTAAATTTTTACTTTGGTTTTCATCGTATCCATCAAAGTTTAAGTTTTTAAAAGAGGCAATATAAAATTTAAGAAATTGCTTATCGGTTATTGGTTTAGGTTGCTGGTTTAAATAAGCTATTTGTGGGTTTTGTAAATTGGTATTATCAATAAAAAAACCTTTTGTATCGTTGGTATATTTTACTTCAATACTTTTAATTTGATTGGGTAAAAAATTAAAAACTGTTCGGTCTCTCCATATTAAACTATCGCTTATAAAACGTGGAGTTAAAAACCCAAAGAAACCCGGAATGTGCACTGCGTAAGGTTTGCTTGAACCTTCTATAAGCATATAAGTTCCATTTTGTTCTTGCGTGCCTGAGCCTACGTAAAATGTTTTAAATAGTTCACCATTTTTATAAAACTGTGCTTTTATACCCAATGTGGCCAAATCGCCTACAGCAGTATTGTGTTCGCTTGCTGGCACAGGGCGTAATACTTTCATATTCTTAACGGTATAAAGCAATAACTCAACTTTACTAAAATCGGCTAATTTATTTTTATTTATAATCCAATTTTTTGCACCAATTTTATCTAACTCTATGGTTTTACCTTGCCTATCTGCAATAAATATTTTATCAATATTAGCGGTATCTTCTATACTAAAGTCAGCAATGTCTTTGTAGTTTATACCCAAAGGTTTTTTATTTAAAAAATAATACGTTAAAGCTGCTATTGTAAGCAATGCCAAAGCAATTAGTGTTTTTTTATTCATTGTAACTATGCGTATTTTCTTTTTCTATAATAATTATTTGCTACCGCAAAAATTAAAATTAAAATTATTGGTAAACCTATATTTATAAATTGCCAAAATAGCTTTTCTCTTTTTATTTTCGCTTTATCGAGCAAACGTAAAGTTACTTCTTTACTACGAACTTCTATTATTCCGCTGTCGTCACATAAATAATCAACACAGTTTAACAAAAACCTTTTATTGCCAAATTGTTGATTTGCATAACGGTCGTAACCCAAAGGAAAAACTTGCCCTTTACTTTGGCTATATTGATTTCTAATTACATCTCCATCCGATATAATTATCATTTTATTGTTTTCAACTTTGGGTTTAAAATCTAATTCTGGATTTTTAGTTTTATCGAAAATAAACTCAAAGTTCGATGAAAATTCTCCTTCCAATAATATGGCCATTGTTTTATTTCCACCTGTTCTAAAAAGGCTTTCATCAGGCTCTAACCTTGCCAATTCAATATCTACCCTGGCAGGAGCAGGAACTACTCGCGAGTAAGGAGATGATGCCAACAAAATGGTTTTCTTTATTTTTTTACTTGGTATGGTATCAATGCTCGATGCAAATTGAAACCAAATAGGATCAACCCCGCGAACAATTGGGTGCGAACTGGTTGGGGGAACTACAGGAAAATACATCCATGGCAATAGTTTTTGCTCGGGTGTACCGTTTTTCATTCCACTTAAAACGGGTATGGAATTGCACATTAAATCTTGTACAATATTATTATTAATTCTTACCCCAAATTTGTAAAATAAATCTTCAATTCCTAAGTTATAACTAATGGAATAATACTGAGGTGAGTTGCGCAAACTATCCATATCGGCCAATTGCGATTCAACCAACCAAATAATTTTACCTCCATGCATTACATATTGGTCCAGTTTAAATTTATCAAAATCGGAAAAAGGCAAAGTAGGTTTTGGTACTATTACACCTGTATATTCAAACAAAGTACTTGGTGGAATTACCGATAAATCAACATCATCAATTTCGTAATATTGTTTCAATTCTGCTTTTCCATCAATTATATTCCATTTTTCAAGCTCTCCGTTTCCTTTTAAAAATGCCAAACGCTTTACTTTAGTTTGAGTTACTTTTCTCAAAGCATTAGCTATTTCGTACTCCAGTTGTTCTATGGAAGTATTTATAACTGCTTCGGGTGCTTGTCCAAACTGACTTTTTAATAAATTAATCGGAATTTTTTTATCGCCATAATACAAAACTGCACCGGGCACAATTATTTTTTGACTAAAACCATCTTCTTTTTTTAATTGAATATTGGTAGCTTGTAAACCTAAATCGCTTAATTCTTGCAATATTTCGTTGCTTTGCTTTGCAGTGGTATTGGTTAATGGATCAATAAATTCGTACTGAATATTGTTGTTCGAATAAATTTTAAATTCGTCTAACATTTCTTTAGTAGCTTTTTGCAAACGCTTGAAACCAGCAGGAAAATCGCCTTCTAAATATACTTTTACTAAAATACCTTCTTTTACTTTTGCAGCTAAGTTCTTGCTAGGTTCAGCTAGTGTATATCGCTTTTCTTTTGTTAAATCTATCCTAAAAAAATAATTACTTAAAATGGCATTTAACAAAATAATTATTACAATGGCAATTATTAACTGCAAATACGATTGTTTCTTTTTGTTCATATCAGTTATAATTCTAAATTAAAATTTACGTGAGCTAAAAACAGTTTTTGTAGCATAAATGAACACTATAATAAAACTTATAAAATACAATATATCTCGGCTATCAATTACCCCTCTACTTATACTTTGATAATGCGCATTAATGCCCAAGCCAGCTACTAAATTATCCCAAGAACCAAACAGCTTAAAATCGGCAATAAGTTCGAATAAATTATAGAAAAGATAACATAAAATCATGCTGAGAATAAATGATACTATTTGGTTATCGGTAATTACCGATGAAAACAAACCGATACTTACAAAACAACTAGCCAAAAAGAACAAGCCAATATATGAACCCCAAGTAGCCCCAACATCCATATTTCCTATTGGTGCGCCTAATTTGTAAACGGTATAAAAATATATTAAACTTGGAATTAAAGCAAACAATACTAATATAACACCAGCAAAGTATTTGGCTAAAATTATATTTAAATCGCTCACTGGTTTGGTAGTCAATATTTCAATGGTTCCATTCTTTTTTTCTTCACTAAAAGTACGCATGGTAATGGCAGATATAAGAAACAAAAATAACCAAGGAGCCAAAGTAAAAAGTGTATCCAAATTGGCATAATTCATATCGAACACATTGTTATCGGGCAGCACCCACATGAATAACCCTGTTGCTATTAAAAACACAATAATTACTACGTAAGCAATTAATGAGCTAAGAAAGCTGCGTATTTCTTTTTGAAGTATTGAGTACATTTAGTTGATAGTTGTTGGTTGTCAGTTGAAAGTTAAAGAATTTGTGATTAAAAAATTAATTTTATTCCAAACATTTGGCTTCTACTACTAACAGTTTCTGGAACTCCTAATGCTTGATTTCTAATATTTAATTGAATACCAAAGTTAGATTTTGTTAAAACACCTAAACCCAATTCAAAGTAAAAATTACTTTTTAAATTATTAATATCATAATCAATTTTATCGTTTTTATTATTTTTATAACTTCCGCTTATGGGTATTGTAAAACCATAATCGAAGTTTAAGAAAATAAACTCTTCTAAATAAAAATTATTATTTAAAAAAACAGGCATTTGAACAACTTCAATGTTTGAACCTCCTTTATTTATATATTCTATACCCGAACCTATTCCAAAATCGAAAGTTCTAAATTGGTTTAAAACAAATGCATATTGAGCTGAAAATAAATATAAATTACCCGAAAACGAAAAGCCAATTTTAGGATGTGCATTAAATGCAAGATGCTTTAATTTTATAATAGAATCTGTTTTTAAATTCCATTCATTAGCTTCTTCTTCGGCCAAAATTTCGTTTTGATTTTGGCATATTTTATCTATTTCTTTTTCTCTTTTTTCTAAAAGCAAAAAAGTTTTTTCTAATAGTTTATCTATTGAATCAGGTACAACTGCTTCAAAATTTGTATCATTAGCACCATATTTTTTATAAATATTTTTTACAACACTTTGCAAACTAATATAAGTTGAATCGTATTTAAGCATAGTTGCTTTCATACTATTTTGAGCATTAACATTTAATATGCTACATACAAAAAATACTACAATTACAATATTTATAATTTTAATTTTCTTCATCATTCATCATTACTTCGTTAACCTTTGAAATACTTCTTCCAACGAGCTTTCTTCCAAATTCATACTTAAAACCAACCAATTGTTTTCGGCCGCTTTTTGTGCAATTTTTTCTCTTATATCTGCTTTCGAAGTAATTGTAAAACCTTCTTTTGTAGCAACTATATTTAAGTTTTTATCGATGGTTTTGAGGCTTTCAATAGTTGGACTATTTTTAAAATGAACCGAAATAATATATTCTTTGCTAAACGACTGTTGTAAGTTTTCAATTTTATCGTCAGCTACAATTTTACCTTTATTTATAATAACAACTCTACTACACATAGCCTCCACTTCTTGCATTATATGGCTCGACAGAATTACTGTTTTGTCTTTTCCTATTTCTTTAATTAAGTTTCTAATTTCTGTAACTTGGTTAGGATCCAAACCACTGGTTGGTTCATCTAAAATTAATACACTTGGGTTATGAATCATAGCTGCTGCTAAGCCAACACGTTGTTTGTAACCTTTGCTTAACTGACTAATTTTCTTTTTGCGTTCCAAACTCAAACCTGTTTTTGAAATCATTTCTTCTGCAGCTTGATTGGCTCCTTCTTTTATTCCATAGCTATTGGCAATAAATAGCAAATATTCCTTTATATACATATCGGTATAAAGCGGATTTAATTCGGGTAAATAACCTACTTCTTTTCTAATATGTATGCTGTTTTCGTTTATTTCAGTTTCATTTATAAATGCTTTTCCACTTGTTGCTGGAATATAACCAGTTAGTATTTTCATGGTGGTAGATTTTCCCGCCCCATTTGGCCCTAAAAATC
>CAMCEM010000111.1 GCA_945873755.1 Chitinophaga pinensis | reverse complement strand
CCTGCGGCTGTCATAGTTATATTTTTTATGGTATTTTCGGTAACGCTGGTTCCTGTTTGACTGCCATTACTTAAAATATAAATGGGGGTATATTGACTAGTATAGGCATTTAATAATGGAGATCCTTCAGCATTTACTGTGGTTCCGCCTATAAAATTACCCGATATGGTATCATTATTTGATAAAGTACCAGGTCCAAAATAAATATTGGCAATTAATGAACTTGATAATTGTTGGTAAAAATGATTATTTTTTACCCTGATCATATTACCCATCCCACCATTTAAAAGTAATTGGTATGAGGATGCATTGTAAAATTCACAATTTTGAATCAATAACGAATCATTTTCTCTTCCAGTTGCTCCACTATTCCAAAAACTGTAAGCAGGCATAGAAGGTAAATTAGAACTTCTAAATTTACATTTATCAAATACTAAATTATCGTTTCCTGTAACAATTGAAGTACTTGAAATAAATACTACATAACTACCAGAACCAGCAAAAACCACATTTTTAAAAGTATTACCTGAAGCATCGTTTTGAATATTTAAAGCAGTTGAAGTAGAAGTAACAACTAAATTGGAATCGTTTACTGTTCCTAAGGTATCGTACCCTATAAAAGTAACCCTATCAGCTCCATTTAAAGTGATAGAATTAAATCCTAAACTTAAAGTTGTTAATGCGGTAGTTTGCGGACGAATAGTTAGTGTATAATTATAAGTACCCATTACTCCATTTCTAACTTCTAACCATTGGTTCAATGTGGGACTCGATTCAACAATTGTACCCGATTTTAAAAATATATTGGTATTGCCTTGCAATACACCATTGTTAATGGCTGTAAATGCTGCCGAAAGTGTTAAATAATTACTTGGTGCTGGTCCAACAACTAATATAGTATCCAATGGCAAAGTAATTGAATATGAATTTAAAGTAGGTGGAATAGTAACAGTATTTACATTCGATGCAACTGCATACAATGGATTACTTATAATATTTGATCCACTATCTTGTGCAATTACATAATACTGAATAGTATTTCCAGGTGCTATGGCTGGTGCAGGAAGTAAACTATAATCAATGGTTAAGTTCCAATTACCGTTTCTTGAGTTTCCACTAGCTAATGTTCCTTCAGTTGAAAACCAAGAAGCATCAGTTGTTCTTCTAAAATAAATTCTAGGTTTTAATGTACTTGAAACATCAGAAGGTATACCCCCATTGTCCAATACATTAGCAGTTAAAACTATATTCGATAAACTTGAGGTATTGGTTAAATTGTTGTAAGTAATAGTTGGGGCTACGGTATCTTTACTTAAAATAAAATTACCAGCATTGGCACCAATATCATTAGGTGTTAAAGTGCTTCTTAAATTATTATCAAAATCGTTTAATACCGCAACCAACGGTGTTGCCGTTGGATCGCCACCACCTTCTGCAGGGTTACTAGCAGCTAATCTTAAATCGACTGTACTGCTTGTTCCATTTGGAGTTAAAAAACCAGGATTCACATTTCCACTTTGCGCGTCAAATCTTGAAACATTTATCCAACCACTTGCTCCTAATAAGGTATTAAAATTGGTTGCTGGCGAAATAGTACTTGCTATAAATCCATTAGTATTGGGTGCAAATAAAATATTATAGTTACTACTTAAGTTAAATGTATTATTTATTCTTAATGCATAATTATTTCCTGTTCCACCAGCATTTAACCTACTGTTTTCAAAAATATTATTCCTTATAGTTAATGGCTTGCTTGAATTTGGCGAAAACATTGCTGCTGTTATATTTGCGCCAGAAGTAGAGGTTCCTCCAATATAAACTGAATTATTAAAATAATAAGAAGGAATATTTGAGGCATTGTAAAAATCGTGTAAACCATATATTACATATGGACCCGAAACTGTTGCACCCAAAGAATCAATACCCAAACGAACCATATTATTGGTAAAAGTGTTTAAACCTTGTTGGTTTTCTATACCAATCATAGAAGCTGCTGCAGTAGAATGTAATTTAAAACTATGTACAAAATTCCTATCAATGCTATTGGTATTGCTTGTTAAAGTTGTACTACTTATTATTCTTATTCCTGCAATTGAAGTTGTTGTAGCAGTTGTATTAAAGTTTACTAAATTAAAAATCCTATTGTTTGAAATATTTTGATTGATGACAGATGAAATAGTATAAATTCCTTGAATACCATAAGTAGTTGTTGAATTAGAATACATGCTTTTTATAGTATTGCCACTCACTTCATTTCCAGCACTTCCACTTACTAATATACCATGCATAGAAGTTGTTGTTCCTGTTACTGTGTTTACAACTATAGAGTCAATATAATTATTGGTAATAGTAGAACGGCCAGATGAACTATTCATAATTGCATTTACAGCACTTGAAGTAGAAGTACTCGTATTTGTGCTTCTGCTTAATAAACCATAAATGGTATTTCCACTTATAGTATGCGCTCCAGAACTTCCATGTAAAAGACCAATCATTTGAGTTGATTGAGAAGCACCAGTTGAATTAATAAATAAATGCCTTACAATATTATTTGATGTTAACTGACCAGCTGTAAATGATGCATTACAAATACCTAACATATTAGCTGTAGTTACAGTACTAGCACTAGATGAAGTAGTTGCACTTAACCTCAATCCATCAATGGTATTATTACTAATATTGTTAACTCCTGAACTAACATAAATACCTGTAACCTTAACTGATGCAGTAGTAGCGCAAGTTCTAATTAATGGTTCTCCTAAACCTCCGCCAATTAAATTGTTTGTTATGTTATTATTTCCAGACCCACTACAAATTATACCACCTAAACCAACTGTTGTAGTTGAACTTATATTTGCACTATTGGTATATAAAGCTTTAATAATATTTTCATTTATAGTATTTGTAGCGTTACCACCAATATTCATTCCTCTAATACCACCACTTGTACTTGCAATATTGTTGTGGTTTATATTTGCAATTATATTTTTGGTAATACTTTGGTTAACATTAGTTGCAGTAGCATTAATCCCTAAAAACACATTATTTGTTACAAAATTTAAACTATTAGGAACTGTTAAACTCCCTATTAAATTACTATCAATATTCACTGCACCTCCTGTAGAGCTTATTCCTGTAAACTGTGAGCTAATAGCAGTATTATTTAAATAAATATTTTGAATAACGTTGCCATAAATAGTATTGGCTGGCCCAGTTGCTGTGGTTAATAAAATACCTTGTCGGGTAAGAGTTTGCGTACTTGTTAATGGGCTACCACCACACAATGGTGCTTGGCCACCTATATAATTGTTATTTACTGTATAATAATTGGCATTACTAGTAGTTCCAGGATTTAAGTTTATACACGTCCAAGTAGATAAATAAGCAGTAGTTGTTGAGGTATCGTAAAAACTATTATTGCTTACATTCCAATAAGATCCATTACCTGTACCTGAACAAAATACACCATTAAATGCAAAATGGTTAAAGTCGTTATTAGTAATTGAAATGTTGTTATTTTGAATATTAACTGATTGACCTAAAGAGTAAATTGCATTTCCATATCTACCTAATGCAGTTGCACTGAAAAAATTATTCGAAATGGTAATGCTATCATTACCATTAAAACCAGTTGTATTTCCAATATATACCGAACCTGCATTAACACCTCCCGTTAAAGTATTTGAAGATCTTATAACACAGTTTCTTAAGTTACAGCTATTGGCATCGTTTAAAAACGAAACCACAGAAACTGATGCAGTTGAAAAGCTTACTAAGTTTAAAGCTCGAGATGTTCCTGTTCCGCCCGGCCTTCCATCAATGGTTACATATTTTGCACCACTAAATCTAAATATCTCTGATAAACCGCTATTGTTTTGAATCAATACATTGGAGGCTGTTGCATCAGGCCTTATGGTTAATGTATTGGTAGGCGACATACCAGGATAAGCCGTTATATTAATTGGAAAAGTTTCGTTGGTATAATTCGCATCTAACAACGAAAACGTAACCGGACCTACAGCACCCAAAGTGGTAATTGCACTTATTGCTGCTGTTATGGTTGGGTATGTACCAGTAACTCCTACTGTATAATTTCCATTTAATGGAGGTAACAATTGCCTTGACCCAGCAGGATCGGAAACAATTGGAGTTTTTACATATAAAAAGCTATCGGTTAGTTGAGTGCATTGCGCATCAATGTAATTTCCACCTGCAGCTAAATTACTAGTAACATCATAAGTTAACCAAAAATAATTTAATCCACTTGATAAAATTTGATTACCTGTAACATTAAAATTCCCAGATGGAGAAGTTACGGTTGAACCAAATTGTTGGTCGGTATTAAAAACCGAACTACTTCCAGTGTAATAAACACGAGCATTCGAAATATCACCAGTATTGGTTGTTCCTGTTGTGTTAAAGTTTAATTGGGTAGCTCTTCTGGCTGCTAATATATTGGTAGTATACGCCACAACACTTATAACTGGAGTATTGGTAGTACCTAAAATGGCACTTCCTGTTACTTGAGTTGTAGTAACAGAGTCAAAACTCATTGGGCCAGGAGTTAAAATATTTATTAAATAATCTTCTACTTCACCATAAAGATTTGAACCACAACCACCAGCATTTGTTGGTAAAGCATTATAATTCATAATCACCCTCATGCCAGTTAAACCCGACAATGCAGTGTTAGGAATAGTTATACTTCCTGTTGAACTTGCCAGTGCAACTCCAGGAAAAGGTAAATCAAATCTTTCTCCTACATCGGTCCACACATTGTTTTGGTTAAAATCAATGAACACTGAAACGCCCATCGGGTAAGTAAAATTGTTATAAATTGGGTAAACACTTATTGGATAATTAACCCCTTTTATAAATGTAGAAAAGTTTGTTAACGACCTAAAATCAGTATATCCAGAATTTGAAGTTGGATTTGGAGTTTGAGGAGTTGGTGTTGTAGTGGGGTTTACTAAATTTCCAAAAGTAACTTGCCCTATTGTTCCTGTTACAGTTGGATTGGTAGTAGTAGCAGCACAATATACAAAACAACCCAAACCACTTGTTTGCGTTACGTTTATAGGAGTTGAAGTACCGGTATTGACCCCACAGGTTACATTGCAACGGTACCAAGTGCCAGTAGTTTGTTGTTTGGTGAGTGTTGCAGAAGTTGCCCCTACAATGTCGGTATAAGTAATATTATCTGCCGACTCTTGCCATTGGTAAGTTATACCCGTTCCAACAACACAGTTTTGAGTACTTAACGTAAAATCTTTACCTGTACAAATTGCGCTGCTGGTTGATAATGTATTACCTGGAGCAGGAGTTCCTGCACATGCAGGAATTGTTTTAGTATATGAAAATGTTAATCCATTTGCAGGTAGAATTGAAGAACTGTATGAACATGTTGCACTGTTGGCAGTTCCTGCTGTAGTTGTTGCCCAACTTGTAGTAGTGGTTCTATTTAAATAATCAGTAGTTGCATTGCCATTTAATCCAACAGCTAATGTTGATGTTACAATTCCAGCACAATTGCCATAAACCATTCTTACTTCTCCAGTAGCTTCATATAATTGTATTTGGGCATTTAACTCTGCATTCCCACTACTATAAAACCCCCAATTACGCCACTCAATAGTTAAAACCCTGCTTCCACTTGTGCCTGTTAGCCTATACATCATCATTGCACCATTTGTTCCAATGCCATACATATCATTATTTATAATAGCTACTACATTGGTGTATGCACTTAAAGCGTTATAACTATTTGCTGGCACATTGGCTCCAAATTGAATAAATCCATTTTGCGAAACTCCCAATATTGTTTGGCAAGCTCCATTATACGTAAAGTTAAAACCTATTGGTATATTTTGATATGCTGCATCATCATAAGTTCCACTTCCAACAGTTGTTAAATTAACTGTTCCTGCTAAGTTATTTATGGTGGTAAAAGTTCCACTCGATTGCGTAAAAGTGTAAGTGTTAACTTGCGCTTTTAATTGTTTACTCCCAATTAATAAAATGGAAATAATTAAGATTAAAAATCTAGAAAATTTAAGTCTGTAAAATTGATTTTTCATATATTTTGGTTTTTTGTTTTTATTAAATTGAAATTGCTTATTAAAAAACATGGTGTTTTAATGTATTATTTATTCTTAAATAAAATTTGGAGAAATGGCTAAAAAGTTGAGGTTTACGGCATGTTTATCCACAAACAATTGCTTAAAAAAGCGTTGTAGAAATATGACATATAACAAGTATTTAAAGCTGTAAATTTTATCCATTCTTATTTTTCATTAGAAATACATATTTCTTAAAAAAATCTTAACCAACATCACAAATTACACCAAAACTAATATTTTATATTTAAATTGGTGTTTTTTATATTTAAATGGCATTTATATTTCTTATTATTGTCACATTAAAAAGTACTATTTTTTTTGAAAATAATAACTTCAATAAAAAAAAATTTCACAGTTAAATTTTCGTTAAATAATTAATATCTAATTACACTTATTAAATTTAATGAATTGCCATACTTTTCCACATGCGAACATGCTTATATACTAAAAAGTGTACACTTTTTTAATACAGGTATTTTCAAATTTTTATACTACAAAACTGCAAACAATCATTTTTATTGGAATAGTATACTTTTAATTTCGCAGTAATTTATTTTACCCAAAAATTTTAAAATTTATAAACACAAACATGACAAAAGTATCAGTTATTGGAGCAGGTGCGGTGGGTGCAACCACAGCCGATGTTATTGCTTATCGCCAATTGGCCGATGAAGTAGTATTATTAGATGTAAAAGAAGGTTTTGCCGAAGGCAAAGCATTAGACATTTATCAAACATCTTCGTTATTAGGAATGAAAACCCGCGTTAGTGGAACTACTAACGATTATAGCAAAACCGCTAATTCGGATGTAGTAGTAATTACTTCAGGTATTCCTCGCAAGCCAGGTATGACACGTGAAGAATTAATTGGTACCAATGCTAATATTGTAAAAACTGTTGCTGAAAATGTATTAAAACATTCGCCTAATGCTATTATAGTTGTGGTATCAAACCCTATGGATACCATGACTTACTTGGCTTTAAAATCGACTGGCTTACCAAAAAACAGAATTATAGGTATGGGTGGATTATTAGATAGTGCACGTTTTAAAGGTTATTTAGGCTTGGCTTTAAACCAACCTACTGCCGATATTCAAGGAACTGTAATTGGTGGACATGGAGATACTACTATGATACCTTTAACCCGTTTGGCTACTTTAAATGGTGTGCCAGTTTCTAATTCTTTAACTGCCGAGCAATTAAAAGAAATTAGCGATGCTACAATGGTTGGTGGTGCTACTTTAACCAAATTATTAGGCACTTCAGCTTGGTATGCACCTGGTGCTGCAAGTGCATTATTGGTTGAAAGCATTGTTCGCGATCAAAAACGTGTAATGCCTTGTTGTGTTTATTTAGATGGTGACTATGGCCAAAAAGATATTTGCTTAGGAGTACCTGTTACTATTGGCAAAAATGGATGGGAAACAATAGTTGATTATAAATTAACAGATGGTGAAAAAACTGAATTTGCAAAAAGTGCAGATGCTGTAAGAGCAATGAATACTGTATTGAGCGAAATTGGTGTTTTGTAATACTTCGTTATTTAAAAATAAAACCGAAAGTGGCTATCTCAAAAAGATGGCCACTTTGCGTTTTATGGTATTGTGTTTTTTTGTAAATCATTCAAGAAGAATTATCGTTCGTATTAAGCGGAGTCATTGGTCATATCAAGCGAAGTTATATGTCATATCAAGCGAAGTTATATTTCATATCAAGCGAAGTTATATGTCATGTCGAGCGGAGTTATAGGTCATGTCGAGCGAAGTTATATGTCATATCAAGCGAAGTTATATGTCATGTCGAGCGGAGTCGAGACATAGTTCAACGATTCTCGAATATGCTCACTATGACTTTGGAACATTATCTAAAAAACAAGTGCGCTATGAGATTGTAGATTAAGTGTAATAAAGAATAGACAAGTAAGAACTCCCAATATAAATTCTGTTTTAAATTTTGAATATAATTTTTAGACTTCATTTTTTTAATATGCTTTTCAATATTATAAGCTTGAGCACTGTTATTACCTTCAATATAAAGAAATAAATCCCAAGGAATCCCTTTAGATGTGAATGCATCTTGATATAAAGATGAGTTATGCTGAATAATTCTTAAATCAAAATTATCAGTCGAACCAATATAAAATCTATCTAATTTTGGAGAATAAATAATGTAAACGTAAAACATATAAATTCAATATAACAAAAAAGACCTCACATTGCTGTGAAGTCTTTTTGTTTGCTCACCAAGCTGGTCTATTCTCGAACCAATTTTGGGATGAATTGAGGTCTTATGCGAATTTGAACTACATGGTTATTCAGGTGATGAAATCTAATCCCGTAGTTCTAGTTGTAATCTTCTTATATAATTAATACGGATCAATTTAGTGTGTATTGTAGATGCCCCCAATTTTGTGTTGGCTCTTTGAAACCAAGAAGTATAATAAAAGTACTGACAAGTTTCAGATAGTTTACCTCCAACCGCCTCCCAATGCTTTGTAAAGATTCAGAGTTGCGTTGAATTGTCGTTTTTTTGTACTTACTAGTTCAAGTTTTGATTGTAAAGATCGACTTTGTATCATTAAAACTTCAAAATAAGTCGCCCGTCCTGATTTGAACAAGTCGTTCGAAATGTTAATGGATTGAGTTAATGCCTCAACTTCTTTGGTTTTGCGGTCGTGGATTTGTTCCAAATTTTTGATATTTGAAATTTCGTTTGATACTTCTACATAACCGTTCAAAATTGTTTTTTGATAACTATACATTGCCTCAATCTGATTGGCTTTTGCATTTTTGAATTGATTTTTTATGGCACTTCTGTTCAGTAGCGGTGTTGTCAAACTTCCCAATAAATTATATGCTAAAGATTGCGGAGAAGTAAACAGAAAAGCTGTGTTAAATGCTTGAAAACCCAGCGAACCTGTGATGTTGAATGATGGATAAAAAGCGGCTTTGGCTGCTCTTACATCAAATTTTGTTGCCAATAATTCAAACTCTGCTTGCTTTATGTCGGGTCGGTTTTTGAGCAATTGCGAAGGAATACCTGCTTTTATTTGTGTTGGAATTTGATTTGTGAAATTTGCTTTTTCTCTTACTATTGGTTGCGGAAATCTGCCCAACAAAAAATTTAATTTGTTTTCGTTTTCGGCAATTTGTTGCAGGGTTTCAAACTCTAAACCTTGTGAATTTAAGACTTCGGCTTCAAATTGTTTTACGGCTAATTCGTTTGCTACACCTGCATCTTTCTGAATTTTTATTATTTCTAAAGCGTCTTGTTGCAACTTTATTGTTTCACGGATTATGTCTAACTCATTGTCCAACGCAACCAATTCATAATAAGCAATAGCAATTTCGGAAACCAAATTTGTAAGCACTAAATGTGTGCCTTCCACGCTACTTAAATACCTTGAAAATGCCGCTTTCTTCCTGTTGCGAAGTTTTCCCCAAATGTCAATTTCCCAATTGGTTTGTAATCCTAAAAAGTAGTCGGGCAAATTAGTCGGGATGATTTGTCCTGGGGTTATTTCGGTTGTTCGATTACCTGCATCGTCCATCGTGTAGTAGCCAAATTTGCGTTGCAAATAGGCAAAATTTGAATTGACTGTTGGCAACATTGCACCTTTGGTTAATCGCAAATCGTTCCTAGCCATTTCAATTTTTTGTAAAGTCATCAGCACATCAAAATTGTTTTTAAGTGCGGTGTCAATAATCGCAATTAAATTTTTATCGAAAAAAAATTCTTTCCATTGTATGTCTGCGGAATTGGTGCTGTCTTTTGTTTGTTCAAAAGATTGTGGCATTATTTTTCTGTCTGTATTTACAATTGTTTCGGGCGTTTTACATCCCGAATAAATTATGATGAATACAAAAAAAGCAAATGCTATATTTTTATTAATTAGTTTCATTTGTTGTCAATTTCTTCTGTTAATGGATTTTCTTCTTCGTTGTCTATTAGTAAATGTTTTTCACCAAAACTTGCGAAAATATAATAAAGTCCAGGAAT
>CAMCEM010000110.1 GCA_945873755.1 Chitinophaga pinensis | reverse complement strand
GGGGTCGTATGTTTATAATAAAATGATCATGCTATAAACATGCGACCCCAAAGGGGTCGAACAAGTTATAGGTGCTTTTTAATATTACTAATTATTCATTTTTGCTTAGTAAAATTAAGATAGATTTTATTGATTTATTGTTAGGTTTGTAAGTAATCCATACTTCATTTACATCAAAAACACGAATTACACCAAAATCCTTATTTATTACCCCAACTAACCGATGAGTTATCAAAACACTCTTCGAATTTAAAAATTCGAGATAAAAAGCTAAATCAATCAACTTATTTACACCTACCCAAAATCAAAAAAAATAGTTTTAATTTGCTGCATCAATCATGAGTAGAGATAAAGCTTACAAGCGTATAAATATTTTAAATAAAAAGGCAAGTTTTGAGTTTCAATTATTAACCAAATACACTGCCGGAATGGTATTGGGTGGCACGGAAGTAAAATCGATAAAAGCTGGAAATGCCTCTATAACTGAAGCCTATTGCTATTACCATAACGATGAACTTTTTATTAAAAACATGAATGTGGGTGCTTTTAAACAAGCAAGCTTTACTCAACACGAACCTTTAGCCGAACGCAAATTACTTTTGAAAAAAGTAGAGTTAAAAAAACTCCAAAAACGTGGTGAAGAAAAAGGTTTTTCAATAGTTCCATTAAAATTATTTGAAGCCGAAAATGGTTTTATAAAAATAGAAATTGCCCTGGCACAAGGCAAAAAAGCCTATGACAAACGCGATAGCATTAAAGAACGAGACATTGAACGAAATTTGAGACGAAAGGATGAATAATTTTTAATGAGCAATGGACGATTGGCAATGGACAATTAGAAATAAAGAATCTGCTAGAAGCTAGTTGACAGCTGCCAGCAGCACAAAAAAACAAAATAAAAATGAATATAGATTTAACAAATAAAAATGCATTGGTTTGCGGTAGTACCAAAGGAATAGGTTATGCCATTGCTATGCAATTAGCAAAATGTGGTGCCAATGTAACTTTAATGGCCAGGAACGGTAATTTATTACAAAGCATAGTGCGCGATTTAGATACCAGTTTAGGACAAAAACACGACTTTTTAGTTGCAGATTTTAGTCAACCAAAACAAGTAAAAGAAGCCATTGAAACACAAGCTCAAAAACACCATATTTACCATATATTAATTAATAACAGTGGTGGCCCTGCGGCAGGTTTAGCCATTGATGCCAAAGAAGAAGATTTTTTAAATGCCTTTAATGCCCATGTGTTAAGCAGCCATTATTTGGTGCAAAGTATTTTTCCTGGTATGAAACAAGCAGGTTATGGACGCATCATCAATATTATTTCAACTAGTGTAAAAATTCCTTTAAGGGGCTTAGGCGTAAGTAATACCATTCGTGGTGCAATGGCTAATTACAGCAAAACATTGGCCAACGAATTGGCTCCATTTAAAATTACTGTGAACAATATTTTACCGGGTGCAACTGCAACAGATAGATTGAAACAAATTATTGACAACAAGGCTCAAAAACAACAACACAGCACTGACGAAGTAAGCCAAGAAATGTTAAGTGAAATTCCTATGGGTCGTTTTGGTGAACCCAATGAAATAGCATATGCAGCCACTTTTTTAGCTTCAGAATATGCTTCATACATCACAGGAATTAACGTTCCCGTTGATGGCGGAAGAACGGGGAATTTGTAGTTGTTAGACGATGGACGATAGACGATTATATACAATCTATGGTCCATAAACTATGGTCTATCAACTAAAAACTACTTCTCCTCCCTTCCTATCATCCTATTTTCGTTCAACAAACGTTGCTCTTCGGTAATTATTTGTTGCATTTCGGCATCAGTTGGTTTGGTTTGTTTTTTGTCTTTAACCAAATTATTTAAATCGGGCTGACCAGCATCAACCCAAGCGGTGTACCACATGTTGGCTACTGTTAATATACTTGCTTTTAACCTGCGTTCTACTTGTCCTGATAGCATTTGGTGGTATGCCAAAGAATACTCTTTACTATACGTTTTTATTTGAGTTTGCCCTCTGTATTCAATACTGTATTTTTTACTTTGGTCAAAAATATTATTTAATTTACTTTCAAAACCCAAAACCGTATCTAATGCAGCAAAACTGCTTTCGCTTGCCAACCAAGCTGTTTCTAAAGGATTTTTTAAATAAAAGCATTTCCCTACAAATAAATCGTATTCGGTACTAAAAAGTTCGGGTAACCTACTTTCCCAAAAACCATGAATTCCATTTTGATTGGTGTATTGTCCATTATAATTTTCTGAAGCATGCAGCGGCACATGTGCATCGGCAACATAATGCCCTAACTCTGCTGAAATACGGAGAATTTTGTCAATATCATTGTCTTTAAAAGCATATGTTAATCGTTGAATCATTACTTGAATATGCCAAGGCACAATGCCATAAGCCAGCAAAGTATCTTTGGTTAGTTTGTTTACTGCATCATTCCAAAATCGAGGAACAGTATCTATAGGTAAATTCTTTTCATAATGATCCAAATCAATATAATGTCTACAAGCCTCAGCTGTATCGCTGTACCTGCGTTTATCTGGATTTACAGAGTTTTCGGTTAAATAATCAATATGGGCTTTGTAAAACGCAAACATTTCAGGTGGTAAACTAAATACCGCCAAACGGTTTACCATTTTATGTCCGTAAAAACCCCAAGCAAAAACTATTTTAGTTAAAAATAAAAATGGAATTAAAAACTTAACTTTTTTCATAGGGCAATGATAAGAAAATTGTTGGATGGATGGATTGTTGAATTGTTAAATTGTTGGATGGTTGGATGGATGGATGGTTGAATTTTTGGATTGTTGAGTTGTTAAAATGTTTTTGTTTATTGTTTATTACAAATTGCCAGAAGCCAGCAGCTAGTTGCTATTTGACAATTGTTGAAAAAACATGGATAACCCCAAAAGGAATATGGGTTGGTTTACCTTACATTTGCCATCCGTAAATACACTTTTTTGTTTACGGAAAACTTCTTAACTGGTTTTTAGTAAATACTTTAGTTGTATTTTTTTCTTATAAAAACCATGCAAACCAAATATATTTTCGTTACAGGTGGAGTTACTTCCTCGTTAGGTAAAGGCATTATTGCTGCTTCATTAGCCAAATTATTACAAGCGCGCGGATATTCCGTAACTATTCAAAAACTAGATCCATATATTAATGTTGATCCAGGAACTTTAAATCCTTACGAACATGGAGAATGTTACGTAACCGAAGATGGTGCAGAAACAGATTTGGATTTAGGACATTACGAAAGGTTTTTAAATGTATCAACTTCGCAAGCTAATAATGTAACAACAGGTAAAATTTATCAGCATGTAATTAACCAAGAACGTCAAGGCGCTTATTTAGGAAAAACAGTGCAAGTAGTTCCGCATATTACCGATGAAATAAAACGCAGAATAAAACTATTGGGCGAAACTGGTGAATACGAAATTGTAATTACCGAAATTGGTGGAACCGTTGGCGATATTGAATCATTGCCTTACATTGAAGCAGTTCGTCAGTTACATTGGGAATTAAAAGACGAAGATTGCTTAATAATTCACTTAACTTTATTGCCATATTTGGCATCCACAAAAGAGTTAAAAACAAAACCAACACAGCATTCTGTAAAATTATTATTAGAAAGTGGACTGCAAGCCGATATATTGGTTTGTAGAACCGAACACTCAATTAGTAAAGAACAAAAAAGAAAATTAGCCCTATTTTGTAATGTAGCTCCTGATGCAGTAATTGAAGCATTAGATGTACCCACTATATACGATGTTCCTTTAATGATGCTTAAAGAAAAATTAGATAAAATTACTTTAAGTAGATTAAAACTTTCGGCCAAAACTGAACCAGATTTAGATAGTTGGAAAAATTTTTTAATAAAACATAAAAATCCAAAAAACGAATTACAAATTGGTTTAATAGGAAAATATGTAGAGTTGCCCGATGCATACAAATCAATTATTGAAGCCTTTATACATGCTGGTGCTGCTAATGAGTGTAGAATTAGAGTTAACTACATTCACAGTGAATTAATTTTAGCTGATAATGTAGAAAAAAAGCTAGGCGAATTAGATGGAATATTGGTTGCGCCTGGCTTTGGCGATAGAGGAATTGAAGGAAAAATAACTGCTATAAAATATGCCCGCGAAAATAATATTCCTTTTTTTGGTATTTGTTTAGGAATGCAAATGGCCGTAATTGAATTTGCTAGGAATGTAATTGGTTGGAAAGATGCACATAGCACTGAAATGAATGCAGATACTACCCATGCTGTTATTGATATGATGGCTGACCAAAAAAATATTACTGCAAAAGGTGGAACTATGCGTTTAGGTGCATATAACTGCGATTTAACTAAAGACAGCAAGGCTTATAAAGCTTATGATAAAATTAAAATTACAGAGCGTCATCGTCATCGTTATGAATTTAACAATAAGTTCCAAAAAGATTTTGAAAAGAACGGTTTGAGTATTACAGGCGTTAACCCTGAAACCAAATTGGCAGAAATAATAGAAATTAAAACACATCCATACTTTGTGGCTGTTCAGTTTCACCCAGAATATAAAAGTACGGTGTTAAATCCACATCCTTTATTTGTACGTTTTATAAAAGCTGCTTTGGCTAAAAGTTTAGGTAAATAAAATTATAAGAAAGTACTAATAAAAATAGAAAGCTCACAAAACTTAAATAGTAGTTTTGTGAGCTTTTTTTGTTATTGAATATAACTTTTGTGTTAATTAGGGAAAAATGCTGTAAATATCTTTTCTTCTGGCTACTGTAATAAAACGAATGGTGTTCTCATTAATTTTTTCAAATCCTAATCTAAAATCACCAATTCTAATTCTGTAATAGTTTTTAAAACCCGTGAGTTTCTTTACATTTTTTATTTCTGAAATTTTTTCAGCTTTTTCTATTGTTTCAATAAGTGATTCTATTTTAATAAATAATGTATTATCTTATACTTTTGTTAAAGATTTTTCAAATGATTTATCAAATTCAATAATCATTTTTGTTTTAACTTTTTTAGAATATCAGCTTTAGAAACAATTTCTCCGGTTTTTACGGAGTCCATTATTTGGCCAAACATTAAATCTTCTAGCACATTATCATTAATATTTAACACATTTCCTCCAAGTTTTTTTGCTAAATCAGCTAAAATTTTATTACTCTGATTATCAGCTTTGATTAGTATTGTACTCATGCAGTAAAAATAAAGTAATTTAAACAAATAAAAAACTACTTAGTATTTTTTTGTTAAACGGACACATTTTTGCAAATATAAACTTTACTTTTGCAGCACTTTTTTGAAATCTGTTATTAAATATTGCTCGTTGGTATTGGCAGCTATTTTTATAGCAACGCTTCTTCCATTCCATGCTTTTCACAAGCATTTGGAAGAGGAGCATTTTGTAGCTATTAATAACGCTTCAGAAAAACATCATCATCATTGTAAATTAGATGAAAACAATTGCCAAGATTTATTAATTAATCAATGTGAACACAAACAACATTTGGCCGAAAGTGGGGAGAAATGTTTTGTAAGCCAATTCCATTTCATAAAAAATATTACTTTATCAGGTAGCTGCTTTTATTTTATTGAAGTATTCAAAGCTCATTATTTTGAACAAAAAATAGTTCGTTTTCAAAATCAAATTACCATACTTTTAAATAATAAAGGCCCACCTGCAAGCCTTTTTATTTTGTAAACTATTTAGTAATTTATAGTTCAATTATTTGGATGCTAATGGCATCCCATGTTTAGTATTTTTTACTTTTTTTTATTTTGATAAATCTAAAAGCATTTATTGCTTTAATATGCTGTTGCCTCCTATTTACCAGTATAATTAGGGCGCAACAAAATATTAATTACAATATAAATGGATTAATTGTAGATAGTGTAACGCAAAAACCAATGTTTGGCGCTAAAGTGCTTTTATTGCCTGTAAAAAACGCTACAATTACCAATACGAATGGCTATTTTGAGTTTAAAAATTTGCCTCTCTTAAATTATGAAATTGAAATTAGTTATTTAGGATATCACCCTATTACAATTAAGTTGAATTTACCTTTAAAAAGTATTTTAAAGATTGCATTGGCATCAGAAGAATATCATTTGCACGATGTAATCATAAATACCGAAAAAAACAATAAACTAAGTGAATATAATTTGCAAAATCATGTTACCATTGATAGCAAAAAGCTGGAAATATTGCGCGGGCAAACACTTGGCGATATGCTTAAAAACACGGCTGGTATTGCTTTGTTGAATAGTGGGCCAAGTATATCAAAACCAGTAATTAGAGGTTTGCACAGCAATAGAATTGTTACTTTAAATAATGGAGTTAGGCAAGAAGGACAGAATTGGGGAGCAGACCATGGACCTGAAATTGACCCTTTTGCTATAAATAAACTAGAAGTTATTAAAGGTGCTAGTGGGTTGCAATACGGACCAGAGGCAATAGGTGGCGCTATAAAAGTGTCGGCTAAGGAGTTTAAAACAAAAAACGGAATTGAAGGGGTTTATAGTTTAAATGGTTTCAGTAATAATTGGCAATTGGCTAATAGTTTGTTTTTGGAAGGAAATCACCTAAAAAAGCAAAATTTTAGTTGGCGCTTTCAAACCAGTTATAGAAAAGCAGGAGATTCAAAAACACCAGAATATGTGCTAAGTAATACCGCTTTTAATGAGTTTGATATAAATACAGCTGCACAATACCAATTAAAACAAAACACTTTTGAGTACATGGCAAGTTATTTCCAATCTAGTTTAGGCATTTTAAGATCGGCACATGTGCATAACAGAACCGATTTAGAAAATACCATTGCAAAAGGTAAACCAAGCATAATTAATGATTTTACATACGAAATTGGACGTCCAAGGCAAGATATAACGCATTTTATTCAGTCTTTTAAATGGATTTATTCATTTAAAAATGCTAATAAATTAAGTGTAGATTTTAGCCAACAAATTAACAACAGACAAGAGTTTGATGTATTAAGTTTTTTAAATTCAAATAGCGATTTAAAGGATAACCCAACTTACGATTTAACATTAACTACCAATCAACTGAATTTAAAATTTGAACATAAAAAAGTTAATGGTTTTAAAGGTATGTTTGGTTTTAGTTATGCCAACCAAGGAAATTATGCTACCGGAAAACAATTTTTTATTCCAAATTTCATAAGCAATAATTATGGTTTTTACGTAATTGAAAAATGGAATAAAAAGCATTGGCAAGCTGAAGCTGGTTTCCGTTATGATTTGATGGATCTAACACGTTATATCAATCGAAACAATCAAGTTTTAAGTAATGTATTAAACTACAACAATACAGCGGCTTCGGTGGGTGTTAGTTATTTTTTTAATACTAATTGGAAACTTACTACCAACTTAAGTTCAGCATGGCGTCCACCAAGTATAAATGAATTATATGCCAATGGACTGCATGCTGCTGTAGCCACTTTTGAGCAAGGAAATGCTAACTTAAAACCAGAGCAAAGTTATAATGCAGAAGTTACTTTAAAATACGCTGGAACTAAATTTGATTTTGACTTTACCGCTTATAATAATTCAATCAATAACTTCATTTATAGGTTGCCAAGCAATTCATTTAATACCAGCTTTAGAGGTGTTTTTCCTATATTTAATTATGTTCAAACCAACGCGCTTTTGCAAGGCATTGAAAGCAATTTAAGTTTTAAACTAAGAACGAATTTAAGTTTAAATGCTGCTTACACCTTTTTGTATGCAAATGATATTAGTGAAAATGTACCTTTAATATTTATGCCAGCTAACCGAATTAATTCAGGTATAGAATGGCAACTATCAAAACTAAAAAAAGTAAAAAATGCTTTTGTTCAACTAAATTATCAATATGTATTTAAGCAAAATAGAATGCCTATAGGTATTGATTTTACTGACTCTCCAGCTTCTTATCAATTATTTGATTTAGTATTTGGTGCAAGCCAATTTACAAAAACCAAAATGAATTGGAGTGTAGGAATTCAAAATATTTTCAATACCAGTTACCGCGATTATATGAGTAGGTATAGGTATTATGCTTTAGATACAGGAAGAAATATTTTTATAAAAATAAGTATTCCGTTTGGGAAATGAGTGATGAGTGATGGGCTAAAATAAATGAGTGATGGGCTATAATAAATGAGAAATGAGAAATGAGCAATGAGCAATGAGTAAAGAGAAATGAGTTGTAGATTAAAAAAATAAACAGTTAAACAATTAAACAGTTAAACAATTAAACAGTTAAACAATTAAAAAAAAATGAAAACAATAAACAATTTAACAATTATAACAATAACAACAATTTTAGTATTTTCTTCTTGTAAAAAAGATGACCCTAAGAAGCCAGTAGAAACCAATTCGCAAGAGGTTTTAACCACCGTGTTATTAACTGGATATAACATAGATGATTCTCTAAATGCAAAATATCAATTCAGTTATAAATGGGAAGATTTGGATGGTGATGGTGGCAATTCACCAATCATTGATACCATCGCATTAGATTCTGGAATTAGGTATAATTGTAAAGTTTTAATTTTGGATAAAACCAAGAGTCCGATTGAAACCGTTTCAGATGAAATAGAAAAAGAAAAAAATGCCCACCAGTTTTTTTACACGCCAAGTACCAATTTGGTAGGGAAATTTAGCACCGAAGTATTAGATTTTGATGATAACAACCCAAAACTTCCTGTCGGTCTTGAGTTTAACGTATTAACTAAAAGCAATCAAACGTATAATTTGCCATTAATTGGTTCTTTAAACATTGTGCTTAGTCATTATGATGGAGTACAAAAAACCACCTCTAAATCTGACGAAAGTGATATTGATATTAACTTTCCGGTAAAACTGAAATAGTAAAATTTAAAACTAAAAAGCCGCTAACCATTGAAGGATAGCGGCTTTTTATTTATAAAATTGGTCTTAAAACCTTCCTATTTTAAATGTTTTACCATTAACAGTTGCAGTTGCTTCGTTATCGCATTCACCATTTCCAAAATCAATAGTTCTTGTATTTTTACCTTCAGGAGTTAGTTCAACAGTTCCTTTTGTAATTCTGCGTAATAAACAGCTTAAATCAACCAAAAGTGGTGATGTAATGTTACAAGTATAATTTAATCCTTTGCGGTTAACACCTGTGGTATTTCCAGTAATTTCATATTTATCATCGTTCCAAATTGTTGGAGTATTTTCGCCACTTAACCACACTCTATTTCTTGTTGATTTCCATGAAATTGTTTGACCTGATGCTAATTTAATACTTGCATTTACTTGAATAGTCCAATTTAATAAATCTTGTGCGTTTCTTCCATTATTAGTAATTGTTTTTGAAGAAGTATTACTTATTTCATTTCCATTTTGAACAAAATTATTAAATGAAACACTAATAACCGTTCCATCTTGACGATACTTTCCTGTATAAGTAACTATAATTTTACCGCTTCTAGTTTTTAAATCATTACAAACCATACCGTTACCATAATCGATAGTCATTATTCGAGGAGAAGATGAAGAATCAATTGTAACAATTGGTCCAGTTTTTCCTAAAGCTTTTGAAGTGGCAGCTTCGTCTACTTGTTTAAAAATTTGATCGAAATTACTTTCCGAATTACTATTGTCAACAGTACTTTCAGTGTCAAAATCTGTTTCATTGCTTTTTCTACATGATGATAAAAAAACTGTAGAAGTTGATATAGCTAAAGCTATTAATAAAAATTTGGTGTTCATAATTGTATGTTTTTTAATTATAACTGTATGACTTACAAAAAATAAAAAGGTTTAAAAAAACAAAAAAATATTTTTGTGGTTGCTTAAGTGCGAATAAAATATATTTTCGCAGAAAATTTAATAAAAAAAATAATATGTATTGGACACTAGAACTTGCTTCATATTTAGACGATGCACCATGGCCTGCAACCAAAGATGAATTAATTGATTACGGTATAAGAAGTGGTGCTCCACTTGAGGTCATTGAAAATCTTCAAGAAATTGAAGACGATGGGGAACCATTTGAAGGTATAGAGGAAATATGGCCTGATTACCCAACAAATGATGACTATTTTTACAACGAAGATGAGTTGTAATAAAAAAGAGGTTTAAATTAATTTAAACCTCTTTTTTTTATTCAAAATCTATTTCTAAATTTTCTTCAGTGTCTTTAATATATTTTGATTGGTAATCATTTATAGCTTCTTTTTTATGATTATCCAAATTCAATGAATATTTTAAAGCACTTCCTTGACCAATTACTTTTACTAAATTTAAATCGAGTAAATGCATAAAATCTCTTTGTATGGTTTT
>CAMCEM010000109.1 GCA_945873755.1 Chitinophaga pinensis | reverse complement strand
TACTTATATTAATTTTATGATTTATTTCCTATAAAAGTTTAAAAAACAATTATTTGGTTAAATTTGAATACAATATGAAAAAAATAAAATATACATTAATACTGTTAACATGCTTAATTTTAAATGTTTCATCGCAAACTTTAGAGAATAAATGGAATATAAATATTTACGGAGGTAAAAACGATTATATTGGTTCTTATTCAAAGTCGATAAGATTTTTTGATTCGTATTTTTTTACATCAGGTTTACAATTTAGTAAATATTATAATTCCAAGTTCGATTGGGTAATAGATTTTAACCATGGAGTTTGGGCTTTTTCGCCCAGTGATAATGATTATTTTGTAACAAGAGGTTATCAATCGTATAGCGCCTCTATAAGATATAGGCCATTTAGATTAGACTCCAAAAAAATTAGTCCTTTTGCTGCAATAGGTTTTGGTACTAGGTTATTTACTACTCCAATTTCTGGTATAAAAGAGTCGAATTACGATATAATTTTTCCAGTAACTTTGGGAATAGATTTTAAATTAGGAAAACATACAGCTATTAGATACCAAACAGTTTTTGGTTTTACAAATAGCAATTTAAATGACGGAGACTTAGGAACTGAAAATAATATTTTTACTAAAGATGCGTTTTTTTCAAATAATTTAGGTTTTGTATTTCATATAGGACCTTTACCAAAAAGAGAAAAAAAACCTAAGCCGATAAAAGCAGTTAAAATTAAAATTATAGACAAAGACAAAGATGGAGTTCCTGATGATGAAGATGAGTGCCCAGATGTACAAGGAATTGGCAACTATAACGGTTGTCCTGATAATGATAAAGATGGGGATGGAATTTTAAACGAATTAGATAAATGCCCAGAAATAAAAGGAGAAGCAAGATTTAGTGGTTGTATAGATACTGACAACGATGGAATATCAGATTTTAATGATAAATGTCCAGATGTTTATGGAAAACTAACTTCTTCAGGTTGCCCAGACAACGATGGAGATGGCGTTTCTGAAGATATAGATAAGTGTCCAACAGAGTTTGGATTAGCAATAAATAATGGTTGCCCAGATTCAGACAATGATGGAGTAATTGATATTATAGATAAGTGCCCAGCAGTATTTGGAGTTAAGGAGTTAAATGGATGTCCAAAACCAGTGATTTTAAATAATGAAAAACTGAAAGAATTAGGTAAAGGAATTCAATTTGAAACAGGAAGTTCGGTACTTAAAACTGATTCATATATTATTTTAAACCAAATAGCTGTTGAATTAAGAAACAATTTGAACCTTAAATTAATAATTGAAGGACATACCGACAATAAAGGAAGTGCAGATAAAAATTTATTTCTTTCTAAAAACAGAGCAATTGCAATAAAAGATTATTTTATTAGCCAAGGAATAAGTGCAGATAGACTTTCGAGTGCTGGATTTGGTGGTACTAAACCTATTGCAAACAATAATACCGAAGAGGGAAGGACATTAAACCGAAGAGTTGACCTAATTTTAAATTAATTATTGAAAGCCGTTTTTTTAATTTACAAATATATTAATCTATTTGAGGGATAATTTTTTTCAAAAATCAATATGTTGTAATGAACTAAACATGGCTTATTTATTTTAAAAATAATAGTTAAACTACATGGGAACATAGCAAACAAAGAGTTTAAAAACTAGGTGAATTTTTTGTAATTAAAAATAGTATATTATCTTTAAAAAAGCTACGATTTCTATGTTTTTATGTGGTTTTATTTTTACAAAGTAATAGTTTATTTATAATAACATTAATTGTAGCGAATTACAATTGATTTAGTTTTAAATAATAAGTTATTTCAGAATTTCTTTTAAATTCAATATCATTTCACACACTTTTTTATCAATAGGAAAAGTGAGCATATTAGGGTTTAAATTACTTAAATGAACCCAATTAAAATGCAATATTTCTACTTTGTTGTTTTCTATTATTTCAAATGGCATTAAATTAATTTCTATTGGATTTGTTTTTGCTTTTACTTTGTAATAAATAGCAATTAATTGATCAGTATTTTTAAATGCACTAGGCTGAAAAAAATCGGTAGTATAAAAATGATTTTCTATTTCGATAGGTAAGTTTATTTCCTCAATAAATTCTCGTTTTAAGCATTCAATTGTTCCTTCGCCAAGTTCCATTCCACCACCAGGGAATTTTGTAAATTTAAAGGCGCCAATTTGTTCATTTACCAATAAAATTTCTTGCTGTTCATTAATTAAAATACCATAAACCCTGATATTAAATTTTGATATCATTTTTTTATATTATCTAAAGCATAAATAATTCCAAAACTTAAGTTTAAAAACCAAGGTTTTGCTTCTATTTGACTGCTGCTTACACTCAAAGGAAAATAGCCTAACATAGGTTGTGCTATAATTTTTAATTGTTTGCTAAAGTTATAATCCAAACGTGTTCCTAACATTAAATTTGCTGTTACAGCACTTCCTTTAAAGCCAGTACTATCTAGAGAAAAACTACTTTTTTCATCTATTTTAAAACCGGTACCTAACACTGCATTAATATCGTGTTTAAGTAAAATATTACAACCAATACCTGTACTTAGCGATATTTTTATTTTTGAAGCTATTGCTTTTGTATTTAAGTGATAATTATAAATAACTGGAATTTGCAAATATTGATACCTGTAGTTTAAATTAATGTTGCGTTCTACGTTTGTATTTTCTTGAATTATACCAGTTGGTCCACCAATTCCAGGGTAAGTTGATTCATTATATTTTATGTCATTTAACTGTCGTTGGTGCCCTAAAACAATATAACTTAATCCAAATTGTAAATCTGATTTTCTACTTAATTGATAAATTATTCCAACTTGAGGATTAAAAGTTAAACGCCAAGTTTCTTTATTCGAAATAGAATCTTGGTATTGCATAATAGTTTGACCATTACTTAAAACATTACTGCTGCTTGATGAGTTGAATGAACCATTAAAAACAGCGCCAAACGTAGTATAAAAGTTAAATTTACTTTTACTATTTACTTGTGCTTTACTTTGTATAATAAAAGTTAAAATTAAAAAAATAAGTAGGTTAATCTTTTTCAAATTCAAGTTCATCATCATTATTGTTTTTTTCTTTAGGTTTTTGTTTATTCTTGTCGGTTTTGGTTGGTATACCAAATTCTTTTTTAATAACTTCTTTAATCGTTTCACCTTCTTTTTTAATAGAAACTTTAACAGTTTCTTTCGCCTCTTTTTTATTGTAAGTAAATTTTAAATTATCAAGCATTCCGCGCATGTTTATAAACAAATTTAAACCTTTGCGTTTTTCATCTTCTTCGCCAAATGCATTGTCTTTTGGTTTTAGTTTTTTACTTAATATTTCAGTTAAATTAACTTTAAAATTATAATCTAAAAAATTGTCAAAATTTTGGCTCCCACTTAAAGTAATATTCACTGCATTGTTTTCAATTAACATTTTAGGAATTATTATTGTTTGGTCTTTTATTTCAATGGTATTATTTAATTCGGCAAACTTTAAATTTTGCAAATCGGTTAAACTTACAAATTTGCTTAAAGCCTCCATTGGCGTATAGTTTATAATTTCGCCATTGGTAATTTTTGCTTTAATAAATGCGTGTATTTTATCTGTTTTACAGTTTAATTTTTCATCCCAAACACCAGTAAAATCAACAGTTCCATTATAAATTCCTTTAATGTTTTTATCAGTAATATTGGTTTGTCCAAAATTATTACATTGCATAAAAGCATCAGTAATATTTATATTTTTTAAATCTATTTTACTATCTACAAAATAATTTCCTTGAACACTGTTTAATACTTTTGTATTAAAATTTAAAGAACCATTGAATGCATTTAATTTACCTTGGTTTATTTCTATTTGCATTGGCATGACTTTAATAAAGCAACTTACATTTTGAGCCTTAAAATTATTGTATTTAAGGTTATCAATATTAGCATTAAGATTAAGAATTATATTTTTTGGTAAATTGTATTTTGTATCATTTTGCGCAGCAGTTTTATTTTCAGGCATAAACACCACTTGCTCTAAATCTACATAATTACTCTTATAATTAATATTTGCAGTTAAATTTTCATTTTTTACAAATGCAAATCCTAAAACATTAATTAATTTACCACTAATATTTATATCCGATTCTTTTAGTTTTATAATGCAATTTTCAATTGATAAATCAGCGCCATTTAAAGCAAATTCAGCATTTATATTGTTTATAGTTTTAGGTAAGTTTTTAGTGATTAAATCAGTTACTGTAAGCTTGAATTTGCCATAGTTTCCTGCTTGTTTCCATATATTGCTTAGGTCTTTATTTGCTAAATCAGCTTTAATTTTTGTGTCAAATTCCACATTGCCCTTTATACTTTCAATTGATTGATTTGGAAATATTTTAAATACATTTTCTAAGTTTAATTTACCTAATAAATTCAAATCAATATTTGGACTTTTAAAGTTTTCTACAACAATATTTCCTTTAATTTCATCATTCATTAAATTGGCATTTATATTATTTAACGACAATAAACTAGTATTTAAATTTTGGTTTTTTCCGTTGCTATACTTCCCTGTTAGCGATATGTTGTTCAACGAAATATTCATTTCTTTGTTTATAAAACTACCATTATTTATTCCAAAATCTACCAAAACAGAAGGGCTAATTTTATCCGAAATTGAACCAATAACCGAGCCTTTAAAATATACAATTCCTTTACTTTCATAGGCCAATATTTCTTTAGGTATTTTTACAGGTAAAATACTTATTAATGAAGCAATACTTATTTTTTTCGAATCAAAGGTTAAGTAAATATCGTTTGCTTTAGGCTTGCTTTGAAACTTGCCATTTAACACTAAGTCTAATTCATTTAATTTTAAAGCAGTATTGCTAAAAATATATGTTTTACTTTGATTATTCACCGAAATAGCACTTTTTAAAATTACTTTTTTATCAGTAATATAATTTAAACTGTCGCTTGAAATTGAATAAATAAAAGCATCAGCATCTATATTTAAGTTAAATTCATCGCTACTAAATTTTCCATTAAAAACAGCTTTGTTAATATCGGTTTTGTAGTATTGTAAGCTTTGTAAATTATTGTAAGTAAATTTTATTTTATTTAAATTTACTCTATCAAGTTGAAGTAAGAAAGCAATATTGTTTTTATTGTTTTCAGCCGATTTATTTATAATATCAAAATTAGAAAGCCCATCTTTATTTACAAATAAATCAAGCGAAGCACTATCAATAGTTATAAATTGAATTTGGTATTTTTTGTTAAAAATATCTTTTACGTTAAAGCCAAAATATATGTGGTTTGCTTTTATAATAGTATTTTGTTTGTTAGATAATAATACACCTTCTAAATCTAAACTTACATTAGGAAAATTTTTAAATATAGTTACATCAGTTGAATGTACTTTAAGCTCGGCATTGATATTTGCATTAATTTGTTCGATTACAAATTCTGTTAATATTTGTTTATTATTAAATAAATATCCAACAATACCAATTGTAATAAAAGATATAATTAAGAAAGTAAGTAGTAATATTTTAAAAATTTTTTTCACAGTAATTAAATAAACGCAAAATTGTAGTTTATATTTTACTTTAAAAACAAGGTAAAATGCACATTAATGTAAAAGTGTACTTTATTTTATTTGTAAGATTATAAGGCAATAAGGCAATAAATTGGTTTAAAATAAAAATAGATTTGTGTTTTTTAAACATAAATCTATATTTGCACTCCCCAAAACAAAGCAAATGTTTTGTATTATGGAGGCATAGCTCAGCTGGTTCAGAGCATCTGCCTTACAAGCAGAGGGTCACAGGTTCGAATCCTGTTGCCTCCACAAAAAAGGCTTCAATTAATTTTGAAGCCTTTTTTTTTGTTCAAATATTTTAGAAATAAATTTAATGTATAACAACCATTAACAATACAATTGGTTGAAATGGTATATTTTAAAATAATATTGAATTCAATATTTAACAATTTCTTCTTTGCAAAAACCATTTTGTATAGATATACTTGAAAAGATAAAAATATGACAGACGAACAAATAAATAATTTAAAAGAAGCATTGCAATTTTCGCCTAATAATGCTGTTTTACGAAAGATGTTGGCAGATGCTTTGTTTAATTTAACTAGATACAATGAGGCAGAAAATGAGTTTAAAACTTTGATAGAAACCGATGCCAGTTCAAGCGCTAAAACAGGTTTGGCCAAATGCTTTTATCTATTAAATAAAATAGAAGCCGCACATATTTTATTGGATGAAATATTGAAAAATGAACCTGACCATGCCGAAGCAAATTTTTATTTTGCAAAGG
The DNA here is from genome assembly GCA_945873755.1 of Chitinophaga pinensis. Classification (GTDB taxonomy): domain Bacteria; phylum Bacteroidota; class Bacteroidia; order UKL13-3; family UKL13-3; genus JAAFJM01. The sequence continues at coordinate 4,065 of CAMCEM010000109.1, read as the reverse complement.
CTTGTTTTAGCAAAGGTGATTATAAGCAAGCTAAACAATCGTACGATTTTGCAAGTGGTTTAAACGATGATTTTGAAGACTTAGACTTTGAACAACAAATAAATCAGAAGTTGCGTGAAAGCGGAATGGCAGTTGCAAACCTTACTGAAAATTTGGACGAAAATGACGAGCCCTTTTTTGCCGACATGGAAAAGCCAAAAATAAATTTTAGCGATGTGGGTGGAATGGATAAAGTAAAAGAAGAAATTGCATTAAAAGTTATTCACCCACTTACCAATCCTGAAATTTACAAAGCATTTGGCAAAAAAATAGGTGGTGGTATTATGTTATATGGTCCTCCGGGATGCGGTAAAACACACATAGCACGCGCAACCGCAGGCGAGATAAAAGCCAATTTTATTTCTGTTGGCATAAGCGATGTGTTGGATATGTGGCAAGGAAATAGCGAAAAAAACTTACACTCTTTATTTCAAAAAGCGCGCAATTCAACTCCTTGTGTTTTGTTTTTTGATGAAGTAGATGCCATGGGTGCCAGTCGATCCGATATGCGCAGCAACAGCTCAAGGTTTTTAATCAATCAGTTTTTGGAAGAAATGGATGGCGTAAAACATTCGAACGAAGGCGTTTTGATAATGGCTGCTACTAATAGCCCGTGGTATGTTGATGCTGCTTTTAGAAGGTCGGGAAGGTTTGATAGAATTATTTTTGTATCGCCACCCGATATAAAAGCACGGGAAGAAATTTTAAATATTTACCTAAAAGATAAACCAACTGATAATATTGATGTAAAAGCAATAGTTAAAAACACCGAAGAATTTACAGGAGCTGATATGAAGGCATTAGTAGATATTGCTATTGAAAGTAAATTACCTGAATCCATTAAACAGAACAAAGTTTTGCCAATTAATACTACTGATTTAAAAAAGGCAGTATCGTTGGTTAAATCGCCAACAAAAGAATGGTTTAGCAGTGCCAAAAATTATGCTTTATACTCCAACGAAGGTGGGCAGTACGATGATATTTTAAAATATTTGAATATAAAAAAATAATATGGATATTGATAATATCATTGAGCGTGCGCGGGTGCTCATTAACTTAAACAGAAAAAAAGAAGCTGTAAAACTATTGCATGAAGCGTTGGCTTACGAACCTAATAATTTATATGTTATTCAACTTTTGTGTAGTTGTTATTACGATTTAGGAAATTATAAGGAATCATTGGAGCGGGCTCATGAAATGATAAGCTTAAGCCCTGATGAAGCGCTGGGATATTATTTTTTGGCTATAAACTATGGCGTTTTAGATAAAAATGAATTGGCTTTAAAAAATATTGATATTGCCATTAGTTTAGACCCTTGGGATGCTGATTATTTTGCTTACAAAGCAGCCCTTTATGTGGATGAAAAAGAATGGGAAAAAGTAATTGAAACCACCAATGAGGCGTTGGAAATTGACCCTGAACATACCAATTCACTCAACCATAGAATTACCGCTTTAACCAAACTGAATAGGAAGGACGAAATTTTAACACATGTAGCCGAAGTATTGGCTTCTGACCCTGACAACGCTTACTCGCATAGCACCATTGGTTGGAGCAAATTAGAAACAAAAGAATACAAAGAAGCACAAAAACATTTTGCAGAAGCATTACGTATTGACCCAAATTCTAATAGGGCACGAATTGGAATGACTAATGCAATAAAAGGCACTAATTTTTTGTATAGCTTAGTGTTAAGATATTCGTTTTGGGTAAATAACCACAAAGGAAATATAGGTTGGGGAATTGGGATTGGTGTTTTTGTTTTATCAAGGTTTTTAAAGGTTTTGGCAGCGGTATCACCTATTTTTTTATTGTTGTTTGTAGCTTTGTTTGCTCTTATTTATTTTAGTTGGATTTTAAACCCAATATCAAACCTCATTTTAAAGTACGATAAGTTTGGAAAATACCTTTTAACCAAAGATGAAATCAAAGCAGTAAATATTGTTAGCGTAGGTTTAATATTAGGAATTGTATGTATTACGGTTGGCGTAATTTTTAGCAGCACTTTTTTTTATTATTTATCATTTATTGCATTTACTTTAATCATTCCTTTTTCAAATTATTACGATTCCGATGAACAAGAACAAACACCTCGCTTTTTATATTATTGTTATGGTTTAGCTGCTTTAGTAGCTATTTCATTATTGATTTTTTTTATTGATTATAATATTAGTTTTGGTTTTGGTATAGCATACTTAATTGGCATGGTAGCTTATACTTGGGTAAAACCATTTTTGGCTAAAGTGTAAAATTATGAATGAATTTTCCTTTACCACCAAACTTGAAAAACTACAAAGTAATTTATCGCACACGGCTTTGTTTTTACCTTATGAAATAGTGGCCCAATTACCCGAAAAAGGCAGGTTAAGGGTAGCAGGTTTTTTGAATAACAAAATCCCTTTTAATTTGGCTATTTTGAATTTAAAAGAAGGTCCAAAGTATTTAACAGTTGGTAGTATTTTACGCAAAGAAGCCAAAATTAAAAAAGGCGATTTGGTGCAAGTTTCGTTTCATTTAGTTGATCCTAATTTGCTAGAATTGCCCGAAGAATTAGAAATAGCATTGGCGCAAGATGAAGATGCCCAGAGGGTTTTCGATACTTTTACAGTAGGTTACAAACGCAGTTTAGCACATTATATTAATTCAACTAAAAACATTGATGTGCGAATAAAACGTGCATTAGAATTATTGGAAAAAGCAAAAACAGGAACTTTATATTCTATGTTAAACAAAGAAAAGTAATATTATTTCGCCTTTTTCATTTCTTTCCAATAACTTATTATATCTAATAAATGTTTTGGATTTAATGAAGAGAAAAACAATGTTGCGGATTCTTTAGGTTTGTAAACAAACATAATTGCAAATAAACTAAACGAGTATGCCCAAACAACACTTTTTGCGGCACCTACTATTCCATCTTTTGGAATAAAATACATTTCTAAAGCTAAAATAATTACCAAAACAAATATTTGATAAACTGTAATTAATCGTTGTTTATTTAATGCTAAAAGCCACGAACCCCAAGCAGTTCCGAAGAAAACGGGAATGGTAATCCAAATATGAATTTTAAAAATTTCGGGTGCTAGCGGAAAGCCATCTTTATATAAAAAACCAATAACAATATCGCCTAAAAAGTAACCTCCAATTGAAATAAAAATGGCGCTCCATATCATTAACGAGTATATTTGAGTTAAACGTTTTAGTTGTAATGGCCTATTGTGGCGGTTATTTATAATACCAGGGAATAATGCAGTTGAAAGTGCAACAGGAATAAAAAACGATGCTTCGCTAATGCGTGTTGCTGCGGAGTATTGTCCCACCATTCCCATATCTTGTAAATAACGAGCAATTAATATTTTGTCGGCTTGTTGGTAAATCATTTGCATAAAAGCCGAAATAATAATTGGCCACGAGTGAGAAAGCAATCGTTTGGCTTCGGTAAAGCTAAATTTCCATTTGCTTATTTCTTGTTTGTTAATGTGGTAAAAATAAAGTTGATTGATTGCAGTAATAAATGCCTCAAACATGACCATACTTGCAAACCAAGTAAGGGGTGCTTCTAAATAAATAAGTAATAATTTAACCAAAGCAGAAAGCACCAAAGTAATAATTTGAATAATGGCACTAAACTTTCCTTTTACTTCCGATTGAAAATAAAAATCGATGACTGAAAAAGATTGGAAAACTACTGCTATGGAAACTAAAAACACTATCCAAGTTCTATCGCTTGGGTCGCGCATGGAGGAGTAATAAGTTGCTGCAATTACTACAAAAATGGATCCTATCAATCTCATCCAAAAAGTAGTACCTAGAATATCGTATTTTTTATTTTTTTCTGTAATTAACTCCCTCACTACAATGCCATCTAACCCCAAAGTAGAAAACACAGTAAAAATACTTAAAACGCTTAATGCATAACTGATAACACCAAATTGTTCCTTACCTAAAAACCTTGCTACTAGCACCCCAACTAAAATGCCTGAAATAATACGTGAAGCTTTCTCGGCCAGCATCCAAATGCTGTT
>CAMCEM010000108.1 GCA_945873755.1 Chitinophaga pinensis | reverse complement strand
AAGGCAGAAAATGAATTCTCAAGTAGTGTTTTATCTTTATTAAATGCATTTTCATCTGGAAGGAGTATTAAACCGTTTACATTTTTATTTTTAGTTACTTCTCTTACAAGATAAGCAACATCAACACAAATACCCGAGCCAGTTCCACCTGTTAAACTACCTACAATTAATATTTGAGTATCATTTTCACCACTAATATCTTGATATTTTTTATGTATTATGGATCTTAATTTTAAATAATTAGCATGCCCCCATATTGATAATCGTCCGAAACTAGGTATACCTCCAGCACCAGATTCGTTCTTCAAAATACTCATTGCATTTGGTACCCAATCTGAGTCTAAATTTTTATCAGCGCGGAGTTGATTTACAAATACCTCAGCATTCTTTAAGCTTAAATCAACTTGTTCTATATCAGTTTTACCTAAAGCGGTTTTTCGCGGAAGTTTACTTACATCTGTTTCAATATAAATATATTCAACATTCTTACCAGGCTTATTTTCTCCTTTTAGATCATAATGTAATTGTTGAGCTTCTTCAATAATTGATAAACCCGTAGTACCAATCCCTATTATTAATGTAGATGCCATAAATGTAATTATAAAAGTTTTTTTATTTGATTTTGAGTTTTAAAATAGGCGTATATCAATGTAAAATATCCCAACATAGTGGGCAAAAGCATTACATAAATATTGTTTCTGCTTGGGCTAAAACCACTCCAAGAGAACAGCAAAATACCATTGGCTTTAATTAAAAATATCCAATACAAATTGTATAAAACAATTGTCAAACTAATACTTTTTAATAGCACCATTTTCGAGTGAACTATGAAATGAATTTTAGCTTTTTCTACTTTTAACCAGATAACATATACAATGTATAAAAGCAAAAGTGCTAATGTGGGCATAACAAGCATTTTTATATAAAATGCCTTTAATTCACCAATAATTAAGTTAACAAAAAAGTCCATAATCGAATTTATTTAAGAGTAAAAATAATAGAAATACCCAATATTAGCAATAAAGCAATTATCCATAGAAATTGCTTGTCGAAAAAGATGTCTTCTAATTGCTCGTAAAAAGAGTTTTTAAAAGAAGAATAGTCAAAACCATCTAAAACTTCTATGTTATTGCATGTTTTAAACATGTTTAAAGCATTTGCATTGCCATAACTAATAAAGGTTGCACTTGTATAAAATTCATTCAATACATTATTCTTGTAATTGAAATCAGAAATGCAATTAATTGGTGTTATAAAACCAGCTTCTTTTGCATATAAATTGTCATTTCCATCTGTAAGAATAATTAGTTTTTTCTTACTAAATGAATTTGTTTCATTTAACTTAACCGATTCCATAAAATTTTGCCAAATACATTCATAAATGGGGGAGCCAGCACCAGTTATTTCAATACCACCTGAATTAATGTAGTTAAAAAAATCTTCTTTTGAATTAAAGCTATTTGTTGATGCCAATAATTTTCCAGTATCACCAACATTTACAATATTGTTCAAGTTTTTTTTAGCTTTTAATTGTAAATTAAGGCAAGTAGTTTCGGTATTACAAATTGGCACACTTGAGACCATAAATGACGAATTGTTGTTCAAATTATTCACTACTTCTTTCAATGCATCTTTAGCATAAATTAATTGATTTTCCATAGAAGCACTATTGTCGAAAACAATTGAATACAAATAGTTTTCTTTTGGTTTGAATAATAGGATAATGAAAGGCAACAACGCTAAAAAAACATATGCTTTCAATTTCCTATTTTTGATGGTCGCAGTTATTAATTTTTTTTTTTGAATAATAGGACCACTATTAATTCCTATCACTTTAATGCTATCAGATTTTATGGCTTTATTAATATTGTTAATGGTATTAACTAATATTACTATATGTCCAATAACTAAAAGAATTATGACAGCCTGTAAGTGCTGTTTGTAGATATAACTATTGAAGTATGTGAAGTAAACTATGTAAGAAACCGATAACAACAAACTAATGCTACATGCAATAAATAAAGCTCTTTGTAGCCTTACAAAAGGGCTGTCCGTTTTTTTAATAAATCTAAGTAAGATAATTGAACCCAAATACACACATAATAGTGAAGCAATAAATAAAATGCTTGCCATTAACCAATCTGGTTGTTGCTTGAAATAACTTACAAATGTACTTGTTATATTTTTCATATTATTCTCTCTCGTAAATTAAATCACCTGGGGTTTTATTTCTCAATTTTAATGTTAAGAATATAGCAGTAGATACTAATGGAAATACAATGAACCAGCTTACAAGTTTAATATCAAAATTCAGAATAAAAATACTTGAATCTTTGGCAATATTTAATTGATATAACAGTAAAACATAGTTGGAAATAACATTGCCAAATAATTGTGCAATTAAATAACCTATTATAAAAATAATAAATATTACAACCAGTGCAATCATAGAGTATAGTATTGTAATAGATGAGTTTGATAACCCAAAGGCTTTTAGTGTACCAAGATTTTTCTTATTTTTTTCTATGTGTTCAAACATCATTGATGTAATTACATAAATAATTAGCAAAATGCTAAAGCTTGAAAGTATCAATGAAAGTATTGAACTTATTTTGTCGAAAAAGTTAAAATTCTCTTTGGCTTCAACAGTATTTAAGTCAATTTTTAACTTATGTTTTTCTAATAAATAGGCTTGAAAACTTCTTACACTATCTAATGAAGAAAAATTAATAATTAACTTATCAGGGTCAATGTCTGGTGGTGATGAACTTCTGCCAATTGCAGCTGAATAATCGTAATATCTTACAACTGAATATTTACTTAACTTCGATTTTAATAAGTTAAAATCATCTTCTGCATTTTTATTTATTATAGTAGATTTAATAACAATTCCATTTAAATAACTTGGTTTATCTTGAGTTGGAAAATAATCTAGGCTTAATTTTTTTAATACTTCTTTTATAGTTTCCTCGTCTTCATCAGTTTGAATAAAGGCTGATACGTAAGATTTATGTTCTTCTTTTGTTATTTCTAACGGATTATTACCTCCAAAATCCCCTCTTATAGAAAAAAATAAATCTTCACCAACAAATAAATCATGGTTATCAGGCAACTGTTTTACAATTGCAGCAATAGCAATTGGAACATAAATATCAGTTGTATCATTGTTTCCAGGTAAAATATAGTTAATAAAAGTTAAATAAGTAAAATCTTCATAACCTAATTTTTTTAAGTATGATTCTGTTACAATACAAGACCAAGTTGCATCTTTTAAAGATACAGCACTTGGAGTAATAAGCATATTAGAATCACTCATGATGAATTTGTATATTTCATCGTCAGTATTAATCATTCTCATATATCCTGATGGTTCTTTCTTATTTATTCCTAAAAAATTGACGTATCTTGTAGGAATCAAACTAAAATTGTTGTAGCCAAATTGCTGCTTGTTAATTGAGCTGTTTAAATCACTCTTAAAATCATTTTTATCATCATAATTGTTTGGCAATACAACACTAACAAACTTTATAAATGGATTATCCATTTTTGTTTTTAAATAGCGCAACGTACCACTACTAAATCCTATGGACCATAAAGCGGCAACAACTACAATTAACAAAAAAAGTAAAAGCCAAATTCTTTTAAGAATTGATTTGAGCTCAGGGATAGCAAAGATTTTTATGAAGGATAGAATATGCATACTACTCTGCTTGTTTAATAATTTTATTTTTAAGTAAGTCAATTAAACTTTTTGAATCAATTTCAACACCATTGTTTGACCAATTCACTTCATTTTTTATAAATATTGTATCATTGCTAATTAAGCCAAATTGATAGGTATTATCTGTTGACTTTCTTTTATCTATTAGCACTATTTCATCTGCAAATTCAACGGCTAAAGCAATATCATGCGAAACAATCACACTCGTTTTATTATTTATTCTAATATTTTCTGATAATATTTTCATCAAATTATGAGCATTGGCATAGTCTAAATTTCCTGTAGGTTCGTCCGCAAATAGAACACTATAATTGGTGCTTATTGCTCTAGTAAATGCAAGGCGTTGTCTTTGTCCACCACTCATTTCAGTAATTTTCCTATCACCAAAAGAATTACCAACTATATCACTTAAAATATTTTTAAAAAATTTAGTACTGTTCCTGATTGCCTCTATTTCTGTTTTGCCTTGCAAAACTTGTGTAATATTTGCATTTTGATACATAGTTAAATTTCCAAACAAGTTTGTATTTTGAAAAATAAAACTAAGATGTTTTCTTCTAAACGCAGACAAACTCTTTTCTCCTTTATTCCATATAGAAAGTAGGTCTGTGGTTTCATTTTCCTTTTTAAAATTAAATTCTGTTTTCTCTTGTTTTAAAATAGTATTATTCATCAAGCCCAAAGTCTCTAATATAGTACTCTTACCTACTCCAGAAGCACCAATAAAAAATACTATTTTCCCTTCTTTTATATTGAGCTCATCAATAACAAGTACTGGATTTTTACTTTGTTTATATTTACAATGTAGGTTTTTTATTTGATAAATATTATTCATTACCAGGAATGCTATTTAGGGGTATCCAATAAAATGTTTGATCGGCTAATTCAAAACTATAATCCCTAAAGCGATTAGCACTAAACTTGTTAATAGATGCTTCAAAGTTTATCATAAATTCATTGAATGTTTTATTATCCAACTTATCCATATCTCTTAACTTAGTGGTTGCTAAATTACCATACTTTTTAAACTTGTCAAATGGAATTGCTAATATGATATCCCATATTTCATTTAAATCCATCTTTAGAATAATATCGGGGTCTGCACCACCTAATATTTTGATAGTTTGTTCAATTAAGGCGTCTTTGAATGCATTTTTTTTATCTGATTTAGATATATTTTGGTTTTTTAAATCATCAAAAGTATTTGAAATTCTATCAAGTTCTGTTGCAGATAAAAAGACAACTGGCACAAAACAGTCAACTTGTTTCTCGTAAAACCGAGAACTTGTATATCCTATAAATGAAAATTCTTCTACTTTTTCAAATAATACCTTACATTGTTTCTCACTTAATTTATATTTTTTACAAATTCGTTCTAATACGATAGGGTTGTATTTACCCACTATAGGGTTAGAAATAATTTTTTCCGTTTCATTTTTAAAATTGGTAACCCATTCAAAATACTCAAATACTGAACCAATGATATTTTGTTCCAAGATTGCAGTTGGCATTGGTAATGTATTTGAAGCGAAGGTAAACCTACCAAACATATAAAAATCAATAGGTTTGTTGGTTATTCTATCGTTGTATATTAATTTGTATGTGTTTTTTATATTAGATATTGGATTCAATATTACATCTACATTACTATTTTCTGAAAACAATTTCCCTGCTTCTTTTAAATAATACTTTGCATCAGCATTAAAATATGAAAATGTTGGTTCTCCACCATAATAAACTTGAAAGGTTATTAAACTAACTTCAAATTCCCTCATCAATTTTATTACCTGTTCTTTGTTTTGTCCTTGTGGGTCTGGTTGATGATTACCAGCATCACCAATTAATACAATAATGTTACTTTGGTCTTTGTTAAACCCAGCCCTTTTAATTCCTTCAGTTAGTCCATTGTATTGAGCTTCTTCTAAGTCTAAATCTAAAGGATTGTTTGTACAAGGTGTATTTAACAATTTATTGGTTATTAACTTATGATTTCCATTCAAAGGTTCAACGACACAAGATTGTAAGCCATCTATATAATCTCTATAAATGACTAAACCAAATCTTAAATTATTACCTCGACTTAACTTATTGTTATCAATTATTTCACTAACACTTTTCGCTATTGCTTTATAATATGGTGCCATACTTTTTGTTCCATCAATTACAAAAAGGATATTAACATTATCTAATTTATTATTAGCATTTTTAATCTTTTGTTCTATTTCAGCTTTGTTAGTAATAATTGAAGAATTCTCATTTGAAGTACCTACTGTTGCAACTTGTTTTATTTTATCATTTTTGTTAGCCAAAATTGGCATTCTCATTTCATAAGGATTTGGCCTTTTTCTTGAACATGTAAATGTTCTAATTGAATTAATGATTTTTTTAGTCCTTATAAAACTCTCTAACTCCTCGTCTGTTTGGTATACTGGAATTGAATCAATATTTGTGTACTCACTAATGGCACTTTCATTACTAGCAACTTCAAGACAGACCCTATGATCCCAAGGCGTTATATGTAAATTTGACATCCATCCACCAACTTTCATTACAAGCTCATCCTGTGTTCCAATTCCATTTTTTGTATTTAACTTATCAGCTTTTGAAAGCAATCTTGTACCTTTATTTTCTTTTAATATATAATAAATAGTAAACTTTTTCGATTCCTGTTTAAAAGACCTTAAATCAGGCCCATTATAAAAATTATATTTTTGAATTTCATTTAATTGAGATGCCTCTTCAGGTCCATCAAATGAAATTAAAGTCATTCCCTTTTTTGGGGTACCTTTTTCGTTTAACTGAGTATAACTTGAAATTATAAGATTTGAAACATTTATCCAACCTCTTTCTTTATGTTTTTCTATTGTATTACCTTTTTTATAAAATGGTGAATAAACTCTTAACCAATCCCCTTGGACTTCCTTAATTGTTAAAGGCTCCATAAAATCTAGTTCTTCTGTTTTTGTCCTGCCATTTGGATTATAATATAATTTGTTATTTCTTCGATCACTATATACAACCCAAGTATTTTGATTGGTTGATTTTAAATAATTAATGTTTTTACCTGTATATATTTCTTCCAAATCACTTGCCTTGCAGTAGCTATTTAATATGTCTGGTGTAAATAAATATTCATCTTTATCTCTTTTTTGAGCATAATTTGCTATGCTATTTAATAGCAATAAAGAAGTTAAAATTAGGTGAATTTTTTTCATAAGTCTAATATAGATGAAGTTCAAATTGTTTATTATCGTCAATTAATTTGCTAAAATAATCGAAATAGGTTTTTTTGAGAATTTCGCTTTGTTCTATGTGTAAGCCAACTTTAGTATTGCTTTTGTTTAATAAATCATTACACAATAACAATCTTTCAATTAAAAATATTATGTGCTTTTTATTAATTGCTTGTGATGGATTTAAGAAAAAGTGAAAGTTGAATGTTTTATAATTATCTTCATAATTTGATAAAAGATTATTAAGTGTATCAATTTCAAAAAAAGTATTTGGAGAATTTGGCCTTATATAACCTAATTGTTCTAAAGCTTCAATAGCATCATTTTTATTGTTTGATATTAGTGGTGTTTTATCATTACTTATGAAAAGAATTTTATCACCATCGGTATTATTTATAAGCTTTGTAGCATCCTTTTTAAGTGAATCTAAATTTGTAGTATTACTCTTATCAATATAAATAATGGTAATAATTTGGCTATAAACATTATTTGCCATTAAAAACCCAATTATTAAAAGTAAGATATGTGTTTTGGTTCTAATCATAAATAAATTCAATTATTACCTCAGTACAATCATTCATAATTTTTACAGGTTTAGCTAACTTAAAAGTTTTACTATAATTCAAATTTTGAGTTGTGATATCTTGTTCCATATCTGACCAATTTGAATAAGGTATTCCATTTACAAAAAGTTTATTCTTCCCGCTTTTAAATTTTTTAAAGAATTTAATACAATTTACAACCAAGTTCATATCATTTGGTGCTTGCCCCCAATTGTTTAGCAGTTCGCTAAACTCCTCTGATAATTCATTTTCTTTACATTCTTTGCAAATATCATCTGGTGGTGTTCCTCCATTTTCTCTTGCATCTACAGATAAGCATTTATCATATTTTACCCATACATCATATTTTTTAATAGGCTTAATATCCCATACTAATTGTTGTTTGTATTCTCCATCGATACCGTCAACTGAAACAAATAGTGATTTATTAGGCAAAATATTTTTCACAGATATAATCAATTTACATTTACTAGCCATTAGTTTAATATCGTCTGAAGTAATACAATAAGTTTCACAATCAGCTTTATCAAAATCAGGTTGAATTCCATTCAGGTGAAATTCGAAATTAGTAATTCTTCTAAATTCAGGTACCACCTGCCTTTTATAAACAATATTAAAAGAATTTCCATCTGTTGTATCTTTATAACATAAATATACTTTATTGCCAATTGGTATAATTTGCTTGTTTTCTCCTGTTATAGTCAAAAATCTAATATGCTCAGATATCATCTCTATTTGCTTACTTTCAGATAAGACTTCTTTTTTGCCACTAACAGTATCCTTACCAATCATTGATATTTCAAGGTAATTAGTCCCAGGTTTTTGTTCAATCTTATCAACAATATAAATTGTGTTATTATCCAAATCTGGTTTTCTGTTTAACCATAAAAGAAGAAAAAATAAACACAAAATAACAGGCAACACAATCTTCCAATTGTCTTGTAAGTATTTCAAATAAAATACAAACTTATCCTCTTTTAATTGCTCAATATTTTCAGATTTACAATTAGGGCATTCACTTGTAAATTTGTCCCCTTCAAAATAATGATTGGGTTCGCAATTATTACATTTCCATTTTATGTTTGCCATTTTATAAATTGTATTTAAGACCTAAATTAATTAAAAATAAATTGATTTTAAAATCATTATATGTTTGTGTAATGCTATTCAATTCGTTTTTATTTGTACTGATACTTTTATTATTATTTTCAAAAACATTATTCATACCTAGCTGATAAGTAAAACCAAATCTAGCGGTTACTTTTTTATTTATTTTTTTGTTTATTCCAATTCCTAAATCAACTGCAATAAGATTACCAATTGTGTTTAAATTACTCGAATTTTGAAGCCTATAGTTGCCAAAATCATAAACCCCATTTTCTTTAATAGTTAAGCCAAATAAATCTTTATAATAACCGCTGTAATTAGCATCAGTTTCTGTATTTCTATTTCCTTGTAAGCCCAAAATAAAAGAAGCTCCTGTATTTATATAAAGGCTGTAACCCTTTTTTAAACTAAAGCCTTTCTCAATTTGTAATGGAATAGCATAATATTGTATTTCATGCTTTTCGCTTAAATTAGAAACCTGATTTGTTCTTAAATAATTTCCTTGGTCTGTATCGGTTGTATTATAACTTTCGGTTGTACTTGTAATATTATTAGTGTAACTAAGATTGTTCAAAGAAAAACCTGTTTTAATATTCCAGTAACCTTTTTTTCCTTCATACAATGTATATCCTAAATTTATCCCTAAAAAATAAGAAAAAATGTTAGCTTGTTTAATATCATTATGATTTGATTTTACAGGTGTAAAATTTGAAATAGGGTTAAACGAAATATTTGGTTCAAAAAAGAAAACTGATTGCCTAAAATATAAATCAATATTGTTTTCTTTTTCTTTATGTGAAAGTATAAAATCTAAATCTTTATTTGTTAAAATATAGCTTCCAAAATACATATCAGAATAAGGCAATACTTTTGTGTTAGGTTTGAAATCCCTAATCAAATATTGTCCATTTTCATTTAATACAATTCGATTATTACTCAACAATAAGGTATCTGATGACATAACTTTTTTTTTAAATAACCATTTTCTTTTTGCCGTTATTACTAAATACCGTCCAGGATTTGTATTTAAATTTATATTAGTAATTTTGTATTCGCCTGTATAAAAGTTAACATAGAATTTTATTCTGATGTCAAACGTATCGATATAGGTAATATCTTTTTTACTTACACTTGAAATACATTTTTTTGCATCAACCCAATATTCCCCAATATTAGAATCGACTAAATTTCCTACGCCAATATCATAAGGTCGGATGGTTGTTTTTATTGATAAGGTATGAAAATTGGGAATTATATTTGTATATTCTCTAACTGTAAGTGATTTTTCCAAATTATTATCAGGCATGATATCGTTATTTACTAAAACAGTATCATTTATAAATAATCTATAAAATTCATCTTTTTCATCATCATTACTCACACCACTAAGCAAAGAATATTGCTCAACCTTTTCTAATAAATTAAGCTTGATTTTCTTCAAAATTTGGGCATTAGAAGTCTGTGCCATTGCATTGGTTGCAAAAGCTATATTCAATCAAATAATTATGCAAATTCTATTCAATTTATCTTATGATGTTTATTTTTTTTGTAATAATACTATCTTTAATTTTAATAACAATAATACACAAACCACTTGAATTAATATTGATATTTAGATTATTTGTATTAGGGTAAAAATCAAACCCGATTTCTTTCCCATTGTTATCAAAAACTTCAATTAAATCTATTTTATCATTTAACCCATTAATGTAAACCAAACCACTTGATGGATTTGGGTAAAGAATAATATCATCTTTTTTTAGATTTTTTTCATTAATTTTTAAAGGAATTGGATTGTAATAA
>CAMCEM010000107.1 GCA_945873755.1 Chitinophaga pinensis | reverse complement strand
AATAATGGCTGAAATGATGGAGTTAAAACCTATTATTATGGAAGAAGCCATTTGGTTTGCATACGCCAATAAAAAACCAATTGGTTTTTATGTGAGTGTAATGGATGTAAACCAAATTTTTAAAGAACTTAATGGTAAATTTAATTGGTGGGCAAAACTCAAATTCGTTTATTACAAAACTTTTGGACAAGTGAATAGAATAAGAGGAGAGGTGTTTGGAGTTATTCCTGAATACCAAGAAAAAGGGATTGAAACAGGGATGATTATGAGTTTATATAATGCCATCACAAATAAATACCCGCACATAAACACCTCTGAACTAGGTTGGATAGGGGATTTTAACCCAAAAATGCACGGATTGTTTGAAAAACTTGGAGCATATACTACCAAAGTGCATAGAACGTATAAAATTAAAATAGCAGACCATTAACGGCCTGCTATTTTTTTGTAATGGAAAACGTAGAGAAGTAACATGTTACGTCTCCAATTAAAAAAGACGTTGCGTGCAACGTCTCTAAATTTGGTTATTGAAATGGTTTTCTGTTTGCATGGTAGAGACGTTTAATTAAACGTCTTTACAAAATACAAAACCTATTATAACCGTTGTTCGACCCCTTAGGGGTCGCATATTTATAGCCTAATTTGTTTTTATAAACATACGACCCCGAAGGGGTCGAACGTAATAACAAAGGTTTTATGTTGGAATGGTGAACCATTTAATTAAACGTCTCTATAAAAGATGAAAGAAGCAAACCATTATTTACCCACTATATTTTTATAAACCACAGGTTTCATCAGGTCAACCCACATTTTATACATGGTAGCACTTGGGTGCAATCCATCAGAAGCTACTAATTCTGGATTGGTTAAACCCATCTGCGAAATAGGCGTAATGTTTACATAACATACATTTAAAGAATCTGTAATGCTTTTATTAATTTGATTATAATTTTCAAGTTGTGCAGAAATGGTGCTTTGGTTATTTTTACCAAAAGGAGTAAAGCCATAATCAGGAATAGAAACCACAAAAACCTTATTGGTATCAAAATTGGCTAATGCTATGGCTTTGTTTAAAAGTGTTTTAAATTCAGTTTTATAAAGCTCAATGGGTTTATTTTGGTATTGATTGTTCACTCCATTTAAAAGCGAAACCAAGTTGTATTTTTTATCCAAATTTTGATTATTGATGGCATCAATCAAATTGGTGGTTGTCCAGCCGGTGGTGGCTATAATTTTTACTTCATTAAATAAAATGGTATCGTTAGCCAATACTTTTGCCAATTGATTAGGGAAATTTCCCTCAAAAGCCACACTTTGCCCGATGGTGTAAGAGTCGCCAAGTGCTAAATAATTTACTTTAAAAGTATCGGATTGTGGTGTATTTGGTACAATTGGCTGGCTAATGGTGGTGGTTTCTTTACTGCAAGCACTTAACAATGCTGCCAAACAAATCATTTGAAAAAACTTCATACCATCATATACGATTTTAGGCATCAATTAGTTTTTAATGTTAAAAACCATTCTAGCTCACTTGTAAAAACTAATTTTTCTTCCTCATCATGAACAGTTACAGAAATAGTTACCAATGCACGTTTTTTAGTTTGCAAATCAGTTACTACAATTTCTTTAAAAGTATTTTTAAAATCAGCTTTGGCATAAATAGCCGAAAATGCAGGTTGCTTGTATTTGGTTTGCGTACTTCTAAGCAAAGGAATAAATTCATGCTGAAATGCTTCAAAATTTTGAAGTAAAAACTGCGCACTTGTAGCTTCGGCAAGCGAAAAAATAACTGCTGCATGCACACTATTAAAGTGATTGAGCAAATTGGGAGTAAATGGAATGGTATAAATAAACCCAGGCTTTTGGCTAGGCAAAATATTTAAAATTTGATTCAGTTGTAAGTCTAAAGGTGTCATATTTAAAGAGTAACTGTAAAAAAAAGCCAACTCAAAAATGAATTGGCTTTGTATGTAATCAAAAAAATAATCTTTTAAAGGCTTTCTGCCACCACTTCTTTAACTTGTGGAACCATGCGAGTTAACAATCCTTCAATGCCTTTTTTTAATGTTACGGTAGATGATGGACAACCGCTGCAAGAACCTTTTAATTCAACAGTTACCAACCCACTTTCTTCATTAAACGATTTAAACGAAATCATTCCGCCATCGTTTTCAACTGCTGGTTTAATATAAGTATCTAAAATATCTAAAATTTGAGCAACAATTACATTATCAGCACCTTCAATATTTGATTTATCTGATTTGTAGCTAATTGGTTCTCCAGCTTCAACATAAGCTTTTAAAAATTCTTTTATAATAGGAGTAATTTCGTGCCATTCAGTTTCGGGTGCGCGTGTAATGGTTATAAAATTATTCATTACAAAAACACCATTTACAAAGCTAAATTCAAATAAACTTTTAGCTATAGGCGATGCATTGGCTTTTTCTTTGCTTGGATAATCTTCTGCTTCTTCGGGCAAAATCATCTTATTAAAAACAAACTTCATCGTTTCAGGATTTGGGGTTTGTTCGGCATATATGCTCCAGTATTCGGTATTTTCGGTCATTGTTGTTTTATTTTTTAAATTTAATGCAAACATAGTTATAACATGCTATGTAATTTAAAAGTTTTTGTAATTTTATTAAAAAATGGATTCGTAAAAGGGTAGAGGTGATTAAAATTTAAATCTTGACTAAATAAAATTGAAATTTATTTTTCAAAAAAATAATTTTACAAGTATTATATAATCAATTATTTATAATATATCAATTACTTTAATACTTTAGATTTTAAAATTGATAATTCTCCTCTCAATTCTAATTGTGTTTTGGTTAAATCAATTTGTGAATTTGTTAACAATACATCAAGTTCTGAAATGTGCCTTAATTCGTCTAAAAATAATTTATGATAAGCTATTACTTCGCTTGTATTATTATTGAAAGTATTTAAGTTTTCAACTAAACTATTTATTCTAATTAATTCATTTTCAATATCTATACTTGCTTTTTCGGTAATAGTTATTTCGCCTTTTCCAATCATTAGCCAAGTAGCGTTTACAGTTGGGTAGGTGAGGAGTATTTTTTGTAAAATGTCTACTCCGGGTTTATTTCTTCCTGAAAAAATATGGGCAATTGTTGGTAAACCTATGCCTAATTTTATTGCAAAATCAGATTTAGAGCTGCTAAAATGCTCCATTACTTCCACTACACGTTTGTTAAGTTCATCCATATTGATAATCAAATATATAATACAATTGTAAAGTAGCAAATTTACAATTGTTAATTAAATTTACAAATGTAAATGCTTGTATTTACTTATGTAAATTACTATACATATGTAAAACTTTAGAAACACATACTTAATTTTATGTATATTAAACGATTGCAAAAATATAAATGATAGAAATTACTAACCAATTTTAGTCTAAAAACATTTGTAAAGTGCAATTTTAATAAAGGAAAATATTTTTAAATCGGCTTTTAATTAAAAATAATGAAGTGGTTTTATACCGAAGTGATATTTTTAATTGATCATAAAAATTGGGTCAACAACCATCACAAGGTATATATTGCCGAATGCATACCCGTATTAGTCCTGTAGAATTGTAATAAATAGCTATTGCATAAGCATTTTAATAATAAATTTTGGACTAATAGGCAAGTAACTTAGGTATAATACTTTAATAATGATATAAATACCATTTCATATTGGCATAATTTACCAATCAATATAAAAATACAATACTCTATTTCAAAAAAGTATGTCTAAAACTAGCTTGTAGGGGAGTAATTCTCAGTATAATTCAAGTTTGAATAATGAGATAAAAAAAATGTAAAAAACGACTAAAAATAGCTTTTAAAAGCCTTTTAAATCAATTCAGCGGTATCTAACTGTAATTCAACAAGCTTTTTGTAAATACCACCCGAAAGTTTAATCAAATCATCGTGAGTGCCTTGTTCGGTAACAGTTCCTTTGTCTATCACTATTATTTTATTTGCTTTTCTTATAGTTGAAAGGCGATGAGCAATTACAAAAGTGGTTCTATTTTGCATTAAATTATCTAATGCTTCCTGAACCAAACTTTCACTTTCGCTATCTAAAGCACTAGTAGCTTCGTCTAAAATCAAAATTGCAGGATTTTTTAATATTGCGCGAGCTATCGCTATTCTTTGTCGTTGTCCGCCCGAAAGTTTAATTCCTCTTTCACCCACTATGGTTTGCATTTTTTCAGGAAAATTCATTACAAAATCGAAGGCATTTGCTTTTTTTGCTGCTTCAATTACCTCTTTTTCGGATGCATTTGGGTTTCCATAAGCAATATTTTCGTACAAAGTACCTCCAAATAGCATTACATCTTGTGGCACATAAGCTAATTGCTTGCGCAATTGACTCAATGGAATTTCATTCACATTTTTGCCATCGTAATAAATAATGCCTTCCGTGGCTTTGTAAAACTGCAAAAGTAAATTGGCAATGGTAGATTTTCCGGCACCACTTGACCCCACTAAAGCAATTTGCTGCCCTTTTGAAGCAGTTAAATTAATATTTTTCAAAACAGTAACATCTAACCTTCCAGGATACGCAAAAGCTACATTTTTAAAAGTAACTTCTCCATTAATTTTATATTTTTCATCAATAGGTGTTTCTACTAAATGAACATCTTCGCCTTCTTCTCTTAAAATTTCGCGAACCCGTTGAGTAGCTCCAAGTGTTTTTTGAAACTGACTGAACATATCGGCAAAACCGGCAAAAGTTCCACCTACAAAACCCGAAATAATAACAAACATGGTTAAATCGCCAATGGATAAAGTTCCACTTTTTATCATATTAGCACCTACCCACATTACAAAAGCAATGGTTCCAAATACACTAAAAATCATGAATGATACGAAAGCACCACGGTAACGCGCGTTTGAAATGGCTGTATCTACCACACTATAAATGCTTTTGGTATAGCGTTTTATTTCGTTTGCCTCGCTGCTAAATGCCTTTACAATGGCAATTCCCTGAAAAGTTTCGTTCACTATAGTTCCACTTTCGGCTAATTGGTCTTGTGCTTTGCGTGACATTTTCCTAATACGCATTCCGAAAAATACCGCTAAAACGGCAATAATTGGAACCACACCAAGCATGGTTAATGCTAACTTGGTGGAAATTAAAAAAATAACGGTGAGTCCAACTGCCAAGGTAAATATACCCCTTAACAATTCAGCTAAGGTTAGCGAAATTGCATCTTGAATTTGTGATAAATCGGATGAAATACGACTGCTTAATTCTCCAACCCTTTGTTCGGTGTAAAAACTCATTGGCATGGTTAATAATTTTGAATATAAATCTTTACGCATATCGGCCAACGATTTTTCACCAACTTCGGTAAACAAATAAATTCGCATAAACGAAAATAAAGTTTGCAAAGCCAATTGCACAAAAATTAAAATTAAAATGGTATTTAAACTTAAATGGATGTTTTTTAAATCAAAACCAATTTGTTTTTGAATAGGGTTTAATGGAGTTAATTCAACTGGAGAAGAGATAATTGGGGTGGCTGCATCAATCATTTTGCCCAATAAAACAGGAAAAGCCAATGTAGATATGGCAGATAAGGCAATAAAAACCAATCCAAAAATAAACTTACCTTGATATGGCTTTATATATTTAAATAATACTAATGCTTCTTTTAAACTCTCTTTTGTAACTTTTACTTTTTCAACTTCTTCTTTTTGGTTGTTGTTGCTATTAAATCCTTTTTTTGCCATGTGTTATTATAATTACAAAATTGTAAAGATTGAAAGATTACAAGATTGTTAAATTGTTAAATTGATTAATTGTTTCCTGCCTTTGTTGGTGTTTTAGCGAAGCGACACCAACAATAAAGAATTTCTGCCTTTGTTGGTGTTTTAGCTTAGCAAAACCAACTATAAAAAATTTGTCATATGCCTACGCAATATAATCATTTAAATATTCGTATTTTCGTGTTAATGAACCATTAAATGTAATGGTTGAGTTTTTAATTATTTCATCTTTGTCTTCAAGTAAAATATAAGGTAAAACATGGCGAATTAATTGTTCACCAAATTCTGATGAGGCATCAATAGGAAGTTCGCAAGGTAAATTACCAACTGCCTGAACATCGATTGAATTTGGGAGAAATGGCTCTATTTCATTTTCTAAAAAAGCATTGTAACCATAAAAAGGTTTTTCAATTGATGTACTTTTAATAGTAGATGGAATTGGGCCAGGAATATCGCAAGTAATATCACTTATAATTTTAATTCTAAAATTGCTGCTTTTCATTTCTTCATTGGTAAAAAAAGTAGGAATACCTTGTTTCCAAAAAATACCATTTAGCATTATATCCGCTCTTTGATAATAAGGTTTAAAATTGCTTATATAATCTTCGGGATGTTTGTAAAAATCAGCTTTATCCCATTCTTTATTATCTTTTCTTTGGTAATAATCTTCACTTCTTAAATGCACATAAACAGGTTTATTGTAATCGTTTTCAATAAATTCTTCTTGGCTAACTTGACTAATTTTTAATTTTCTTAGTAATTCCAAACAACCATGTGCAACTCTACCATCTCCACATAATACTATTTTCATTGGCGATAATTGTAAATCCTTGTATTGGTCAATCATTTCATCTAAATTTTTACACTCATTTGCTGGCTTCAATGTATAAAAACCATATTTTTTTCCCCACATTAAAAATGCATAATGCGCACCAACTAAACCGGCAAAACGCCCAAATCCAATTATTCTGTTACCAGCATCCCAAACCAATGTTTCATAGTCTATAAGGGTAATTTTATTTTTTAAAATAGCCCTTAATAAATTCCTGTTATGAGGCTGTTTTTTAATAGTATGCGAAAAAAACAAATAGGTTTTATTTGGAATTAATTGTTCAATTGGGACTTCTTTTACACCTAAAAGTATATCGCAATTACTTAAATCTTCGTTTAATTCAATACCTAAGTTGCTAAATTCCTCATTGGTAAAACACCTAATACTTGACGGCTGAACAATTACATTGGTTCCGGGAAAGTTTGTTTTTAATTCAACACATTGGGAAGGAGATAATGGCGATCTTAAGTCGGTGGGTATTTTGCCTTCGCGAATAATTCCAATAGTTTTCATTGTGGCAAATGTAATTAATATTTAAAGCGAAACATATTTCTATCCAAATAGAATCTAAATAAAATCATTATCATAAAATTAGCATACTTGGCAATCAAATATCAAATTATCTTATATGTAGGTACTCGCTTTTAAGTTTTTTACCGTAAAATATATCACCTTGTTTATCAAATATTTCAGTTGAATCGGTGGTGTAAAAAGCTACTTTCCCATTTTTGCTACACAATTCTTCTAGCTCATTGTGCCTATTTAAATAATCTTTTAAGCTATTTGCTATAATATTTCCTTGACTTAATAAAGTTATATTTTTAGGTAAAATTTCTTTTATTTTATTTTCGAGCAAAGGATAATGCGTGCATCCTAACAGAATTGTATCGATATTATTAGATTTTGACAATAAATTATTAATGTGTTTTTGAATGAAATATTCAGCACCAATATTATTAAACTCATTGTTTTCAATAAGTGGCACCCAAATTGGGCAAGCCTCTTGATGGACTGTTATTTCTGGAAAAAACTTTTCAATTTCAATTGGATATGAATTGGAGCTTACTGTTCCTGAAGTAGCTAATATTCCAACGTTTTTACTTTTACTATAATTTCCTAAAAGCTCGGCTGTTGGCCTTATAACTCCTAGTACTCTTAGTCGACTATCCATCAATGGCAAATCGCGCTGCTGGATATTGCGCAATGCCTTGGCAGAAGCAGTATTGCATGCCAAAATAATTAAATTACATCCTTTATTAAATAGATTATTTACGCATTGTAAAGTGTATTCATATACTGTTTCAAAACTCCTGTTTCCGTAAGGTGCTCTTGCATTATCGCCTAAATAAATGTAATCGTATTGTGGTAGTTTTTTTACTATTTCTTTCATTACGGTTAATCCACCATAACCTGAATCGAAAATACCTATAGGACCACTTTGCATGTTGCAAGGTTATAAAATAAAAAAGCCCAAACAAAATAAATTTTGTTGGGCTTTTTAAAATTTGGATTTAAAACTATTCTTTAATAAATTTTGAATAAATGATATTTTCTTCATTAAATTTTATTTTTAAAAGATATATGCCTTTTATAAAATTATGAATATTAAACGATTGTAAACTTTCTAAATTGCCATTAAATAATTGTTTTCCATTTATATCAATTATTGAAACATTATTAATTACAATACCATTGCTAGTTTCTATGTTTATATAATCTTTTGCAGGATTTGGAAAAACTTTAATTCCAACGCCATTTACCAAATTAATTAAACTTGTATTGGTTATGTTTATCACTTTCGACAGAGAATCGCTACAATTATTGGCAAATGTGGCAACCAAAGAAGCAGAGTAATTTCCACCTTTGTTGTAAGTAAATTCAGTATTTTTAGCTAAAGAAGTAGAGTTATTTAAATCACCAAAATACCATTTAAAAGTAGTTGAGTCAGATGATAAGTTTGTAAAAATTACTCTATTTTTATTTACATTATTGGAATCTGATTTGAAATACTCAAAACTAAAATTGGCAATCGGTTTTTGGTTTTCAATTACAGTTATCTCTTGTGATGAATCTGAACAAAAAGTAGCTGTATCAAACACCACTACCTTAATAGTATTATTGATACTTAATAATTTACTTTTCAAATTAATTGTATTTTCCAAAGTAGCCTCAATTAATTTTTTGGTGGGATTGGTTTGATAAAATGAATACAAATTATAATTGTTGCTTTTAGTTGAGGATAATAAAATATCTTCGCCTTTACAAAATGTATTGCTCTGTTTATTAGTTGATAAAACAGGAGAAACGGGAGCCAAATTTCCCTTTATTACAAAAGTTGAATCAACAATAGGGCAGGTAGTTTCAACACTGTCTTTTATTTTAACTCTAACATTATTATTACCTGATTTAGCGTTAAAACTAAAGTTAGTAACTCTTGAAAAGCTACTTAAAGCCGAATCAGTTTCAAATTGAATTAAGAACTTTGGATTAGAAACATTTCTAACCTCAAAAGTAGTCAATGTGTAACCCAATATGGCATTTATACAAACATTTCGTTTGTAAGCAAACAAGGCGTTTATAGGGGTACAGCCATTGTTAATACAAGTTTTGCTACTTATTAAACCAGGCCCACATGGTCCGCTAGCAGCAGCTCTTAAAAGTATTGTTGTATTTAAATTTGGTTGAATACCCGAAATTAAATGAGACAATTGATTCAAGCCATTAGCATTGATCCAATTAGTACCATTGTTTAAACTTACTTCATACCCATTGCTACCATTTACTTGCGACCAAACAAATTGCATAGAAGATGCTGTGCTATTTCCACATAAAACTACAGGTGCTAAAGCTTGCTCTTGAATATTTATATTTTTATTTGCCAATACATTGGTACAACCATTTGCAGTTATTTGAGGAGTTATTTTATAATTTCCAACTTTGTTTCTTTTAAAAACAAAATAAGATTGATTGTTTTCAAGGGTATCGTTTACAAAATATTTAGCTGTAAATCCACTTCCAGTTAAATCAAAAGTTACTGAATCGTCTTTGCAAATGGTGTCTTTATTAAAAACTAAATTTGATTGAGGATATTGAGCTTTTAAAGGTTTTATAAAATTTGAATTAGCAAAACAACCATTCGCTGTATTGGTTACTTTTACCCTATAATTAATACTATCTGCTACTTTAATTGATGATGTTGTAAAATTTCCGGGCGTCCACAAATAGGTAAAGTCATTTGATATATTTGCTTGGAGTGTTATGGAGTCATTTCCACAAATAACATTATTATTTGATGAATTAACAGTAACTGATGGCTTAGCAATAACATTTACATTTATTGAAGCTACAGGCGATGAGCCATTGGAGTTACTAGTAGTTAAACGAATGGTTTTAGATCCAAGAGAATTATAAATTACAAATACATTTTGACCAATTGCAGTACTTGGGGTATTGTTTAAAAACTGCCAATTAAAAGTAGTTGGATTATTAATTCCGCTTCCAGTTAAAAAGAGTGTGTCACCTAAGCAAATATTAGTGCTTGATGGTGATATAACTGCTGTTGGTAAATTAACAGCGACTTGATTTAATGAAAAAGATTTTGTGTAAATAATATCACCTATTGTGTTTGAGTTGGCGTTACTTCCATTAAAAGCAAGGTAAAAATTTACCGTACCCACTGGAGTACTTGGCGATGTCCAACTAAAAGTCCACGAACCACTAGTGTTTCCACTTTGAGTTATATACGAAATTCCACTACTTGAAACAATGGTTGAACCTGCACCTGCAGAAAAACTACCTGCCATTCCATTGCTTGAATTTAAACAAGTAATTTGAAAT
>CAMCEM010000106.1 GCA_945873755.1 Chitinophaga pinensis | reverse complement strand
TTAAATGATATAGAAAATAAAACGTAAACTGTAAACATTTTTATAAATTGACTCACCCAAATATATTCTTTTTTTATCTACTGGCGACACTGGCGCAGGAAATAAAAAAAGGGTTTTCAGCAATCGCTGAAAACCCTTGTGTTTACTTGGTTGCGGAGGCAGGACTCGAACCTACGACCTTTGGGTTATGAGCCCAACGAGCTACCACTGCTCCACTCCGCGATGTATCTTAAAAGTTCATACGAACTTAATTTTTTTATTCTACTCGAACCTAAGTCCGCTAACTAGCGGATATGAGCCCAACGATCCGCTGACTAGCGGATCCACTCCGCGATGTATCTTAAAAGTTCAAACGAACTTAATTTTTTTATTCTACTCGAACCTAAGTCCGCTAACTAGCGGATATGAGCCCAACGATCCGCTGACTAGCGGATCCACTCAGCGATGTATCTTAAAAGTTCTTACGAACTTAATTTTTTTATTCTACTCGGACCTAAGTCCGCTAACTAGCGGATATGAGCCCAACGATCCGCTGACTAGCGGATCTACTCCGCGATGTATTTTTGTGATTGAATAATCGACTGCGTTAGCCTAAAACAAAAGCAAAGTCGAATAAAAAACAACTATAATTCTTTTATTTTTGGGACAGCAAATATAAAGTTGTTTCTTTGTAATCCTAATAAAAAAAATAAAAATGTCGTTTCGTGCTGGTTTTGTAAGTATTATAGGTAAACCTAATGTTGGTAAATCTACTTTAATGAATGCGCTTCTGGGCGAAAAAATTTCAATAATTACCCCTAAAGCTCAAACAACCAGGCACAGAATATTGGGTATTTATAATCAACCAGAATATCAAATAGTTTTTTCGGATACACCAGGAATTATTGAACCTAAATATAAATTACAAGGAAGTATGATGAAGTTTGTAAACGAAAGTTTACAAGATGCTGACTTGGTAATGTTTGTGACCGATTTCAATGAAAAGAATGAGGAACCCGAGTTAATTGAAAGGCTCAAAGTAATTCAAGCTCCACTTATTTGTATTATAAATAAAATAGATGAAAGCGACAATGATGGCGTAGTTAAGAAAATTGATTTTTGGCGCAGTCAGGTTGATTTTAAAGAAGTAGTTCCTATTTCTGCATCTAATAAATTTAATATTGATATGCTTTTAAAAAGTGTTTTGACTTATTTGCCCGAAGGTGCTCCATTTTACGAAACAGATCAAGTAACAGATAAATCGGAACGTTTTATTGCTTCTGAAATATTGAGAGAAAAAATATTATTACGCTACAAGGAAGAAATTCCTTATTCGGTTCAAGTAGAAATTGAATCGTTTAAAGATGAAGAAAAACTTTTGCGTATAAGTGCCATTATTTATGTGATGCGCGATTCGCAAAAACAAATAATGATTGGAAAAGGAGGTATTGCTATTAAAAACATGGGAATAGCTGCACGAAGAGATTTAGAGAAGTTTTTTGGAAAACAAGTATTTTTACAAACTTTTGTAAAAGTAAAAGAAGGCTGGAGAGATAATAATAATTTACTCAAAGAATGGGGTTACGACCCTGAAAAATAGAGAATTAAAACTGCTCTCTAATTCCACTTTCTAAAGCGGTCCACCTTCCTGTTTTAAAACCAATTGATTTTAGCGCATTATTAGTCCAAGTATTACAAGTATGAAAGAAACTATATTCTTTTTGTGCTAAATAAATCACTTCATTTTTAAAAGTGTTAGTTACTTCTAATTTATTTAAAAGCTGACCATTGCTTTGTTCAAAACTGCCTTTAATAAAATCGCATAAATGCGAATATTGCTCTGGTCCAACGTAAATTTTTCGGATAAATTTTTTATCGAAAGGATACTCTTTTTCATAATTAACATGAATAATAGATTGCCCAAAACCACAAAGCTTAGCAAATGCCATTGGATAATTCATGTCGTCCCAACGTCTATTGGTTTTATAAAATGTTTTTTCGCTAAAGCCAATACTTAACCACTCTTTTCCTTCATTATCATTATTAAAATCAGAAGCTTGAAATGTGGTTTCCCAGTTGTTAGTTTCGTTTTTAACAGGAACAATTATTTCACTATGCAATCCATCACCAGCAATAAAAATTAAAACACCTTTTTTTTTATATAAATAATCACCATTTACATGCATTAATGGTAATAGTAAACAACACAAATAATAAAAAGAAGCTAAAGATAGCAAACTATAACAAAGTTTTAAACCATAATTTCCAATTTTATGAAGTAATGTATGTGATTTCAAGGCAATAAATTATATATATTTTAGGGCTAAATTTTTAGCCAAAACTATTATAAATAAACATACTTTTGCAAATATATTTTAATATTATGCAAAATAGAAAAAATAGTAGTAAAAGAGAAACTGGTTCAAACAGCAATTTTTCTACTAAAAAAGCATCACCAAGGGGTGATGATAGATTTAAAAAAAGTACAGATAATAGAAAACCAATTGGCACTAAGAGTAAATTTAGTGATGATAAATCTACTTTTAAAAAGAAATCGTTTGGTGAGGATAAATTTGCTGATAGCCCACGTAAGCCAAGTGTAAGAGGAACTAGCAAAGAAGGGTTTGAGAAAAAACCGTACGAAAAAAGGAAATCGTTTGGTGAGGATAAATTTGCTGATAGCCCTCGTAAGCCAAGTGTAAGAGGAACAAGTAAAGAAGGGTTTGAGAAAAAGCCATACGAAAAGCGAAAATCATTTGGTGAAGTTAAATATGCTGATAGCCCACGTAAGCCAAGTGTAAGAGGAACTAGTAAAGAAGGGTTTGAGAAAAAACCGTACGAAAAGCGAAAATCGTTTGGGGAAGATAAGTTTGCTGACAGTCCAAGAAAGCCAAGTGTAAAAAGTTTTGATAACCAAAGAACTTCTAATAGCAAATCGTTTAGTAAAGATAGACCAACAAATAATAGATTTGAAAAAAAGCCTACTTCGCTAAAAAAGCCTGTTAAAAATAGAACTGATAATGAAGAATTTGAGGAAATAGTAAAACAATACGAGCAAAAGCCCGACAATATTACTAGTAAAGAAACATTTAGAAAAAAAGGCCTTTCAGAAGATGCAAAATCTTTTAGAAATAAAACGCCAATGAAAAGTGCTGAATTTAAAACAGTAAGAAAAAAACTTTTAGTTGACGAAAAGAATAAGCATGTAAATAAAAAAACTGCTGAACAAGATTTAAATTTTGGTGAAATTAGGTTAAACAGATTTATTGCCAATGCAGGAATTTGCAGCCGCAGAGAAGCGGATACTTTAATAGAAGCTGGTTTGGTTAACATTAATGGCAAGGTAATAACCGAAATGGGTTATAAAGTAAAAGCAGGCGATGACATAAGATACAATGGACAAAGGCTTTCGGTTGAAGATAAAATTTATATTTTAATGAATAAACCAAAAGATGCTATAACCACAGCCGAAGATCCTGAGGGAAGAAGCACTGTTTTTGATTTAATTGAAGGTAAATTAGCCCAACGTGTTTTTGCTGTTGGTAGATTGGATAGAAACACAACAGGCGTGTTGCTTTTAACCAATGATGGAGATTTGGCTCAACGTTTAATGCACCCAAAATTTGAAGTTGAAAAAGTATATGTAGCCACTTTAAATAAGCCATTAACCAAAGCCGATATGTGGCAAATGGCAGGTGGAATTGAGTTAGAAGATGGCCCAATAAGACCAGATGCTATTGCATATTCTGAAGAAGAAAGAAAAGATATAATTGGAGTAGAAATTCACAGTGGAAGGAATAGAATTATTCATAGAATGTTTGAACACATGGGCTATTTGGTTGACAAACTAGATAGAGTTGCTTATGCGGGATTAACAAAATCGAAATTGAAAAGAGGAGAGTGGAGAGAGTTAAACGACAAAGAATTAAAGTTACTTAGGAAAAACGTTAAAATTGGTTAAAAAATGATTGTTCATTTTATAAAAAAAGTTGTTTTATTAATTGTGATTATAATGTTTTATGGCACTTCTATTTTTTCTCAATCTGTTACTCAAAAGTTTTATAAAGACAGTTATCTGTATAAAGAAGTAGAAGAAAGCAAAGCAAAATTTGTTAAAACAATCACCGAAAATGAAGATGAATCAATAACTTATGAAGTTAAAGAAATAAAGACAAATAAATTTATAAAAAGATATTCATACAAAGTATTTGAACCTGTTGGGCTTTGGGTTTTTGAAAACGAAAAATTGAACGTGGATTATAATTTTAATGTTGAATATATTGACACCTTTATTTGTTCTGATTGTTATAAAGATACTTTAATAAAAGACTATTTTGAAAACAATGATACTTTTAACTACAAAGCACCCGTTTTAAATAATGGAGATAAAAGCATTTTGAAATATTTTTCTAGTAAAGTTAACTACCCTGTTTATGCCATAGAAAATGCTATTGAAGGTAAATTATTAGTTTCATTTATTATTGATGAAAAAGGAATTGTAAATGATGTTAAAGTTATTAAAGGAGCTCATATTGTGTTAGACAAAGAATTGGTAATGGTTATTAAATCTCTTCGTTTTTCAAGCCCTT
Source organism: Chitinophaga pinensis (assembly GCA_945873755.1). GTDB lineage: Bacteria > Bacteroidota > Bacteroidia > UKL13-3 > UKL13-3 > JAAFJM01. The sequence goes on along the minus strand of CAMCEM010000106.1, from coordinate 5,910 downwards.
GTTTAATAAATAACAAACCAATAAAACTTGGATTTAAATTGCCTTTCACTTTTAGATTGGATTGATTGTTTAATATTTTTCTTTTAATTTAATTAAAGAAATACGTACTAAATATTTGCTTATACTTCAACACTTTAGTGTTTTTTTTCTTCAAAATAAGTGCTGGACAATGTGAAATTTTATAGTATTCAAAGATTCCAATATTTATATCTTGTATAGTATCTGATTTCAATTTAGAAGAGTTTGAAACATTAAAAACCCGTTTTAAATTTTGCACTAAGTTCCATCTAAACCATAGGTAATTGTTGGTTTGCTATTTGTGGTAAGCATACCCACGAAACTTATACCAATATGCTTCCATATTTTTTAAATGGGCTTTTGTAGTTAATAGCTAATTTTACCTAATTGTTAACCTATTTGTGCCGTTTATAAAAATAGTTTTTTTGCAATAAGTATTATTATAAAATAAATGTAATTTTCGCCTCGCAATTACAAATAATTTTTTTAGTTAAAATAAAATAACAAATGAAAAAATCGAATAAAATATTAAAGTGGCTTGGCGGCATAATAGTTGTATTAATTATTATAGCAATAATTGGCAAAAAAGCAGGCTGGTTTGGCAAAGCAAACGAAATAAAAGTTAGTACTGCTATAGTTGAATTAAAAACGGTTATTGAAACAGTAAGTGCAAATGGAAAAATTCAACCCGAAACCGAAGTTAAAATTAGTTCGGATGTAAGTGGTGAAATAAGAGAATTGTATGTAAAAGAAGGCGATTCGGTAAGTAAAGGGCAGCTTTTAGCTCGAATAGACCCTGAACTTTACGCATCAGCTTTAGATAGAAGCAGTGCATCGCTTAGCAATGCCAAAGCAAGCGCAGCCAGTAGCAAAGCCAGGCTGTTACAAGCAGAAGCGCGTTTTATAGAAATAGAAAAACAATACAATAGAACTAAAAAAATGGCTGAGCAAAAACTAGTGAGCGATGCCGAAATAGAAACTGCTACTTCGAGTTATAAAAATGCAAAAGCCGAAGTAGAAGCCATAAAACAAGGAGTAGTGGGTTCCGATTTTACAGTAAAAAGTTTTGAAGCCAGTTTAAAAGAAAGCAGAAAAAACTTAACTAGAACTGAAATATTTGCTCCAGTTAGCGGCATTGTATCCACCTTAAAAGTAGAAAAAGGCGAACGTGTGGTAGGTACATCGCAAATGGCAGGAACTGAAATGATGCGCATTGCTAATTTAAATGCCATGGAAGTAAGTGTGGATGTAAATGAAAACGACATTATAAAAGTTGGTTTAGGCGACACCGCATTGATTGAAGTAGATGCTTATGGAACTCGAAAATTTAAAGGAATAGTATCGGAAATAGCCAATAGTGCAAGTAGCACAGCCGCAAGCACCAGCGACCAAGTAACCAACTTTGTAGTTAAAATTAGAATTTTGCAAAGCAGCTATGCCGATTTAACAGCCAAGTTTGGCAAACGCAAAGCAGTGTTTCGCCCAGGTATGAGTGCAAGTGTAGAGGTACAAACTGAAGTAGAAAAAAATGTATTGGCTATTCCAATTGAGGCAGTAACCATTAGACCCGAAAGTGCATTGGATACTACAAAAACGGACGATAAATCGAAAGAAACTATAGTTAAAACCGATGACTCGAAAGAGGAAATAGAAGTAGTATTTGTAAATAATAACAACACAGCAAACATTAGAAAAGTAAAAACGGGTATTCAAGACGATAAAAATATAATCATTATTTCGGGCTTAGCCAAAGGCGATGAAGTAGTAAGTGGTCCTTATTCTATTGTATCTAAAAGCTTAAAGCATGGCGATAAAATTAAAAAAGTAAGTAAAGAAATGCTTTTTGAAGTAAAAAAATAGGTTTGGAATTATATATTTGAATTTATAATATTCAAAATATAATGAAAAGAATTTTTATTTTAATACTTGTCTCTTCCACCTTATTTGCTAACTCACAAACCAACTTAAAGCTTACCAATACTTTGGTGGAGCAAGTGCTTATAGGAAACTATAATCCAAATTCATTTTATCCATCCATTGTTTCATCCAGTAAAAGTGAAATTGTAAATGGATTATTGAATCAAATTAATTCCGATTCGGTTAAAAGTTATTTGTTTCAACTCGAAAAATTTTATACACGCAATACAGGTTCAGATACTGTTTCTGCCCAAAAAGGAATTGGCGCAGCACGAAGATGGGCTTTTAATAAATTAGAAAGTTTTAAAAGCAACAGTCCGTTATTAACCAGCTATTTTCAGTTTGATCAAAATATTTGTAACATTAGCCAACACCGTAATATTTTAGCCACATTGCCTGGCACCGATACAACTTTAAAAGAAGTTTGTTTGGTGGAAGCCCACATCGATTCGAGGTGCGAAACAAGTTGCGATACTACTTGCTTGGCCAGCGGCATGGAGGACAATGGGAGTGGAGTAGCATTGGTGTTGGAATTGGCAAGGGTAATGAGTAAGTATAATTACAAACGCACCTTGGTATTTATGCTTACCGTTGGCGAGGAACAAAACCTAAACGGTTCAACGGCTTTTGCGCAATATTGTGCCGACAAAAAAATTAAAATTTATACTGTTTTAAATAACGATATAGTAGGCGGAATTATTTGCGGAAAAACAGCTTCTCCTCCTGGCTGTCCTGGCGAAAACAATGTGGATAGCACCAACGTAAGGTTATTTTCGTTTGGTACCAATGCCTCTTTGCATAAAGGGCTAGCAAGGTTTATTAAATTACAATACTTAGATGAAATATTTAATTTAAGTACTGTTAAATCTACCATTAACATAATGAATGCCGAAGACAGAACAGGCAGAGGTGGAGACCATATTCCTTTTAGGCAAAAAAGCTTTTCGGCTATTCGATTAACTTCGGCCAACGAACATGGCGATGCCAACCCAATTGCTGGCTACCAAGATAGGCAGCACTCTTCAAGAGATATTTTAGGGAAAGACATCAATGGCGATAGCCAATTGGATAGTTTTTTTGTAAATGCCAATTACCTAAAACGCAACGCCATTATAAATGGAAATGCATTGGCCATGGCAGCTATGGGGCCCAATACACCCACATTTACCATTGCTAACGATGGCAACGGAATAAATATTAAAATAGTAAGCAATACCAATTACCCTTTTTACAAAATAGGGTTTAGAAATAAAACAAACGATTTTGATACTTTAATAACTGCTAATACCAACGAATACCGTGCCTTCCATGTGCGCAAAGACAGTATTTATTTTGTAAGTGTATGCGCAGTTGATGAAAATGGAATAGAAAGTTTGTTTTCCATTGAGCAATTTGTTAGGGTAACCAATTCACCAGCTTTAGGAAATATTGAATTTACCAATAACAAAAGTGGTGCGCAGTTACTAAGCATTATCCCCAATCCGTTTGACGAAACTACAACCTTTAGCATAGTAGCCAATCAAAACTTAAAAGGTAAAATAGCTACTATAATAGTTACCGATTTAACAGGCAAACAAATAGAAAAAACCAAAATTCAACTAACTGAAGGAATTAACGAAATATTGTTTGAACCCAAGCAAAGTAAAGGGAAAATGTTTATTGCGACATTACTGGTTGATGATAAAATAATTGAAACTGCAAAGGTGTATTTTAGGTAAATAACTAATTTTAATTAAATAGAAACCGCAACAATACAAATTGACTTTATATTATGTTTTAAACCAATGTTTATTTTATATTTTGCCAACAAATAAAAAAATAATGAAAAAATACTTCTTACCTTTCTTAGTACTTCTTAGCATTATTAACACAAATGCTTTTGGAAGGGATATTTTTAGTAGAAATAATATAAAATGGCCTGCAAACAGAACCTTGTTTTTTGGCAGTTTATACCAAGGTGGTCCCACTTTAATATTTGATTTAACTGGCAAACAAATTGCTAACCTGAATGATATTACCAAAAAAACCATTTACTCGCAAAATGTAGAGGAGTTATTTGGTATTATTAAAGTATCGAGCAATGGTATTATTACTTATTTTGATAGTAAAAATGATTTTAAACAAATAGGCCAAGAGTATGTGTCGGGCACTTTATTTAGCGAAGGTTTGGCAATAGTTGCTGCCAAAAACGAGGGCTTAAAAATAATAAATACCAAAGGCGAAGTGGTGGCTTTACTAAACGATTATAATGGCAAAACCATTGAAGAGGCCTACGAATTTAAAAACGGTTTGGCGGCATTTAAAAACAGTAAAAATTTATGGGGTTTTGTAGACCAAACTGGCAAGGTAGTTATAGAACCAATGTATAACAAAGTAAGCAATTTTAACGAAAACTATTGCGTGGTGGAGCAAATGGATTTAGGGAAAGTAGCAGTTGGAATTATTGACAAAAAAGGCAGTTTTGTTTTTAACTTAACAACCAATATGGTATTGGCAAACGAAGTGGTAAATGGAAAAATTGCTTTTAGAAAAAATTATAGAGGCTGCGGAATGATGGCTGTAAATGGAAAAGTTGCATTTGAACCTAACCCCATTTACGATTGGGTTTTGCCATATACCAATGCCAATTTTACCCCATTTATTACTGGCGAAAAGTTTGGAATATTAAACAACAAAGGCGAAATAATGGTAAGGGCAAAGTTTGATTTATTAGTGCTAATAGGTAATCAATTTATAGGGGCTAATGTAAGAGAAAACAGTGAAACCAATATATATAACCTTAATGGAGATGTAGTAAAGAAAATTCCATATTTATTTATTTTTCCCCTGCCTAATGGAAACTACTTAGCCATGGAAAAAGGAGGAGCTATATTTTTAGATAAAAACTTAAAAGAACTTTCTAAAAGCACCATTTTTGTTAATTCATTTGCAGATTTTAAAAGCGAACAGCAACCAGCCAAAACCAACTATTTTGATACAAAAGAACTAGTTAGCCGCATAGCCAATAAAATTGGAAACAATAGTATTAATGGTTTAATTGCTAACGATGGTGTAAAACAAATGATTGACAAATTTGAGTTGAAAAAGGAAAGAAATTATTCTGGGGAGAATGAAGTTTATGGTGAAAATGAACTTACTCAATTAGAAATGTATGCAGAATTAAGCAATAATAATAGAAATGTATTTGGAAGGTTAGATGATAGTCAAATGGCAGATGCTATTGTGGAAGCGGCTATAATTGCAGATTCTTTGGCAGCATTAGAATCGGCTTTGATGGTTGATGGAGAACCTGTCTATAATGATGGAGAAAAGATGTATTTTGACTCACTGAGTTATTTAAGCGATACAAAAAAACAAGAAGTTGCATTTCCGGAACATATAGACTTTGCATACTGTAGAGTTAGTTTGAAGTATAGTGACAACATAAAACTAAACCATTTTGAAGAAAAAACCAATACCTGCAATACTTGTAAACTAAAAGGAACAAATATAAACCCCAATGCAAAATTAGTTGGTTATAACTTAACAATTAGCCTTTTTGGCAAAGCACAAGGAAAAAATGAAGAGTTTATAAAAAACCTAATAGAAGACCTTAAAACAAAAGGTTATACTTTTGAAAAAAACAATAACGAATACATTATATTCAATACTAAATTACAAAACAAAAAATGTGGTTATTTAAGTTTGGGTTCAAATGAATTTAATTTAAATATTGATTTTTAAATGCATTATTAGTAAAATTTTATACTAAATGAGATTAGAGCGGATATAGAAATATTAGTGTTACGTTTTGGTAAATGAAAAATAAAAAACAGAAACTATGTTTTGGAAAAAATCAAAAGAAAAAAAGAAATTTGTTTGTTCAAAGTGTGGGAAAGAACATGATGAATTACCTGCAATTGCTTTCCATTCGCCCGACTACTATGAGTTTTTAGATGATGATGAAAAAAAGAATATTGCAGAAATATCCGATGA